>JBLHSI010000137.1:0-8311 GCA_047626655.1 Halioglobus sp.
AGTTTCTCGGTGTTTCCTTTGTCGACGAAGCGAATACTCATGCTGCTTTCCGTATTGGTGCCGTTGTTAAAGTATAAGCGAAAACTGCGTTTAGGCGCGCGCCTTTGTTAGATTAAGCCGACGCTTTTGGCATGCTGTGGTGCGCTATTTTGTCGGCGTGAGCGGTAATTAACTCAATAAATCGAGGGAGTAATTGCGCAGGGAGGTCATGGCCCATACCATCGAACAACTCCAAGGTCGAATTCTTCACATGTTTAGCCGTATCAATCCCACCTGCCACCGGCACCAGAGCATCTTTCTTGCCGTGAATGACAAGGGTTGGGGCAATGATTTTCTTTAACACTTCGATTCTATCGCCGCTGGCCATAATGGCTGCCATATGGCGAGTATGGCCCGCTGGATAGAAGGAGCGATTGACGCTAAGTTCGAGTTTTTCGCGCAGAGCCTCATCGCTAGGCTGGTAGTCGGGACTGCCAATTAGCCGCCATGTGCGCATCGCGTGCTTCTGCACCGCTACCGGATCACTCGCGGTGGGACGTCGCACCATATGCAGCGCCACCTTGGGGTCAGCGCCAGGCAAAGACCGCCGGCCACTGGTAGACATTATGGAAGTGAGTGACAAGACTCTATAGGGGTACAACCCCGCCATTAGCTGCGCGATCATACCTCCCATGGAGGCGCCCACCACATGAGCGGCCTCAATGTCTAACGCGTCAAGTAGACCAATGGCATCCCGCGCCATATCGCGAAGAGTGTAGGGGACTTGCAAGGGCAGATTGAAGCGCGAATAAGCTGCCAGCTTTAAAATACCGGGAACCGACTGCCCTTCCATTTTTTCAGATAGGCCAATATCGCGATTATCGAAGCGGATCACGCGATAGCCCTGCTCAGACAAACCTCGACAGAAGTCGACCGGCCAAGCGATCATTTGCGTTGCCAAGCCCATTATCAACAGAATAACGGGCCTATCCGGATCGCCAAATTCCTCATAAGCTAACTTGATACCGTTGGCTTGTATGTACTGCTCCGACATAATCATTCCCTTCACGTTCGACTCATTTATCGATCACGCTTGCATTAGTATGTGATTATCACTATGGTGATATAGTGTTGTATATCACTATGCAACCCCAAAAACTCAACTCGATATCATTCCAAGGACTTCACCATGAAATTTCTACTAAAACTGACAACACTCACTCTACTGATAGCCTCTCTGGGCGGATGTATTAGCATCAATGGAGGTCACGACTGGGACAGTAATTGGGAAAACAAACAGCAAGCAAACCGCAAATACATCAGTGAACTATCACTTGGTACCCAGCGCAGTGCCGTTCTCATGCAATTGGACACACCCAGCTTCTCGGAGGCCTTTGTCCAAGAAGGAGGAGAGTATAGCGTCCTATTCTACCGAACTCACCATGTTAGATCTGACGGTGATACGACTAAAGATGAAACCACCCCCCTGGTGTTTGAAAATAACAAACTGATGGGCTGGGGCCATGAGATGCTAACGTCGCTACGAGACTAATATCAGCAATAGATAGCTCGGTGGCGAACGCAGTATTACCTGCTTAGCCCCCACCCCCACTGAGTCGAAAAACAAATAGTGGATTTGGATTCGGCGGTTTGACGATAGCCTGATAAGATGCCCGCAATAGGGTATGCAGCAGAGAACCACAAGGTCGTATTTTGTGCTCGCAAGCCCAGACCTCATCAGGAGCGTTGAAATGCCAACTTGCGGCGAAGCACTGGTTAAAATACTAGAAAGCTACGGTGTCGAAACCGTGTTTGGAATACCGGGCGTACACACGGTAGAGCTTTACCGCGGCCTCCCAGAGACTGCAATTGCGCACATTACGCCACGACACGAACAAGGCGCCGGATTCATGGCGGATGGCTACGCGCGCGCCACCGGTAAGCCCGGTGTCTGCCTGATCATCACCGGGCCGGGAATGACGAATATCGCCACTGCCATGGGCCAGGCTTTAGCAGATTCCATTCCTATGCTGGTTATTTCGTCGGTCAACAATACCCACCAACTAGGACTGGGAGAAGGTCGCCTACATGAACTTCCTAATCAGCGAAATTTGGTGAGTGGCGTCTCTATATTTAGTCATACCTTACTGCGCGCCGATGAATTACCTCAGGTAATAGCCCGAGCATTCACTGTGTTTAATAGTGAGCGACCCGGCCCTGTGCATATCGAAATTCCCATGGATATTATCACTGCGCAAGCAGGCCATATCGATATGACACCTTTTGCCCTGCCAAGCGCTCCGGCGCCAGCTCCAAAAGCCGTAGCAGCAGCTGTGCAACTTTTAAGGGGGGCCACTCGCCCTCTTATTGCGCTTGGTGGAGGATCAATAGGGGCATCGGAAGCATTAGCTGTGCTTGCCGAGATGCTGGGCGCGCCAGTGGTAAACACGGTCAACGCCAAGGGAGTATTACCGTACTCGCACCCTTTAAGTGTTGGCGGTTCGGGCTCATGCAGCGCCGTACGAGAAGAATTTTTGGCGGCAGATGTGGTGCTGGCGATTGGCACAGAATTTGGTGAAACAGACTATGATTTCTTTTTCCAGGGCGCAGTGCAATTTTCCGGCCAACTGATCAGGGTAGATATCGATGCGAGACAGCTCACTCGCAACGTTAAAGCTGACTTGGCCATCCATAGCGAGGCTAAGCTGGCGGTACAGGCAATAGTGTCTGCATTGGGCCAATTTAAAGCAGTAACCGAAGACGGAGAAGCGCGAGCAGAAGCACTGCGCAATACGCTCACTAGCCAACGCAGCCCCAAGTATGAAGCATTTTTTGATGCTATTCGCGAGGTTTTACCTCAGGTAATTATTGCCGGTGACTCCACTCAGCCCACCTACTACGCCTGGCTAAACTACGAAACCGAGCACGCGAGACGGTATTTCCATTCGGCCAGTGGCTTCGGCACTTTAGGCTATGCCATACCCGCTGCAATAGGCGCAAAGCTGGGCAACCCCGCACTCCCCGTGATCGGTCTAATCGGAGACGGCGCGTCGCAATTCACCATAGGAGAACTGGCCAGTGCCGTTGAAGCGCAGGTCCCGGTGATATTCTTGATATGGAATAACAACGGTTATGGCGAGATAAAGCGCTTTATGAAAGACGGTGACATCCCGCTAATTGGCGTCGACATTTACACCCCCGATTTCCCTGCATTAGGTAAAGCCTTTGGCTGCGAGGTGAGCAGGGTGACAAGTCTTGATGAGCTAAAATTGCAATTGGTCGCTGCTAGCAAGCGCCAGCTGCCTACGGTGATAGAAGTGGTCGAGGCGGATATGGTCGATGGCTATCCGATGGCTTAGAAATCGAGCGTCTGATTGGGCCCCGCTGAACCGGTGAGTCGTTGTGAGCACATTAGCCCAACACTCCTTGAGTTATTCACCTGCGTACTCACTGGATAATACTCTAGCGCTTCAACCACCTCAGATTTTTCTAGCAACTCATGGCTAGCCAGTCCGACGGACAACCATTCAGTGGCGTCTGCGGTATCGAGCATGACCGGCATTCTGTGGTGAAGATTAGCAACTGCCCCGCGCGAGTCAGTGGTCAAAATGGTAAACGATATCTGGTGGTTCCAACTCTCCCACAACCCGGCAAACACCAATAGCCCATTGGGATTGTGAATGTAGTATGGCTGCTTTATAGAACCTTCTTTTTTCCACTCGTAAAAACCTGCGGCTGGAATCAAACAGGTGCGCGCGTGTTTCCAAGCCGAGCGAAAACTAGGTTTATCTCCCACGGTTTCTAATCGCGCATTGTGAGTAGGGTATTTAGTCGAAAAACTCTTCTCCCATTTAGGCACAAGCCCCCATCGAGCCGACACCGTAGCACTTTCTAAAACAATAGGAACTGACTGTGTTGGAGAGATATTAAAGCCCACTGCGTGGCCCTCAGGCCACTTATTAAGCACATCAACCCCCTGGTGCATTGCCTCTACATGATTGTGAAATCGGCCACACATATGTCTCTGTCTCTTGCCCTAACTCGTGGGGGGAACATCACTCTTATCCTGCTCAAATAAACTGGCCAATTGATCGCGGCTATAAAGCGACTGATCAATCAATGCCTCCATATCGTCTCCGCTTTCAATGGTGTTTTCCATCATTTCAGCGTCGTGATGCTCAAAAATATGCACCATGTTATCTGAGGCTATATCCGTAAAACCATACTCTCTAAGGACCTGGTCAGCCGCCGAAATACTACCGTCCATTAGCTCACGCACAACCGCCTGTACGCCTAGCTGTCGATAGAGCTGCACACTGAATCGATTATGTGCACGAGCCACCACACGAATATCGGGATATTTATCTCGCACTAACGCTGCCAAGCGCAACGCCGCTTCTTCGTCGTCCATCGCTATCAGCAATACGCGCGCATGCTCAATGCCAGCAGTGATTAGAAGATCGAGACGACTGGCATCGCCGTAAAATACCTTGTTACCAAATTTCTTAACAAACTCGATGTGCTCCGCATTATTGTCCAATGCCGTAAAGGGAATATTATTGGCCGCCAATATTCTGCCTGTTATTTGTCCGAAGCGCCCGAATCCAGCGATGATAACCGCAGGTTCATCCTCATCACGCGACTCGTCATAGACCTTAGGGCAATTCTTTGTACTGAAAAATTGGCTGTGTAAAATCACCGCAGGCGCAGTGAGTGCCATAGAAATGCCTACTATTAATGTCACTTGGCTGGCCAAGAGGGGATCAATAAGCCCATTACCCGCCGCCTGCGCCATGATGACAAAAGCAAATTCGCCACCTTGAGACAGCATAAGTCCTACGTGCCATGCATCTTTGGAGCTTTGGCCATTCACCCGCAATAGTAACCAGATAATCGTCGCTTTAACGACCAACAGCGCAAGCGCCGCCGCTACAATCATCAACGGCTGTTTCACCAATAAGCCCAAGTCCAAGTTCATGCCGATAGCGATAAAAAACAAGCCCAGCAGCAGCCCCTTAAAGGGCTCTATTTCCATTTCCATCTGGTGCCTAAAAGAAGAATTAGCCAACAACACTCCGGCGATAAATGCCCCCATGCCCATCGATAAACCCGCTTCTTCCATAGCCAACGCTGTTGCAAGCACAATGAGTAAGGCCGCCGCTGTCATCACTTCGGTGCTGCCATAGGCCGAGATCAAGCGCAAAAAGGGATTGACTAAGAACCTGCCCGCAACCAGTACCGCGACGATAGCGCCAAAGCCGACATACCAAGCTGGAGCATCACTAGATGGCGCTATTGCCAACGCCTCCACCAGTAGCAAAACGGGTATAACTGCCAAGTCCTGCATGAGAAGAATACCGAAACCTTGCTGACCGGGCGGCGTCTTAAGAATCCGGTGTTCGTTCATTAGCTGTATGGCAAAAGCGGTAGATGACAGCGCGACAGCAAGCGCAATAACAATAGAGTTAGACCAATCGCCAATCACAAAATACAAACCGCCGGTGACGAGCACCGAAGTAATGAGCATCTGTCCCCCGCCTGTCACCAGCACAGCACTGCGCATACGCCAGAGTTTATCGGGGTCTAATTCGATACCAATGAGGAACAACAGCAATACAACACCCAGTTCTGCAAGATGCAAAATAGTATTAGGGTCGTTCACTAGGTTTAGTACCGAAGGCCCAATGACGGCCCCAGCAACGAGATAGCCCAGTATGGCACCCAGCTTCAGCCGCTTGAAGATGGGGACGGCAACAACTGCAGCGCCAAGAAATACGATGGCCGATCCGAACATACTCATAGATAGTTTCCGCCAGAGGTTTGCTCGCTAGTATTACGTGGTCGAGATTCGCTGGCAAGATAAGCGCATGAAAACTCGAATGAATTACGATATTCTGTTACCTACAGAGCAATAGGCGGCTGCATCTAGCACACTCACTATTGCCCATTTTTGCCCCCACGCCGAGAAATAGCATGCTACAGATTAACCTGATACTCGGCACCACCATTATTATTGCATGCGTTATTTTTCATGTCGCCGGGCTCGCCTACTCGATACTTAGGCTGCGTGCCCTAGCAAAGTTTGAAGATCGCATGCGTCCCAGAATGCGCCTGATGCTCGTTGTCGTGACCGCTGTATTGGTTGTTATTGCATTGCATACCTTGGAAATTTGGGCCTGGGCGACGGTGTATTTGGTACTGGGAGAGTTTAGCGAGTTTGAGGCGGCCTTGTATTTTTCCGCTGTTACGGCAACAACTCTGGGCTACGGAGATTTAACTCTATCGCAACAGTGGCGATTATTAGCCCCTTTTGAAGCGATGGGTGGACTCATTCTATTTGGCGCGAGTACCGCCTATCTACTTGAAGTCATGCGCGGTCTCTTTGCTGCGTTTTCCAGCGATGAAGAGTGATAATACCGTATGAGTCGGATAACTGGATTCTTCCCGACCTACCCTCTCTTTGATGAATATTTACAACAAACCGAGATGCGTTATGAATTACCAATGGTATGACTTTGTGGGCAACATAGGTGTAGCCCTGATCTTAGGCAGTTATTTGCTACTACAGATAGACAAAGTAGATAGTAAGTCTGCCGCCTATAGCCTATGCAATGCCATTGGGGCCGTACTCATTTTGGTGTCACTCTACTTCGCCTTCAATCTATCGTCGTTTGTTATCGAAATTTTTTGGTTGCTGATTAGCCTATATGGTCTGCTACACACGAAAAAGGCCAACAAACTTCAGCAATCTACGCCAAAAGAAAGATAACCGAGGTTATACCCCATGGCTGATTTGGATGGTTTTGTAGTTGTGGCACTGGAGCAAGCGGTGGCGGCACCCTATGCCAGCAACCTGCTGGCTGAAGCGGGCGCCAGAGTGATAAAAATCGAGCGTAAAGAAGGCGACTTCGCACGCCACTATGACAACATTGTGCACGGCGAGAGCGCTCACTTCGTATGGCTCAATCGCGGCAAGGAATCGCTTTGTCTGGATATCAAAAATACGGCAGACAAAACGCTACTGCTAAATATAATTCGCAGTGCCGATGTGTTTATTCAGAACCTAAAACCGGGTGCCGTAGCCAAATTGGGTTTGGACTATGAATCACTGAAGACCATTAATCCAATGCTAGTAATGTGCAGTATCTCTGGCTACGGAGAGAGCGGCGAATACGCGAACATGAAGGCCTATGACTTGCTCGTGCAAGCGGAGAGCGGTCTAAGCGCTATTACAGGGAATGGTGACGAAGCGACCAGAGTGGGGGTTTCAATTTGCGATATTGCCACAGGGCTCACTGCCTATTCGGCAATTTTACGGGCGCTGCTGGCAAGGTCCAAGAGGAATACTGGCACCCACATAAAAACGTCCCTGTTTGGCGTAATGACGGACTGGATGAACGTACCTATGCTGCACTTTACTTACGGAGGGAAAACTCCCTCCCGAGTAGGCATGCAACATCCTAGCATTGCCCCGTATGGCGTATTTACCGCGGGCGATGGGAAAAAGCTGGTGATTTCGATTCAAAACGAACGCGAGTGGTCTGACTTCTGTGAGAAGCTGCTCAACGATAAATCTATCGCGTCAGACCCAAGATTCAGTGGCAACGCCAACCGAGTGATACATCGGGCCGTGCTCGATGAAGAAATTAACCAACGGTTTGCTGTCTACACCCAACAGCAGCTGGTTGAGCGTCTGGACAATGCAGACATCGCGTATGGTCGCCTTAACGACCTGCAAGCTGTGCTCGAGCATCCGCAGTTACAGCAGCTAACCGTAAACTCACCTAGCGGGGAACTGTCATTGATAGCAGCGGGGGTACAGTTTGGTGACGAGTCCACCCCAAGTTTACCGGTGCCGGCCATTGGTGAACACAGCGTGGCACTGAGAAAAGAGTTCACCGAATAAGTATCAGTGGTACTTGTGGGCAATCCTACCTAGACTGACGAATGATTTAGATCGATGCTCCAACCCTTTAACCGAACACGACTGCCAGAGTAACCACTATGTCTTTCCGTCTGACTTTAATCACCGCTTTTTTGATGACGTTTACCCTGCCCTCTCAAGCACAAAATGATTCTCTCAAGATAGAGGCCAAGCAACTCTCGAGAATCGTTAAAGTACTGGCTTCTGACGAATTCGAGGGACGAGCTCCCGGCGGGCTGGGCGAAGAGAAAACCGTTTCATATCTGATTAAAGAGTTTGAACAACTGGGCCTTGAACCCGGTGGCGAAAATGGCGGCTGGACTCAAGCTGTGCCACTTTTACGTACCCAGATTCGCGAGCCTGAGATTTTGCGCTTTGATATAGGACAGGAAAAACTGCCACTGCAAC
>JBLHSI010000138.1:0-8199 GCA_047626655.1 Halioglobus sp.
AGTTTTTCCATAGCCGCTGGAGAAGCGCAAACGAGGTAAGAAAGTGAAATGAGTCAATAGATAGCTACGACAACTGTTATGGAAAACTAGCAGCAAAAGACTCGTTGGCTACGCACGCGGTATTGGCAACAAAACTTACCGTGTGATGAGTGCAGCATAGCGCCAATATTTCCAACTGCTGTTCAACTGTTCAATCACTCTGAAATGCCTTTAATACTTTTTCTGAAGGCTTACCTGTAGCGCAGAGCTGATGTATTACTGTTAACAGTGTCACCTCTTGCAACGACCAAAGACTGTGATCTATTTCGCTATTTCTTGTGGCCCTAATTTGATCATCAGTCAGCTTCGCCGCCGCACTGAATACACTTACATACACGCCCCACTCATACTCACAATTGTTTGTTCGCGTAACCCGCAATATAACAATTTCTCGTATTCTAAGCGTTAGCGGACTCGCCTTGTCGAGAAGATTAGGGACGCCCTTTTGAAGGAATCTTACGCTATTGGCAAAAGTTCGAAACAAGGTCAATAAATAGCCATCACTTTGAGGATACTGAGCTAAAATGGCTTTGATATCAGATGAATATGGCTGGGAAATGGGTTTTAGGGTATTAGTCATAATAGTCTACCTTTGCTACTAAAAATGTAGCATCAACAAAGGATGAAGCAATTAACCAATCTTCCAGGCAAACCGTCTAAAGCCACGGCTACCGGCAGACCCATAATGGTGTTGCTTGATATTCTTGGGCAGCGTTGGACCATGCGAATTTTATGGGAGCTGCGCGAAAATAAGTTAACCTTTCGAGAATTGCGCAGTCGATGTGCAGACGTTTCTCCTACGGTACTCAATAGCCGACTGAAAGAACTTAGACAACAGTCGCTAATCGAGCACAATGAAAACGGCTATGCACTGTCGACACACGGAGCAACATTGGCCAGCCATCTACTGCCACTACTTGAGTGGTCGGAGCAATGGGCGCAGCGATCAAACAGAAAGAGTAAAACCAACATTGATGACTTGTCGCGCCTAATTAGTAAGCGGGTATTGCCAAGTTAACTTTTTGAGCTCTGCGAAACCTGCCTCTGTTATCAAGCAATCTCTCTGCTCCATTCTGCGAACGCACTCATCCTAAGATTCCGATAATGTTCCGCGCGAACCAGATGCCTACGGAAATTGAATAGGTTGGAAACTGCAGCATGTGCACCCAAAAATCTCTGAGCCTGCCTGACAGACTTGAACTTCCGCATCCCTCGCTCCCTGACTCTGGTCGCTTCATGCGATTACTCAGCCCGATTGTTTTCATACTGCTCAGTACTGCGGATCGCCTGGGGGATCAACTCTCTAAGAGCTGCGCCATCACGTTTCCCCTGCAAATAGACATCAACCACTTCACCGTCTTGGTCTACCGCGCGCCAAACTTGATACACCAAAGGCGGATGGCTTCTCTGGATACGGTGATGCCCCATTCAACAAGGAGGTCTTCTATATCTCGGTGGCTGTCACCACGCGCTTGAGATTGATGCGATAGTAGAGCCAGACAGCGTAGGAAATGATATCGGGCGGAGATCGGTGGTGTTTATAAGTATTCATCCGCTGATTCTATCAGTTAGAGGCTTTTAACTTGCCAGCACCCTCCAGTTCTATCAGCCTGTGAGGCTCAAGCTACTCTGATAATAATTCTGTGACCTTTATATTCGCCGCAGCTCGATCTTTCGTTGTAAAAGGCATAACCTCCTCGGTAACTCTTACTAAAAGAAACCCATTATGTTCTATCGTCAACACCTCGGAACAATTGCCGTGGCTATTTTATCGGCGTTCTCATTGTCATTGGCGGGTATTGGCTGCTCATCGAGTGATGCACCACAACGCTCTCGACCTAATATCATTCATAGTATGGCCGATGATATTGGTTACGGGGAGTTGGGCAGCCTGATTGTCTGGTCACTGAATGCCGAGTAACCGCCTCATCATAGCGCGGCATCTATTGCTGATAATTGGCGGCAGCCTACTGTTGGAAACACTCATGTTGCCGCCGGAAAATGACCTGTGGCAAGAGGTCGACCTGGTATTGGCCAACCTGCTACCGGTGCTGGGGCTGGCTCTGCTGCTGTATTGTCTGCTGGGCCGTATTGTCAGCAGCCTCGCGCTAACGGCTGCCGCTATCGCTACTGTTCGATTCGTCAACGATGAAAAGCTTGCCATCATGGGCGCGCCGCTGAGCGCTACAGATTCGCTGATTGCGGGGCAGGCGCTGGTTTCTCCAGAGCTTGTGCTGCGCTATATGGGTTGGCTGCCAGCGCTCGGATTCGCTGTCTCTCTCGTGACTTTGATAGCACTGGTTCGATGGGAAAAACCTCGGTTGCACTTGCGCTCGCGGGCTTTGCTGCTGGTATTTGCGTTGCTGTCAGTCTTTATCGTGTATGAGCCTATTGAGCAGCATTATGTTGAGCTGCGCCAGGCGCCTTGGAAGGTAGACCCTGCGTTGACCCACATGGGGCTGGCCGCTTATCTGGTTCAGGATGCGCTGCTGATGAACGCCTTGGAAACACCGGTAGCCGATGCGGCGGTACTGGCTCAGGCACGCAAGCGTTATCAACTGCCTGCGCCGGGTTCTCAGCCAGCAGCGCCCGACCTGATTATCTGGTTGGGCGAAAGTTTTATTGATCCCAGAATTTTTCGGGATATCGATTCCTGCGAGCACACACCCGAATACTGTAGGTTGGCAGCTGACAATACCAACGGTTCGATTACCGTGCCCACCTTTGCTGGCCAGACTATCCGCACTGAGTTTGAGATTCTCACCGGTGTGCCAATGGCCCGGGTGCCTGAGCACCACTTTCCCTATATGTCGCTGACCAACGTGCCGGTCAATTCCCTTGCCTGGGAATTGCGCGCGCTGGGATACGAAACCACAGCCGTACACAATCACGAGCGCGGATTCTGGCGTCGCCCGGTAGCACTCAGGAACCTGGGCTTCCAGCGGTGGATCGGTATTGATGAACTTGAAAATGCGCACCGAGTCGGAAATTTTAACGCGGACGATGTGCTCACGGATGCGGTGGTGAAACTGCTGAATGAATCTGCTGAGCGCCCCCCACAGCTTGTTTTTGCCATCAGCATGCAGTCACACGGCCCTTACGGTAACCAGCCCAGGCTACCAGCGGGCGAGGTCAAGGCTATCCCGGTACCAAAGCAGCTCCGTGGTAAAAATGCCCGCATACTTCGCGAGTATTTATTCCACCTGCGCAGCGCTGATCGTGAGCTGGGTCGGCTGGCAGACTTCGTGCGCTCTCGAGAGCGTCCTACTGTGGTGCTTTACTTTGGTGATCACCTGCCCGGGCTGCGCGGTGTCTATAAGCAACTCGAGTTTGAGAATGGGCTGGGACCGAGAGAGCAAATGCCACCGTTCCTGCTGTTTGGCAACTATGAGTTAATGCAGCCCGGGATACCCGACCTGGCGCTCGCGGCCTGGCAACTGCCCACGCTGACGCTGCGGGTAACTGACTTGTTGGGAGAGGGTTCTTTCGCCTGGTTCAATCTGCTCAATGACGAACTGCAATGGTCGGCGTCGGCGGCCGCGGAGTGCGAGGATTCAGTCTGTGAAGCCTTGCAGCAGTTCCAGTACCAACAGTTGGGCGGGCCGCAGTAAAATCTTGATATTTCCACTGTGCGGCCGGTATTGTAAATTGGCGGAACCCTTCGCTTATGGAGCCGGCCTACAGGTTCCGTGGAGGTTCTGCCAAGTTACCTTAAGGTCATGGGCTGGAGCTACACAATCTGGGCTTGAGTAACCTAAACTTCCTCATCAGCACCCACTTTTGAACCGCACCACCCTGATTTAATCGCTCTGAAATTCCACTTTTCGAGTATAAGTAAGTTAACTTGTCAGTACCCCGCGCTTTAGTCGCTTGAACAAGCGCTAGGCAAATGATTACATGAGAATTGCCACATTAAGGTCAACGCCTGTTGCAATGCGGGATCGGAGCAATATAGGATCGAACACACCATAACCAAAATTCAGACTATGAGAGTGAAATTCATGTTTAAGAAGTGGCTTTCAGCCATATTTTTCTTTAAAAAATCAAAAGCGACAGAGCCCTGCGACAACGGCGATCCCTCCAGCGATCCCCAGGAGAAGATTGTCGAGGCAGACTCCGAGCCCTCTATTGTCGTCTACGAGGAAGATAATACCTCCCAGCCCCTATTGCACGACCCTACCACCGTTTCCCGCGCATTCTATGACTTGATATTCAGCTTCAGGAGCGACCGTGACGAAAGCATGAATGAGCTCGAAAAAAGCATTTGTGCCCAGCTTACTCAGATGATTAAAGACCAATCAATTCCGGAAGAATACATTCCGCGCCTGCCCGTCATCGTGACAAAAGTACTGGACTTGTTGGCCAAAGATGGCGCAACAGATGACTTGAGCAAGACGATTGAACAGGACCCCGGTCTAACCCATGACCTCTTCGCTTTAGCCAACAGTGTGGCATTCAAACGAAGTCGAGATAACAAAATGTCCAGCGTTAGGCAGGTCGTTATTCATCTGGGACAGAAAGAAGTCAATAAGATGGCGGTGCGGCTAATGCTCCAACCCATGATGCAAGTACATCATGTCTATTTCAAATTGTTTGGCGATATTATATGGGAGCATTCACACGAGACGGCCGCCTTTTGTGCCGCAATCTTTGAGTCTCAGGGTGAGGAGCCGTTTGACGGATTTTTACTTGGATTACTGCATGATATAGGCAAAATAGTCGCCTTCAGCGTAATCGTTGACGCCATAAAAGACAGTGATCCCAGTTTGATGCCAGGCTCGCGCAGGTTCAAGGCAATAATTGAGCATACCTCCCGACAGGCGACGTTCTTTGTCGGCAAACAATGGGGCCTTCCGGCGAACTTAATGATCGCTTTTCGAGATCATAGCGTCACCAACAAATCCCCGGAGATGTCTGACGCGGGAAGAGCATTGCACTGGGCTAACCTGCTCAGTGAATTATGCCTACTGGTTAAGGCGGACATGTGCGACCCCGGCGGCATTGTGGACCGAATGGAGCAAGAGGGCATGCCGCGCGAACTGTGCCAGAAACTGTTTGATGGATCGATCAATCCTCCCGAGGCAGCCGAGTCGGCTTCCAGCTGAATGGCGGGCCGTGCCGCTGGTCTATCCCAGAGACTACATCCTAAGAATATCCCGTGACTTCCAGTCATGCAGATCGACGCTGAAGCCCGCCTAATCATTGCATTTCGGCCATAAAATGGCCCCCAGAGCCGAAAGTCCAAACAGAACGTCGAGAGAGATGAATTCGAGTTCGAGTTCGAGTTCGATGATGGCGTGCGTACTTTCCTAGAGGATCAGCGCTGCGTTATCGACAGCGATAAATACACCGATAAATGAGTAACTGGAGATGCCAAAAGATGACGATCCCTCGCATTTTCCGTTCTACCGATATGAATCGAGTGTCATCAACCTATGTCACAGTTAAATTCTTCAAATAATATTTCGCCTAACCTCTCCAAGGGTAAACCGACGACATTGCTGTAACTCCCCTGTATACCCGCCGCTAGTAAAACCCCTCTTCCCTGCAGTGCATAACCTCCCGACTTGCCATGCCATTCGTTAGATCCAAGATACGCCTCTAGCATACTTTCAGGGAAATTTTTGAAGTGCACGGTCGTAACCTCGGTAGAGTCGATCCATCTTTCCATTTGTACGTCGAACACCGACACACCTGTCACCACTTCATGGGAGGCACCACGCAAACTTTCCAACATGACCCGAGCCTCCTCTTCACACAAAGGTTTGCCAAGTTCAACGCCTCGACAGATCACCTCCGTATCGGCACCAATAACAAATGAAACCTCAGGCTTGCCTCCTAACGTTTCAACTGCCGCACTGGCCTTCGCATGCGCGAGTTGACTGCATCTAGCCTTTGGCCCGAGTTCGTGAAATCGCGCTTCGTCAATTCCAGTTGGATTAACGATCACTCTAGTTTTCGGAAGAATTTGACTCAATAGAGTGAGCCTCTGCGCGGAACCTGAAGCCAGCATCACACTTAGTAACTCGTTACTCAAAATCTCATCCCCATAAAACACTACCTGCGTTTAGCCCATATCCCATTGTGCAGAATAAGGTACGATCTCGAAGACTTCCACAACATCATCTATCGAGCAATACAACATCGGTACTATGACTTTTTTACAGCAAACTGGCATCACAGCCTCCGACTCGATATCACCGCCGGATAACGTCCCCGAAGGGACGACAGAAAGAGTGATCCTGCTAGCGGTAATCTCCGTATATTCACTACACTAGCTACGAGTACTTCACCATGTGGAACTACACCGGCAAAGAACGCCCAGAATTTGCAGAACAGCCCGGACCCGGACAAGAGTCGGTGTGGGACTACCCCCGCCCTCCCGCTCTGGTTCACAGCGATGCATTGGTGGAAGTCATGTCTGACAATCACACTATCGCCAGCTCACTTTCGAGTCTGCGTGTTCTGGAAACTGCCAGCCCGCCTACTTACTACATTCCAGGTAGCGATATCGATTGGACGCAGCTTGTCGAAACTGCCCATCACAGCTATTGCGAGTGGAAAGGAGAAGCTACTTACTGGGCTCTGGCATCAGATCCCAATGCGACTGTCGTGGCATGGAGCTACGAGAACCCCAGTGAACACTTCAGCAAAATTGATGGTTGTATTTCATTCTATCCCGGCCGCATTGCCTGCCTTGTAAACGGCGAAAGGGTGACCCCTCAGCCCGGTGATTTTTACGGCGGCTGGGTTACGGGTAGTATTGCAGGCCCTATTAAAGGCGCTCCTGGCACCAATCACTGGTAGCGCTTGGAAGCATGACGGCACTGCGTAATAAGCCAGTAACCATCACCGTAATTAGCGACGCCCATCACTGGCCGCCGCCGGTATTACCGCACGTTAGGACTTGGGCAAGATCACCGCATTGATGACATGGATCACACCGTTAGATGCCTCTATATCGGTGGTTACCACGCCCGCGCTATCGACCATAACCCCAGCGTCAGAAACGCTGATGGCGATGGTGTCACCCTGCAAGCTGGTAGCCTCTGAGAGTGTCACCACGTCGGCCGCCATGACCTTACCAGACACAACATGATAGGTCAGGATGGCGACGAGCTTATCCTTGTTCTCGGGCAGCAGGAGCATCTCCAGTGTGCCCGCTGGTAACTCAGCAAAGGCTGCGTTGGTTGGTGCGAAAACAGTAAAAGGACCCTCTCCAGAGAGCGCATCAACCAGTTCTGCCGCCTGTAACGCGGCAACGAGCGTTGAAAAGTCCGGGTTGCCGACCGCTATCTCGACAATGGTGGGTTGGGCCATGCTTTCGCCACTCTCGTGGTGGCCGGCGCTGACGACTGTAGCGCCAAAGATTGCGCCACACAGGGCTATCGTTGAAATCAGTTTTCCAGTGAATGTCATGTTGGATCCCTCTCAAGGAGTTAGCTAAAAGAGCAGAATAAGTCTGCGTCAACAAATATACGACGGTCGCAGCACAGTGGATCATTGGCTACCGACAAATAAACCAGCCTGAGATTTCGATAGTGCTATACAAGGTTAGTAATGGCTGTGATGCGGGGTTGTCAGATTCTAGCGAGGTCTAAGTAAATCGGGGCGGAGTAGGCCCGATCTATTCTATAAAGATCGAGGCCTTAACTTGAAAGTACACGCAGCAGTCCTTACTGAACCGCAGCGATCAGTCGCGCTTGAATATCGTCCGTCAGCAGAGGAGCAACATCCAGTGCCGCCAGGTTTTGCTCTAACTGCTCTATCTTCGATGCACCAAGAATAACCGTAGAGACGTTCTCATTGAGTAAGCACCAGGCGATAGCTATGTTGGCAAGACTCACCCCCAACTCTTCTGCGATGGGTGCGAGCGCCGCAACCTTTTTCATCCTGCTCTGGCCGCGGTCAGAGTCCACCATAGTCTTCCTCAGCCATTCGTAGCCTGCTAGTGAAGCTCTAGAGCCCTCGGGTATGCCGTCGAGATATTTGCCGGTGAGTGCACCTGAGGCCAGTGGTGACCAGATGGTGGCACCCATCTGATATTTTTCAAACAGTGGGGCGTATTCTCCCTCGAAACGCTCTCGATCCAACAAATTGTATTGCGGCTGCTCCATCGTGGGCGGCGTTAAATGGTTTAGCGCGGCAAATTCGTGGGCC
>JBLHSI010000139.1:0-8193 GCA_047626655.1 Halioglobus sp.
GGTGCACCGGTTGCGGCGATGGTGTGGCAGTTGCGACAACTGCGATTATATATCGCCGCCACTGCAGGGTCCGAAGGCGTTAAGTTGCGGCTCGCGAGTTCTGCGGCTGCCGAGGAATGCCCACCAGCCCCGCCAGGTCCGCCGCCGCACGCGGTCAGGGTGATTACAACTATCGCAACAGCACTAGATAACATTTTGTGAAAAAGCATATTCAACATTCTCCGATTCTGGGTATGGAACTAGGGTCTATTAAGGCATCAAGTAACCGGTTTTACGCCGTCAATCTCCGCCCAATACTCATGCAACAGTCCACCTATAGTGTTGGGGACAATTAAATGAGCGGCATACCATGTATGCAGACAACGAACGCGACTGAAATCTGCAATTCCACCGATACCACGCTGTTGCAACAGTTCAAAGTAGCGCAATTCATGCAGCTGCTTTTTTATAGATGGGTTCATATATTGATTGCGCAGTTCGATAAACGCATAGTGATCAGCCACCATTGCCTCACGCAACTCCTGGCATGCATCCACCCGCTTCTGAAGGCGCTGAATAAGCCCCCCCGCTTCGTCACAGTCAATTCGATACACCAACGCAGGATCGATCAGCCAGAACAGGTTAGGGAATGGTTTACCTTCGACAAGGGAAGCAACGCGAATGACCATGGGACCGCCATCGGTACCATAGAGCGCTACAGCCTCCAATCCACGCGGAGGTCTCCCGAGTCGTTGCTGGATCTCAACTAAGGTGGTGGCAGATATTGTATCGGGGGTCGCGACAGTCATCCCGCTAGTGTACCTCTTGCCGCACCATTTGACAGCCAACGGCGCGCTCATTAGAGTCTCCTCTCACTTTCACCGGAACATTCGCTATCTCACTTCTCGTCGTACTCGCGGTCGCTATGGACTACCTATTTGGAGAACCGCGCAAATATCATCCGCTTGTCGGATTTGGCAACATCGCTAGCGGGGTCGAGCGACTTCTGTGGCAAGAGCACAGAGGAAAAATCTATGGTGTGATTGCATTGTTACTCATGCTGTTTATCACTCTGGCCCCATTGTTTGCGCTAATACTCATCACAGCGAACAATATTATTCTATCGCAGTTTGTCGTGGTGCTAGGCATATACATCGCCATTGCTCCACGCAGCTTGAAGGAGCATGCCAAAGCCGTTGGCGATGCACTAAATGCAGGGAGCCTTGACGATGCAAGGTTTGAGCTATCGAAGCTAGTGAGCCGCGATACCCAATCTCTGGATGAACGAGCCATTTCAGCAGCCTGCTGTGAGTCGGTTCTAGAAAACGGATGTGACAGCATTTTCGCTGCTCTGTTTTGGTTTTGCCTGGCCACAGTTCTCACGTATGGCCACTACCAAGCGGGACTTTGCGCCGTCATTACCTACCGCGCTGTTAATACTCTTGACGCAATGTGGGGTTACAAAAATGACCGTTATCTAGCTTTCGGTTGGGCCGCTGCAAGAGCCGACGACATTTTAAACTACTGCCCTGCCCGGCTTGTCGCTTTGAGTTATGCGATGCTAGGGAATTTCAAACGCGCTTTACACTGTTGGTTCACTCAAGCGCCGGATTGGAAAAGCCCCAACGCCGGACCCGTCATGGCAGCCGGCGCCGGAAGCCTAAATATTTTATTGGGAGGGGCCGCTATTTACCATGGTAATGACCAGTCCAGACCCTTACTGGGTGCGGGAGAACCCGCTCAGCGTGGCGATATACGACGAACGTTGGCACTGGTGCAACACACCCTGCTACTCTGGATCGCCTGCATATTAGTGCTGGATTGGACTATCGTATGAATCGTGCACCCGAGCAACCGATAAAGTATGAACAGGCACCGCTAGCGGCTCCTAAACACGGTGGCGATTTACAGCAGGCCAGCAAACGCTACGGCATAGCGCTAGAGAACTGGCTAGATTTGTCCACCGGTATCAACCCGGATGCGTATCCTATTCCCAGTATTCCCGATAGCTGCTTTCACCGTCTACCCGACGAGCATACCCTCCAGCTGCTGGAAGCGGCAAAAACGTACTATCAAACACAGAACATACTGCCGGCTAACGGAAGCCAAGCCTTCATTGAGCTATTGCCGGCATTGCGCAAGCCCTGTCGAGTCGCTATCCCTCACGTCGGCTATCGAGAGCACGCCTGGAACTGGCAGCGCCATGGCCATGAACTGGTATGGTACGACGGCTTTAACCCCAGTGAACTCGAACACAAATTGAATGCCGAGAATATCGACTGTGCAGTGCTAATCAGTCCCAACAACCCAACAGCGGCAATAATGCCACCAAATAGCCTGATCAAATGCCAGCAAGTTATAGCTAGGCGCGACGGTTGGCTTATTATTGATGGCGCGTTTCAAGACACTCCGAATCTGCCCACAGACGGTGCTGACCATCCCGTTCATCCTGCATCATGGCCCGGCGTGATCGAATTGCGATCACTGGGAAAGTTTTTTGGATTAGCGGGCATTCGGCTGGGTTTTGCGCTGGCTGATCAGGGGCTGATCGAGCGACTATCACCCCATATTGGGCTCTGGTCGGTATCTTCTGTTTCGCAGTTTGTCGCCACCACCGCGTTGAAAGATAAACCCTGGCAAGCCCATACGCGCCTAACACTGCCCAAGAACAGCACATGGATGTTTCGTATTTTACGCGCTTACTACAAAGACGAAAACCTCTTCAAAACGCCGTTTTTCATTTCGGTTTTGCTGCCCCTAGAGACCGCTATATACGAACATGATCGGCTGGCGAAACAAGGCGTTTGGACGCGCCTTTGGCCGATACCACAAGGAGGCCGAGCACTGTTGCGATTTGGTTTGATCTCGCAGATGAATTTATCGGGCAGGTCGCAGTTCTCTAACCTCCATAAATCTCCCTATTAAATATCGACAGCGCCGACGCCAACATAACGAGAGAGCCTATGTCCGAAAAACACAATAAGAGAGATTCACTCCCGTCAAGCACCGGCGGTTCAGTCGCTGCGCTGTGTTGCGCTGTCATTTTTCTCACTCGAATCCCTCTACCATTTAACCGACCCATGGAAGGTCAACAACCGTTGCTCTATTTCCCTCTAGTGGGGCTTTTTATTGGCATCCTGGCTGCTGCTGTATTTTATAGTTCTAACCTCTATTGGCCGCAGCCCGTCGCTGTTCTTCTTTCAGTAGGTGTCACCCTACTTTGCACTGGTGCGCTGCATGAAGACGGCTTAGCTGACACTGCCGATGGCATGGGTGGCGGTTGGTCTGTAGAAGATAAGCTGCGTATTATGAAGGACAGCAGCATCGGTACCTACGGTGCGCTAGCCCTTATTTTCGCACTGCTACTTAAGCTTGCCGCTCTGTCTACCATGCAAGCCACTGATGTCATCGGGGCATTAATTGTCGCTCATGTGTTGTCGCGATGGTCGGCTCTGCCACTCCTGCGCTACTGTGTGTATGTGGGCGGTGGCAGCGCGGCAGCATTTGCCGATATCAACAACCGAAAACGGTTTGTGATCGCGTGTGTGTATACCCCGATTATCGTCTTGTTAGTCGCGCCCGAAAAAGGCTTGCTGGCGCTATTCATTGCTTTGCTTGTCACATTCGCTAGCTATCGCTACTTCCGCAGCAGGTTGGGTGGTGTAACCGGCGACAGCCTAGGTGCCACCAATCAGATCGTTGAAATTGCAATTTATCTTACTTTTCTAGCGGTGTCGCCGTCGTGACCCCAGTTACACATCCCTTACTCACTCTGATGCGCCATGGTCAAGTAGAATTGCCTACAGACGTCTGTTTCGGCTGGACAGACGTTGCTCTGAGCACCTCAGGTCGCGATCACGTTTTCGAACTCGCAAAAAATTGGGCTGGGCCAAAGCCCAGCAAAATATGGTGTAGCGACCTACAGCGATCGCACGAGACCGCCAACATCCTCGCCGACACTTTTTCAATTCCCTACCAATGTGCCACTGGGCTTCGCGAAATACACTTCGGCGAATGGGAGGGACGGTCGTGGGATGAGATTTACCGCAATGATACGGACGCAATGCAACACTGGGGAGAACACTGGCAAACCGTTGCCCCTCCCGGCGGCGAGACCGCAGCGCAACTCATGCATCGAGTGGTAACATGTTATCAAATACTTTGTGCCGAAGATGTAAGAGAAGAGGATAGAGTACTCCTTACGGCTCACTCAGGCTCACTACGCGCCCTGAGCTGTCACTTGCAGGATCAGTCTATCGAACGGTTTTTTGATCGTAGATTTGATCATGCCGTGCCCTCCCCCATATTGACATTTGAATGAAGACCCCCTAGAGTCGCCCCCGCGTATCAGGTGCCTGCAACCCAATTTGGGGATTTTTTTGTAGGCTAAATGGGAAGTGTGGTGATGCTCTAGAGCACAATCCACCGCTGCCCCCGCAACGGTATACAGCAAACGCTGTGAGCCCGACACCTGCCTGAAACGATGAAATACACCACGATGGAGCGGAGGGCTTCATTTAAGGTCGCCCGGCACCTCTGGTTTCGCGTCTCCTGGATACCCTCCCTCAATCGCCACTTTTAGGCTTTTGGGGCTATGATAATGAACAAATTTATTCCTATTTCTTTACTGGCAGTTGCCAGTATTTCTTCACACACAGCTATTGCTATCGAAAACCTAGAGGAGATTGTCATTACCTCTTCTAGAATACCTATGGCCATGCGAAAGATTGGCACTTCAGTGTCGGTCATCACCAGCGACGAGATCCAGCAACGCGGATTTAATTCATTAGTCGATATATTGCGATCGCAACCTGGCATTGCGGTGAGTAACAGCGGCGGCCCAGGAAAAGCGACCGCATTACGCATACGCGGTGAAGAGGGTTTCCGAACATTGATGTTGCTCGATGGTATCGATATCTCTGATGCCTCCAGTACGCAGGTAGGACCTCGTATCGAAAATATTTTGAGCGCCGGTATTGAGCGTGTCGAGGTACTGCGCGGACCACAAGGCCTGTTGTACGGCGCCGACGCCGGCGGTGTTATCAACATAACAACCGACAGTGTAAAAGACGGTTTGGGCGGGCAAGTAAGCGCAGAAGGTGGCCGATACGGCACCAGTCAAATAGCGGCTAATTTAGGTGGTAGCAACGGAACTGTTGACTTCGCTGTCTCTGCAGTTGACTTTCAAACCGACGGGTTCAACGCTCGCACTACCGACCTGGCACCAAGCGATGACGACGGCTATGACAATACAACCTTCCACGGTCGCGTTGGCTGGAATGTCACTGAAGATTTGCGCCTGCAGTTAGTAGCCCATGATATCGATGGTGAAAACGAGTACGACAACTGCTTTGGCATTGTAGACAATGACGATTGTAATGACGATTTTGACCAATCGTCATGGCGCGCCGTTGCCGACTACACGCTGGGCTCTTTTACCCATCAACTGGCATACAGCGGCAATGACACCGAACGTACATTCTATACCGAAGGCCAAATTAGTTTTGCGACAGAAGGCGAAGTGGAGCGATTGAGCTATCTGGGCAGTTTTTCACCTAGTGATGCTTTACGCTTGATCTATGGAGTCGATCTGGAAACTGAAACAATCGATGATGGATCAGTTAATCGCGAACGCGATCAAGATGGCTATTTCGCCGAGTATCAAGGGAGTTTTGGCGATGCACTGTTCCTGACGGCCGGCGTACGCTACGACGACAATGAGGATTTTGGCACTCACACCTCTTACCGACTCAGCGGCGCCTATGTGTTTGAGTTCAGCGGTGGCGACCTCAAACTAAAAAGCACTTATGGCACCGGTTTTAGGGCGCCCAGCTTGTCGGAGATAGCTTACAACGCCGGCTCATTTGCCTACCCACCGGCCTCCAATGTGAGCCTAGAGGAAGAAACCAGCGAAGGTTTTGATCTGGGCTTAAGTTGGTATAGTGATGCAGGGCTCTACTTGGAGGCCGTGTATTTCGATCAAACTGTGACCGACGAAATATTCTTTGACCTCGACACGTTCTCTGGCTACTTACAAGGTAGCGGCGATTCTGATTCAACAGGCGTAGAATTAATCGGCGAGTTCCAGCTGTTTGACTCCGTTGTCCTAACCGGAAACTATACCTACAACGATACTGAAAAAACCGACGGAATGCAGCGCGTAAGACGCCCTGAACACTTGGCGAACTTGGGTTTCACTTGGCAAGGTATGGGTGATCGCTTACAGTTTGGCATGAATGTTCGAGGCTCTTATGATTCAATGGCTGACGACAGTACTAGTCTGGATGATTATGAAGTAGTCGATATCAACGCCAGCTTCGAAATTGTGAAAGGCCTAGCGCTGTATGGACGGGTAGAAAACCTGTTGGACGAAGAATACGAAGAAATTCTTACTTACAATACTAGCGGCACTGCAGGCTATGTGGGTGTCAGGTACTCCTTCTAGGAAATTGACATGGATAAAACTGACGACGAATCAGCACGCAAAAACGCCAAGCACAAGGCGTCAATGGAAAAGCAGAAGTCCAATGTGGATGCCCGTATTGAAGAGGCGTCTACCGAGCGCGGGGTATCGATATTACTCACCGGCAACGGCAAGGGTAAATCTAGTTCTGCCTTTGGGATGGTATTGCGCGCACTCGGTTATGGGCAGAAAGTAGGCGTCGTTCAGTTTATCAAAGGCGTTCAACTATCCGGCGAAGAAATCTACCTTAAGGAGAAGTGCCCCGAGGTAGACTTTTATCAAATGGGAACCGGGTTTACCTGGAATACACAAGATAGAACCGCCGATATGGCTGCTGCAGTTGACACATGGGCTGTCGCAAAGCCTATGTTGGAAGACGCGAGTTATGATTTGGTCATTTTGGACGAAATCACTTATATGTTGGCCTACGATTACTTGCCTGAAGAGGAGATTTTATCTGCTCTGACGGCACGTCCGATAGGACAGAGCGTTGTCGTCACTGGTCGCGGAGGTGGCTCAGCACTGCAAGAAATTATGGACACCGTATCTGAAGTCAAAGAAATCAAGCATTGCTTCAAAGCGGGAATTAAGGCGCGGAAAGGTGTCGACTTTTAGCGTCCGAAAGAGCCCTGCACTGATGGTGCAGGGCACCACGTCTGATGCCGGTAAAAGTATATTGGTCACCGGCTTATGCCGAGTGCTCGTGCGCAAGGGTATCAGTGTTGCTCCCTTCAAGCCGCAAAACATGGCACTTAACAGTGCGGTTACACCAGAGGGCGGTGAAATTGGACGCGCTCAAGCGCTACAAGCCATTGCCTCCAATATAGCCACTCACACCGACATGAATCCGGTGCTGCTCAAACCCTCCTCCGACACTAAAGCGCAAATCATTATCCATGGCAAGGCTGCTGCGGATATGGAAGCGACTGACTATCACGCGTACAAAACTACAGCGATGACTGCAGTACTTGAATCATGGCAACGGCTGCAGTCCCAATATCAGGCAATTATGGTGGAGGGTGCAGGCAGTCCAGCAGAAATTAATCTCCGAGATAGAGACATCGCCAATATGGGCTTTGCCGAAGCGGTGGACATTCCTGTGATTATCGTCGCCGACATTGATCGTGGCGGCGTGTTTGCTCACATTACAGGTACTCTCAACTTACTCTCTAAAAGTGAGCAAGATCGGGTAGTGGGTTTTGTTATCAACCGTTTTCGCGGTGACATATCTCTATTACAGTCTGGTATTGATTGGCTGGAAGAACACACAGGAAAACCTGTATTGGGCGTGTTGCCCTACCTTATGAATCTGCAGTTGGACGCAGAAGATGCAATCGATATCGATCAAATGCAGGTTAGCGATGATGCGTTGAAGGTTATAGTGCCGGTGCTGGGGCGAATATCAAACCATACTGACTTCGACGCTCTTCGCTCGCACCCACAGGTAGATCTGAGTTTCATCGGACCGGGTCAAGCAATACCGGGTGCTGATTTAATCATCCTTCCAGGCAGTAAGAATGTGCGCCAGGACAGGCAATGGCTGCAAGACAATGGCTGGGACAAAGCGATACAGAAACATTTACGCTACGGCGGAAAGGTACTGGGTATTTGCGGCGGCTATCAGATTCTCGGCCAGGACATTTCCGACCCCGAAGGCTTAGAAGGTCCCGCAGGCACTAGCACTGGGCTGGGTTTACTCCCAGTCTCCACTACGCTAGACGCGGATAAGCAGCTGCGCACCATTACAGGAA
>JBLHSI010000140.1:0-8176 GCA_047626655.1 Halioglobus sp.
AGGAAGGAAGGAAATATTATGGACTTCAACAAAATCGTATCCGGACTTAGCAGCAGCGGTGTGCTGGGCGGATTTGCAGGTGGCGCCGTAGGCGGGGCCTTAATGACTAACAAAAAAGTGCGCAAACACACGGGCACACTCCTCAAAGTTGGCGGTATTGCAGCGCTGGGTGGCGTCGCATGGAAAGCCTACCAGGGATATACCGCCAACCAGGCTAAGGGTAACGAGAATCCAGCCACAGAACCCCAGGCTGCCAGCACCGCCGAAAAATGGCAGGGACTAACCCAGCAGGGCTTCGCCATCGAACCTTCAGACAACGGGACACAGTCCCGCGCTATGGTGCTGGTTCAGGCCATGATAACGGCAGCCCATTCGGATGGTCACATCGATGCCAGCGAAAGAAGCCGCATGATGGCGAAGGTCGTTGAGATGACGCTAGAGCCAGAAGAGAAGGCTGTTTTGTTCGATGCCCTCTCCAACCCGCTCTCTCTTGCTGAGCTGTGTCAGATAGTCGATTGCCCGGAACTGGCTGCAGAAGTTTACCTGTGCTCGTCAATGGTTCTGGATCAATCGCTGATTCACTCCAGTATATACCTGGATGCGCTGGCGCAGCGGCTGGAAATTCCACCCAACTTCACCAAACAACTGCACGCCAACATTGAGCTGCAGCCTACCCAGGCAGCCTGACAGCCTGACAGCCGACCCCATAGGGTATAAGCGCCCCCATATCTACGGCATCTTTATTTTCCGCTTGCCGTTCGAGCTGTGGGCTGGTTATTTATTTATCCTCTATACTTTGACTTCCCTCTTCGGAACAGGCCAATCAATATGAACTCCTCGGAAAACTCTTTCGACACACTATCGACACTGCAACTGAATGGAAAGAGTTACGTTTACTATGCCGTTAACGGCGGCGAACTAGCAATGCACAGTGCCGTCAAAAGGCTCCCTGTCTGCAGTAAGATTTTGCTGGAAAATCTGCTGCGCCACGAGGATGGCGTTAGTTGTACACGCGAAGATATCGAAACGCTCGCGGCCAGTAGCGGAGGCGGCTCAGACCAGGAAATTGCCTATCACCCCGCCAGAGTATTGATGCAGGATTTCACCGGTGTTCCCGCCGTGGTCGATCTTGCCGCCATGCGTCACGCGCTGGTCAAACGCGGCGTCGATCCACAGAAAATAAACCCCCTGTCACCGGTAGACCTGGTCATTGATCACTCTGTAAGCATCGACAAATTTGCCAGCGCTGAAGCCTTCGAGCAGAACGTCGCACTGGAAATGCAGCGCAATCTAGAACGCTACCAGTTTCTGAAATGGGGCCAAGGCGCATTCGATGACTTTAGAGTAGTACCGCCAGGCACCGGTATTTGCCACCAGGTTAATCTCGAGTACCTGGCAAAAGTGGTATGGCAGCGGGCAAGCGAAGGCGACCTGCTGGCCTATCCCGACACATTGGTTGGGACCGATAGCCATACCACTATGATCAATGGTCTAGGTGTTCTGGGTTGGGGGGTGGGCGGCATCGAAGCAGAAGCTGCCATGCTCGGGCAACCTATCTCCATGTTAATACCTGATGTTGTCGGATTTGAACTGACCGGGGCCATGGCCGAGGGTATTACCGCCACTGATTTAGTGTTGCAAGTCGTACAGATGTTGCGCAAGCATGGCGTGGTCGGCAAATTTGTGGAGTTCTATGGCAGTGGACTGGACCAACTACCGCTCTCCGATCGTGCCACCATCGCCAACATGGCGCCAGAGTATGGCGCTACCTGTGGCTTCTTCCCAATTGATGCCCAGACCATACGCTACCTGCGCCTCACTGGACGAGACGAGGACACCGTCGCCCTGGTAGAAGCCTACTGTCGAGCCCAGGGTATGTGGCGTGACGAGAATTACCTCACACCGGACTTTTCCGCCACGCTGCACCTGGATATGTCCACAGTGGAACCCAATCTCGCCGGGCCAAAGCGACCACAAGACCGTGTACCGGTGCGCGAACTACGCGATGCTATTGATACGTTTATCGAACTCGAAGGTAAAGCCACGCAACAAGATACCGCGTTCCCACTCGATGGCAGCGCTGAGTCGCTACATCATGGTGATGTGGTGATTGCTGCGATTACCTCCTGCACCAACACCTCCAACCCCGCAGTTATGATCGGCGCCGGATTGGTCGCGCAAAAGGCATTGGCACTTGGCCTGCAACGCAAGCCCTGGGTAAAGTCTTCTCTGGCACCGGGCTCCAAAGTCGTCACAGATTATCTGGTGAAGGCCGGCCTGCAGTCGGCACTGGACACTCTGGGTTTCAATCTGGTGGGTTATGGCTGTACCACCTGCATAGGCAACTCCGGGCCGCTGCCGGATGAGGTGGAAAAAGCCATTGCTGAGAATGACATCGTCGCCTGCTCCGTCCTGTCGGGCAACCGTAACTTTGAAGGTCGCATTCACCCATTGGTCAAGGCCAATTGGTTAGCATCACCCCCTCTCGTCGTCGCCTATGCGCTCGCGGGCACCACTCGTATCAACCTGAGCACAGATCCGCTGGGCGAGGACACCAGTGGCGCGCCCGTGTACCTGCGCGACATCTGGCCCAGCAACGCTGAAATAGCCGCGATAGTGCAAACGGTCAACAAAGATATGTTCCAAAAAGAATACGCAGCGGTGTTCGACGGCGACAGCACCTGGCAGGCCATCGAAACTGACGCCGCTGCCACCTACGCATTTTCGGATGACTCAACTTATATTCAGTTACCGCCTTTTTTTGAAGAACAATACACAGGAAACCAGAACAATATACTGGGCGCCCCAATGCTGGCGATGCTAGGCGATTCGGTCACCACAGATCATATATCACCGGCCGGCGCGATTCCCGATGACAGTCCGGCTGCGCAATATCTGCGTAGCAACGGCGTGGCCAAGGCCAACTTCAACTCATATGGCTCGCGTCGCGGCAACCATCAGATAATGATGCGAGGCACCTTCGGCAACATTCGTATCCGCAACGAGATGACCCCTGCACTGGAGGGCGGCTACACCCGACTCAATGGTCAGACAGAACCAATGTTCATTTACGATGCTGCGATGGAATACCAGTCACGCGGGATAAGTACCGTGGTCGTCGCGGGGCTAGAGTACGGCACCGGTTCCAGCCGCGACTGGGCAGCCAAGGGCACGTTGCTGCTAGGTACCAAGGCTGTCATTGTTGAAAGCTTCGAGCGTATCCACCGCTCCAACCTGGTGGGCATGGGTGTGCTGCCTCTGCAGTTCATGCCAGGAGAAACTCGCAAAACGCTGTCACTGGAGGGCGATGAAACATTCGACATCCTCGGTCTTGACGGTGAACTAACCCCTCAGCAAATACTCAGCGCGACGGTGCACTACCCTTCCGGGGAAAAACGCGAGATAAAGTTGCAGTCACGACTCGACACGTTAGTGGAGGTTGAGTATTACCGCGCCGGAGGCGTGCTTACTTTTGTGCTAAACCGGATCGCGAGTGAGTCATGACCAGAAGGTACTGCTGGCGTAGTGAGGAGGAATTTGCTCTACACCGCCCCCTAGTGGCACTGCGAACGCCACTGCAGTACCAATCGTGTCGGTCTATGACCCTAGCTTAACAATACTCGGATTGCTCGCCGTAAGCGCGCTATGAATTAGGCGCTAGCGGCGAGAGTGGCAATGGTCCATTACATTAGTAAGCATTTTCGGGCGCTGTATCGTCATCGCCGTTTAGGCTGCTATTTACGATGTATCGGTAGCATCCGCAGACCCTTTCTCTCGCCACGTGTCATATCGCACCAACATAGGAGGCAAAAATAGTAGATCCAGTAGCAATGCCACTATAATAATCGGCGTCAGTAATAGCGCTACGTTTTGATAGTAAAACGTATTCGAAAATACCAATACCAAAGTTCCAAGGGCCAAGGATAAGGTAGTGATAGTAATCGCCGACCCGGCTTTATCAAGGCAATAGCGAACCGCGTCTTCTGGCGTATCGCCCGCACGACGCGCCACAATATACTTGCTCAGCACGTGCACCGAATCATCTACGACCAAACCAATACTGATAGAAAACAACATCAGGATATAGGGGCTAAGCTCACCCACAAACACGCCCCAGAAACCGAACACTATGGTCGCCGGAAACAAGTTGGGCCCAATACTAAGCAAGCCATAACGCAAACTACGCAGACCCACAATTAGAGTAAGCGTAATAAGAATAAAGCTAAGCGTAAAACCCTGTAATAGTTGTACAGAGATAGAATGCTGAAGACGCGCAAACAAAATACTGTAGTCGCCGTGCATCACGGTGTATTTAGCGTCGATATTATCTTCAATCCAGCTTTCGATTTTGTCATTGAAGAGCAGCAACTCACCGTTAGACAATCCAGAGGTGCCAATCTCCAAACGAACGGCCGAATAATCGGGGTTGAACAATGGCTCCATATGGGGCTCGATCTCCTGGATCAATTGGTAGCTCACCAGGTAATCAATAATCTGCAGGTTATCATCCGGGACTGTCTCGAACGCTTTATCATCATCGTGCTCTGCAGCATTCATGGTTTTCAATAGATCAATATAGCTGCGCACAAAATTCGCTTCGGGCTGCGCTTCGAGCCAGTCCCCGAAACCCTCAACTTCCTTGAGAAAAGCGGCTTCGGTTATGCCGTAGTAATCGCCACTTTCGAGGCTGTAGACCAAACTTTGATCGTTACCGATTTTCTCGGAGAGCGCGGTATAAGCGAGATGGAAATCGGAGTCTGTGTCGATAAAACTGAAACGGTTGAAGTCCACTTTATTCAGCGGCAACAGCGCCAATGTGGCTACGATCAATACCAGACTTCCCCAAAACAAAGCGTTACCGTGTTTGGACACCAGTGCAGTGACAGCTACAATAAATCCTCGAACGCCCAACGGCTGTGGCAATTTTTTTGTCGGCAGCAAGAGAACCAGAGCGGGCAAGAGCGTGAGGGAAATAATGAAAGCCCAAACAACGCCTAACGCCACCACGTTGCCAAACCCATAAATCCCCGGAGAGGAACAGTAGTTAAGGCTTAGAAACCCCATCGCGGTAGTCACCGTGGCTAATGATATAGGCTGAATGTTAACCCGCAGGCTCTCCCGCATCGCCTCATGCTTATTTAGACCACTATGCAAACTCTGTATGTACACGGAGACAATATGTATGCCATCGGCCATAGCAATAGTGCCGACAACCAGCGGCCCCATAGTGGAGATTTGATTGAACGCAAACCCTGCCCAACCGACCGAACCAACGGTGAGAAACAACGAGCCCACAGACACCGCCGTAATGCACAGCGCCAAGGGTAGCGACCGAAGGCAAAACCATAGCAACAACAGTATGGTAGCCACGACCAGCGGAGCAAGATTGCGAGCATCCTTTACTTGCGCATTGCGGCTATCGAGCTCAAACAGGACCTGCCCGATAATGTAGATAGTTATATCGGGGTATTGCTCCCGCAAAGAATCACGGAGTGCAACCACTGAGCGAGCAATACTCAGCCGCTCATCTTGCGCTTGTGTATTGGTACGGAACTTAACAATCGCCAACGCCATATCACCCTCTTTCGAGAGCATGCTTTTGGTCAGATCTTCGTCGTTAATAGCGATATTGCGAATTTGCGCCAGATCCTCCTCACGCACGGTCTCCAATTCTGGAATGAGATAGTCGCGGTCGTATTTATCAGCATCAACGGCATCAAGGCGACGATTGAGCAACGACCCCACCGCCACCGCTGATTCCACTTCAATATAGCGATCAGTGAGCGCCTGCATAGCGTTCAAGGCGGGAAAATTAAAGACATCGCCATCCTCAGAGAGAAACGTAAACAGTACTGAAGTACTAGGCGGGAAGTCCTCGCGCACCTGCTCTACCTGCAATCGATAGGGGTCGTCCTCAGTTAAGATTGTGTCGTAGCTACTGTCGATGCGGGTATGCTTTACACCAAAGACAACGGCTGCTCCGAGCACAATAGAGAGAACTGCCAGCAGATTGCGGCGGCTTAAAAGGAAATTGACTAACGACTGCATAAGCGTATCTTAACGTTCGGCGGCATTTTTTATACCACAATCAGCTGCAGCCAGCACATTCGGAGGATTCCATGGCACTATTTGGCACAACTCATCTATCTATAGGTACAGCGGACGAACGCCCACGACGGACCCCAACGCCTATATCTACGCTCGCCTCCTCGTTCACATCGGCCTTGCTACTTGTAGCACTCTGGCTGGCCGCAGCCGCGCCTGCGGCAGCCACCCCTAGCAAAATCGGTGATTTCTCGCTGCTGGATCACACCGGCAAATTTCATCAACTGAGTTGGTACAGCGACCAAAAGGCGGTTGTTATTTTTATTCAGGGCAATGGCTGCCCCATTGTGCGAAATGGTACTCCCACGTTCAAAGCCATTCGCGATGAGTTTGCAGACCAAGAGGTGATGTTCTTCATGCTAAACCCGCAGTCGCAGGACAATCGCGACAGCATCGCCAAAGAAGCGGCGGAGTTTAAGTACGACTTCCCCATTCTGTTGGATGAATCACAACTCGTGGCGCAGTCACTAGGCGTAGATCGAACTTCCGAGGTCTTTATTATCGACCCGACATCACTAGAGGTACTCTTTCGCGGCCCAATTGATGACCGCCTCGGCTATGAAACGCAAAGACCTAAAGCCAGCCAACACTATCTGAGTGATGCCCTCACCGCGGTGGTAACAGGCCAACAAGTTGCCACCGGCACACCTGAAGCACCCGGTTGCCTCATTAGCTTTCCAGAGTACGACCAACACCAAAAGAGCCCGGTGTCTTACGCTGAGGAGGTTGCACCTATTTTGCAAAAACACTGCGTTAGCTGCCACCACGATGGCGGCATCGGGCCCTGGTCTATGTCCAGCTATGCAATGGTTAAGGGCTGGTCAAGGATGATGCGCGAGGTACTGATGACCCAGCGTATGCCACCGGGTCAGTTCGACTCACACATCAGCAAACCCATGCAAAATGGAGTCGTGTTGACGCCAAAAGAATTGCAAACCCTTGTGTATTGGATAGACAGTGGCGCGCCTATGGCCGACGGAGAGACAGATCCCCTACCCGATCTTGAGTTCGACCCATCGCCGTTCACATTGGGTGAGCCAGACCTGGTGTTTGACGTCGCCGCGCAAAACATCCCTGCCACTGGTGTACTGGACTATCGCTACATACCAGTTGAGCTTAACTTGGACCGCGATGTATGGATTCGCGCCATTGAGTTTGCGCCCGGAGATCGCAAGGTACTGCATCATGTGATTACGTACTTACAAAGCCCCGCTGACAAAAGCAGTAGGGCACGCGATGAAGGCGACGGCAGAGACAACAGCATCGGTGGTTTCGCTCCAGGGCGACAAGCAGATGTTTTCCGCGACAACAGTGGCCGCCTAATTCGTAAGGGTTCTAATCTACTACTGCAGATGCACTACACCACATCGGGCAAAGAGACCATTGATGCCACCCAGATAGGCCTGTATCTCTATGACAAACCACCCAAATATGTGATGTCTGGCGGGGTTGCAGGACAACGTCGCTTTTTAGTCCCCCCGCATGCCAAAGAGTACAAGATACAGGGCGAGATGCTGGTTGAGCGGGACGCCTACCTCTACGCGATGATGCCACACATGCATTTTCGCGGAAGATATATGAGTTACAGCGCTGTATATCCAGATGGACGGGAGGAATTGCTACTGTCAGTACCCAAATATGAGTTCAACTGGCAATTTAGTTATCAACTCGAGGAGCCGCTATTTATACCTGCCGGCACGCGTCTTGTTACCCGAGGTGCAATGGATAACTCAGCGCAGAATACCTCCAATCCTGATCCGAGTCGGCCGGTGCGCTTTGGCTTACAAACCATGCATGAGATGTTCTTTGGCTTTCTTACGCTACGCTATGTGGGCGATACTCCCGATGGCATGGCGCTAGAAAAATCCACCCTTTAAAATGAGGCCGCTGACCTGCTCTAGTTATTAAGCGAATTTATCCGCCTTAGGCTTTTTAATCCATTCGCGCAATCGCGTTGGCGCGAATGGGCAGATCCACAGCCTGAAGTATCTTCATACGCAACTGGGGATTGTAGTCAGGATTTGCCTGCAGAAATGTTTCTACAGCAGCTATGGCGGATGAAGAGCGATGA
>JBLHSI010000141.1:0-8129 GCA_047626655.1 Halioglobus sp.
ACCCATCTGATATTTTTCAAACAGTGGGGCGTATTCTCCCTCGAAACGCTCTCGATCCAACAAATTGTATTGCGGCTGCTCCATCGTGGGCGGCGTTAAATGGTTTAGCGCGGCAAATTCGTGGGCCGCAACTATTTCCTGTGCCGTCCATTCCGACGTGCCCCAGTATAAAATTTTGCCCTGCGTCACCAAATTATGCATTGCCCATACCGTTTCGCCGATCGGGGTATCGGGGTCTGCCCGATGACAAAAATACAAATCGAGATACTCCACCTGTAACCGTTTAAGGGCTTGGTGACAGGCCTCGGTGATATGTTTTTTACTCAAGCCCATCTGAGTGGGCATGGGGTTTGAAGTGCCGCCAAAAAATACTTTGGACGAAACACAGTAACTATCGCGAGGGCGAGCGAGGGCAGCCAGAGCTTTTCCCATTACGATTTCAGATTGTCCCGCCTCATAACCTTCGGCGTTATCGAAAAAATTAATACCGGCATCAAAACAGGTACCGAACATTCTCTCGGCTAATCCTGCGTCTACCTGCTTGTTGAAAGTAACCCAGGAACCAAATGATAGTTCTGAAAGTTTGAGACCAGAATTGCCAAGTTTACGATAGTTCATAATTGCGCTTTTTTTAATGGGGGCCCCTGCATAATACCTTTGGCTGACGCAGTTGTCCTATAGCTGCTGACAAATATAATTTCCTAGACCATGGGGACTCGGTGCCTACATTCAAGCAGCGACTAATTTAAATTCAGCGAACGCACCTGTCCTGTGGCTAGTGCTGTATACCGTCGATCTTCTATAAACAATGCCGCGTACCAACGACAACTATTAGCGGGCGGCTACGACCTCTTTATTTGAAAATCACTGTCTTGTTACCATCGAGAAATACCCGCTGCTGTATCTGCAGTTTGACCGCTCGCGCCAGGGCCTCGGTCTCGGTATCCCGGCCGACCGCCACCAGTGCATCAGGGCCATACGTGTGGTCCACGTGCTGAACAGACTGCGCGATAATTGGACCTTCGTCGAGGTCCGACGTCACATAGTGCGCAGTCGCGCCAATGAGTTTAACGCCACGCGTATGCGCCTGATGGTAGGGCTTGGCGCCTTTAAAGCCGGGGAGGAAGGAGTGGTGAATATTGATAGCACAGCCCTCTAGTTCTTTACACAAACTGCCAGACAGAATTTGCATATAGCGCGCGAGTACGACCAGTTCGGTATTTGTTTCTTCGATCACTTCCAGTAGCGCTCCCTCCTGCTCTAGCTTGTTCTCTTTGGTCACAGGCAGATAAATAAACCGGATACCCTCTCGCTCCGCCATCGGACGCAAGTCGAGATGATTGGAAACGATTGCGGTAATCTCCATGTTCAGCTCACCTTTGCGCAGGCGATACAGTAAGTCTGCCAGGCAGTGATCAAACTTACTTACCATGATCAGCACTTTGGTTGGCTTAGCCCCCTCGTACAGCTGCCAGTGCATATTGAACGGATCCGCCACCTCAGAAAATTGCTCACGAAGATCAGTCAGAACGCTGCCCCCCATCTCGACATGGCCCACCAAGCGCATGAAGAACCGACCTGTATCATGATCATCAAACTGCGACAGTTCGCTGATATAGCAGCCTCGTTCCGCCAAAAATGTTGTGACTGCAGCGATAATTCCGCTGCGAGCTTCACAGGTAGCCTTGAGAATAAACTGCTCTGTATTAGGATGGTCAGTGGTCATAGTAGCTCACTCATGATTTCACTCTCTCGCTATTGGGGTCGTACATAGGGCGCAGGGATGCTCTCGCGGGATAACACGTCCCCGCAACTTCAATTTCGTAGCTACCAGAATTTATAAAGTCAGCGGTAATTTTTTCCGTATGTGCAATGTAGCCCAACGCGACTGCCCCCCCAAGGGTATGCCCGTACATAGCTGAAGTGGTATATCCAAGCATTTCTCCATCACGGTAAATAGGCTCGTCGTGATACAGTAAAACTTGCGGATCCTCCATAAGGAATTGAACCAGCCGTCGGTTGACGCCGGCTTCCTTTTGCTGGATAAGGGCCTCCTTGCCAATAAACCCACCCGGCTTGTCGAAATCACATGCGAATCCGAGACCGGCGTTTAAGGGAGTATCATCCGACCCCACATCGTGGCCATATTCTCGGTAGCCCTTCTCCATCCTAAGGGACTGAAGTGCGTGATATCCGCAGTGTTTAAGTCCAAATTCCTTACCACTGTCGACTAGCGTGTCGTAAACACCTTGAGCGAAATCACTAGGGACATAGAGCTCCCAACCCAGTTCACCCATATACGTCAGGCGCAACGCATCGACGGTTGCATAACCTATTTCCATCTTTTGCATGGTCGCAAAGGGGAACGCTTCATTGCTCATATCCGATGGTGTTAACTGCGATAACATCTTTCTCGACAGCGGGCCTTGTACATTGATGGTCACCAGGCCTGCGGTGATATCGGTTATCGTAACGAAAGCATCTTTTGGCGTATGTCGTTTAAGCCACGTTTCCACATGAACATGAGTAGCTCCAGCGGTGACAACCAGATATTCGTTTTGCCCCATACGAGTTACCGTAAGGTCGGCTTCTATCGTACCCCTGGGGTTCAGCCACTGTGTATAAACGGCCTTACCGATCGGAACGGAAACATTATTCGCACAAATTCGATTGAGCGTGGATTGCGCATCCCGACCTTGAACCAGCAATTTTGAAAAAGAGCTTTGATCAAAAATCCCAACGGCCTCACGCACAGCGAGATGCTCAGCAGCGTTGCACTCAAACCAGTTTTGACGACCATAAGAATACTGATATTCAGGCACCATACCTTTCGGCGCATACCAGTTAGCGCGCTCCCAACCGGCGACCTCTCCAAAGCACGCGCCTTCTTTTTCTAAGCGGTCATGTAATACAGATTTGCGCGCACCTCTAGCAGTTTCCATTTGCTTGTATGGCCAGTGCATATCGTATAGAGCCCCCAATACTTCGGTGGTTCTATCGTGCAAATATTTCGCATTATTCTGGAATGGCATCATTCGGTTTATATCGACATCCCAGAGGTCCATTGGACTGTGGCCATCAACTATCCAGTCGGCCAGAACTTTGCCAGCGCCGCCAGCAGACTGTATACCCACGGAGTTGAAGCCGGCCGCAACAAATAGACCTTTGACATCAGGGGACTCTCCCAAAAGATATCGATCATCCGGGGTAAAGCTTTCCGGGCCATTGAACAACAATTGGATCCCTGTGTCGGCCAGAATCGGCATGCGCTTCATAGCACTTTCGATATAGGGAATCATTCGATCCCAATCGGCCGGCAGGTCATCAAAGCAGAACTGCTCTGGAATACCGTTCATACCCCAGGGCACCGCATTGGGTTCAAAAAACCCCAGCAACAATTTGCCCGCATCCTCTTTGAAATAGGAAAAGCGATCCTGATCTCTCAGCACTGGCAGGTTGCTGTGCAGCCCCTCCATAGGCTCTGTAACAAGGTAGTAGTGCTCCGCCGCATGCAAGGGTATGTTTGCGCCGCAGGTTTTACCAATGTCACGCCCCCACATCCCGGCGCAATTGACCACATAGTCAGCACTAATGCTGCCAAGGTCAGTTTCAACACCAATGGCTTTGTCATCCTCCATCACTATTGAATTAACGTTGGTATTTTCGAATATTGCTGCGCCGCCCATGCGCGCACCTTTGGCCAAGGCCTGAGTAGTATCAGTGGGATTAGTCTGTCCATCTTTGGGTAAGTGGACTGCACCGATCACATCCGAAAGATCCATCAAAGGCCACATTTCCGCGGCTTGGCCTGGAGAAATTTCAGCGACATCGACGCCAAAACATCGTGCCATTGAAGCCTGCCGTTTTAACTCTTCGAAACGCTCTACCGTGGTCGCAAGGGATATTGACCCACGTTGCTTAAATCCGGTTTCAAGTCCCGTTGTGTCAGCCAACGTTGCGTAGAGTTCAGAGGTGTATTTGGCTAGCTGAGTGAGGTTTTTTGTCGCTCTTAATTGACCCACTAGCCCCGCTGCATGCCACGTAGTTCCGCAAGTGAGCTGCTTTCGTTCCAGTAACACCACATCAGTGCAGCCACGTTTCGTCAGATGATAGGCAACAGACGTACCAATGATACCGCCGCCTATAATAACTACGCTCGCCTTTTTTGGTAATTGTCTTTCCACTTGGGAATTAACTCCTATAGAAACTTCTTTGATAAATCGCGCTAGCACCGAGGATACTACCGGTTCACTACATTACTACGCTTTCTACCGCTGGATTAACCCGCGGACGCACTCTGACCGCAATAACGCTTTAGTATTTTTTTGATGGCACACCGGCCCGAGCGATATGCACTCTGGGTCATTGCTGGGTAGCGGGTATCGGTAACCTCTCCGGCAAAGAAGAGCTTGTCGCCGACAATTTTAGCCCGATATTTGCGCTGTGAAGATTTTGCACCGACGCGCAAAAAGGAGCAGATGCACCGGGACGACGGATCGCTAGCACAGCGCGACTAAAGCCCGTGGTCGGCGCACACAAGATCGGCATAGGCTGTAAAAGACCAACGACCATCGCGCAGATCAGCGAGATACCAGCCGCAAGACATCTCTTCCTGCGCATCGACATAGAGATCAAGCCAGCGAGCTTTGAAGCTGGCAGTAGTCGCGTTGATTCTATCGGTCTGCACTGTCACCAGACTCGCTTTCAGCCATCCGTCAGCCAACCACTCCTGCATGGGCTGAGCCAACCACTCGTGAGCGGCTGTTGTGGTCACCGTGCCGTCAGCACTATGCTCGACAACAGAGTCAGCATAGTAGGTCAACATCGCGTCGAGATGGTCGCCCGGTTTGTCCTCCCAAAGTGCGGCATAATTTTCGACGTACCACGTTTCCGGATCTGTGCTGCGAGATTCCCCAAACGCAGGAAGGCAAACAATCCCTATCAAACATGCAGTCAATCCAAACTTCATAACAGCCTCCACCTCAAACAGCGAGGGAAAAAAGGGTACTGGGCAAAACACCGATCGAGTAAGACACCAGCTCGCCTTTCATCTTTGAGGAGTTCGCAGTCCCCGTCTACCTATCCTGTAGGGTTGCACAAGGCTATTTCACAGAGATGCACACACCGACTCACCGACCTCGCCTAACCAACTTTAAAAAAACACCAAGGACAAGCGACTGTATCCTCGCTGATTTAAGCCTAAACTATTGTGTTGCTCTATACTCCTTGCCTATCGGGTCGCAAGACATCCTGATGTTAGACGCATAGAGTCACCTGTCTTTTTACGGAATATGATTATTGCACCCATCGCCCCTACATCAGACCTATAAACCCACGCAATTTGACGACTGGCGCTCTATCACTGTTGCCATTTATATGGCGCTAGTAGGCTATGGTGTGATGGTCGGAATCCCTGTCATCAGTACCGCCTGGGTATCGCTGCTGGGTTTCAGCGAAGTCCAGATCGGACGAGTCGCAGGAGCAGATCTGGGTGGTTTCTCTCTTGGAGCGGTGCTGGTCTCTAGATACGTTGCGCGAGTAAACCGCCGCTATCTTGTGCTGGCAGCGGCCATTCTCGCCGTCGCCGCCAATGGCTTGTGTATGGTTTTCCAAACGTATGAGCAGACGTTGCTTTTGCGCGTTATCGCTGGTACCGGCAGTGGAGCGTACACTGCGGTTGCAGTTGCCACCCTTGCTGGTACGGCTAAACCTGCACGCGCCTTCAATATTTTGCTGTTCTCCTTCGCTTTTTCACAAGGCGGTGCGCTCTACCTTCTCCCTAAGTTGTCGATGAATGCAATCTACCTGTTTTTCATCGCCACCTATATTCTGGGGCTGCTAGCCATTCGATGGCTCCCTCCCCACCCCCTTGAAAAGCGCCTTGTAGCAACCAATGACAACGCAGAACCACAACTCGAAGCTGATACCATACCCCCTATACCCAAAGCGGTGCCATGGTTGGTATTGGCGGCGGTTCTGTTCACCTATTTGAACATTGGGGCCTATTGGACCTACATTGAATTGGCCAGCGCCGCTTCTGATGCTGACCCCGACTGGGTTGGTAAGCTGCTCGTTTACACGTCAGTATTTTCTGTGGTGGGCTGCGCGTGCGCCACACTCATTAGCAATCGATTTGGTTTGGCACGCCCGCTCATGGTCACGCTACTGGCACAGGCGATTATTGTTGGCATGCTCGCCGGCGGCATCAACAATATCAATGTAATGATCAGTATGTTTGCATTCAATTTCTGCTGGATCTTCGTCGATGTTTACCAGTCAGCCACTATTGCAAATCTTGATAGCTCCGGCCGTTTTGCAGCGCTTATGCCGGGAGCACAGGGCTTGGGACAAATTCTCGGCCCCAATCTCGCCGCCACTATTTTGGCCATGGAAATGGGGTATAGCTATCTATTTATACTGTGTGCAATCTCCTCGCTCATCGCGCTGTCCATCTGGCTCTTTATGTATTTGCGGCTGAGAAAACAGTTTCCAGCGTTGGCTGATGCGTCATAAACACTTTAACATGAGGCCAGTAAATATGGCGTATAACGATAAAGAACTGGGCATGAAATGCGATATCACCCGCAGAGACTTGATTACTGGGCTAGGCGCTGTGGCCGGAGCAGCGATGTTACCTGGAAAGGCTCTCGCTGATGCGGTATTAGCCGCCGAAGTTGGTCGCGCGCCCTATCCACCGGCGCTGACCGGCTTGCGGGGCAATCATAATGGGTCGTGGGAGGTTGCGCATGCGGTAGCCAGAGAAGGACGAACGAACTGGGGAAGCCCGAGCAAGAAAGACGACACGGCATACGACCTCGTTGTGGTCGGCGCAGGCATTAGCGGTCTGTCGGCCGCGCACTTCTGGCTGAAATCGCAGCCCGATGCAAAAATTCTGATCATCGATAATCACGATGACTTTGGTGGTCATGCCAAACGCAATGAATTCGACACTGGCAACGGCAAGTTAATAAGTTACGGCGGCAGTCAAACATTGCAGGAGCCTTCCTCCTACCCTCCTGCTGCGACAGAACTGTTACAGGACCTAAAAATAGAACTGGGTCGCTTTGACACTGCCTACGATCAGGATTTTTATCGCCGAAATGGTTTGGCTCCGGGTATTTTCTTTGATAAGGAGAACTGGGGCACCGACAAAGTGGTCCAGTGTGAATTAGGCACGATGTACGATGACTACCTGTCATTAGCGCGCCCCTCTTCATCCATGGCTGAGTCCATCGCCCAAATGCCTATGCCGAAAAAGGCACGGGAACAGTTGTCTGCAATGTTGAGCGTAAAGAACCAATTGATACCGGGCGGCTCCGATCGGTCGCGCATGGAGCACCTCTACTCGATCACTTACCGGACGTTTTTAAGCCAATACATGGGTGTTACCGAACCTGCCGTTTTCAACTTGCTACAGAATTTGGCAACCGACTCAGGTGTGGGCATCGATATTATTTCGGCTGCTGCGGCAATAATGTACAGTGGACTACCTGGAATTGCGGCAACGGGTATCAGCACGGAAAGCGCAGAGCCCTATATTCACCACTTCCCCGACGGCAACGCCTCGATAGCACGCATGTTAGTCAGAGCAATGATACCTAACGTCGCGTCTGGTTCGACGATGGACGATATTGTGTTATCCCATTTCAACTATGACGCACTGGACAGCCCCGAGAACCCAGTGCGCTTAAGGCTGAATAGCACCGCTACGGCGGTGAGCCAAGACAACGGCGATAAGGTAAACGTTAGCTATGTGCGCGACGGCATAGCACACCAGATTCAAGCGCGGCACTGCATCTTAGCTTGCTACAATAGTGTCATCCCCTCCCTTTGCCCGCAACTCCCCCCCGAGCAACGCGAAGCACTGGCGATGCAAGTGAAGACGCCAATCTTGTACACCAGCGTGGCGCTGCGTAACTGGCAAGCCTGGAAGAAACTGGGTATCGGTGCGGTCATGGCACCTAGCAGCTACCACACTGCCGTCAAACTCGACTTTCCGGTGAGCATGGGAGGCTATCAATTTGGCGACAGTCCAGAGCAGCCCGTCGTTGTTAATATGGAGCGCTTCCCGCATCGCAACAACGAGGGCCTAGCGCCAAAGGACCAGTATCGCCTAGGCCGTCACGAGC
>JBLHSI010000142.1:0-8079 GCA_047626655.1 Halioglobus sp.
TTAGTGAAGTCGTTATTACCGGTCCGGCGTCGCCGAAGCTTGCCAGCCTCGATGATCTGGCGGGTCAGCAGGTGTATGCCAAGCCCGGCTCAAGCTATCTGGAGAGCCTGGCAACTCTAAACGCCGACTTTGAGGCGCGAGGGTTGCAACCCATTGATATTAAAGAAGCCGATGCCCACCTGGAGGATGTTGAGTTACTTGAAATGGTTGGCGCAGGTTTGTTGCCTCTGTTGGTCATGGATAACTATAAAGCGCATTTTTGGGGCGATATTTTCGAGAATATGGAGATTCGCGAAGACTTGGCTATTGAGTCCGGTAGGCGCTTAGCCTGGGCGTTTCGCGAGAATAGTCCGCTGCTAGAAGCACAGGTGAATGAGTTTGCTAAAACTCATCGCCAAGGGTCTTTAATGGGCAATATTTTGATTAAGCGCTATCTTAAAAACACGGCATGGGCGGAAAATGCCTTGGATCCCGACGGCTTTGAAAAATTTAATCAAACTATTGCAATATTTGAGCGCTATGCGGCGCAGTATGGATTCGATCACCTAATGATAGCCGCTCAGGGTTATCAAGAGTCCAGATTAGACCAAAGTGCGCGCAGTCATGCCGGCGCTATGGGGATCATGCAATTATTACCGTCCACCGCAGCGGATAAAAATGTTGGTATTCCCGATATTTCTTCGGCAGAATCTAATATTCACGCGGGGGTGAAGTACTTACACTTTGTGCGTAATCGCTATTTTCAAGAAGAGGGAATCAGTGACCTTGACGCTACGCTGTTTTCTTTCGCTGCTTATAACGCAGGGCCAGCAAGAGTCAGAAAATTGCGGAAAAAAGCGGTGGCAGCAGGGCTCAATGCTAATAAATGGTTTAATAACGTCGAATTAATTGCCGCCAAAGATATTGGTCGAGAAACAGTCCAATATGTCAGTAATATTTACAAGTACTACCTGGCCTACAGCTTAATGAACCAGAAGCAACTGGGCAAAGACCTGCCTCAATCAGCCGACTGACCCAGAAATTGCGGCCTTCATACCCTCATCAAATTGCAGAGCTTGCGTGGGGCCGCTGAATTTAGCGCCCGCGCTTTCTACCGCGTCAACAATACCCAAATTGAGTGCCTCAGCTACTGCGAGAAACTCTTGGTAGTTGGTGGTGCGTACGCTCGCATCCATGCGAAGAATGGCGTTGCCATCATCGATTCGTGAGAAGTAAATACTAATTGTCTCTTCAATGACTTCGCCGTGTTCGTGAAATAATTTACGTACTTTTTCTAGTGCTGCGTTTATCTGCTCGGGTGCTTCGAGTGTGATGCGCAGTTCTTGGAAAAAGCGGATTCTATCGCGTACCGAGTAGTTTTCTATCTCAAGCGAGGAGAACACAGAATTGGGTATGACAACCAAGGTTCGGTTTAATGTTCGGATCGTGGTCGAGCGCAAGCCAATCTCCTCTACCGTGCCCACAGCGTCTCCGAAACGACAGAAGTCACCGGGATTGACTGGTCTGGCAGTATATAAAGTTATTGCGCCGATAATGTTCTCCAGGGTTTTTTGCGCGGCTAGCGCAACCGCTAAACTGCCCACGCCCAGTCCGGCTATGATTGTCGACATGTTATATCCGGCTGACTCTGCCCACACCAGTGACATGATCGCCAAAAAAATCACCTTAGTAATGATAGCCATGGGCTTGAGTAGTGCGGCGTATTGCTCTTTACCGGCATATTGCAACTTGCGAATATTGTAGTCTCTGATTAGCGAGATAATACCCATCGCCAAAATACCGTAGGCGATATAATCAACGCCACTAGATTCCATGAAGACTCTGGCAGTGAGCGACAGCCCCAACTGATTCACGAGTACTCGAGTGATAAGCACAAAGATAAAAAATCGCATGGGCCACTTGAAGAAGCGCTCAATACCCAGCGGAAAGCGATTGGGGATGAGCAGGGTTATGCGCATCAAAACAGTACTCAACAGAGCTGCTAATGGCCATGCGAGCAGGAAGAATAGGATGGTCGCAACCACCTGCCAGTTATCCATGCCCATAAGCTTAAATTCTGGGAGAATATTCTTGAAATAGGTCGCAACGGGGCTATAGCCCACTTCTTTCCACATATTTGGGATTTCGGCGACAGTGGCATTGGATAGCTTCCAGACTTTACCGCCTTTGCCATCGGGTACGCGTTGTAGATAAATGGGTATGTCGCCGGTACTGATAGTGACAGACCCAATCTGTTCGCGATAACTCGGTAGCCCATCATCCAAATGCCCCTCCGGTTCATCGCTGAGTGAGATGACATCAAAAATATTTTGCTGCCCCCAAACATAGGTGAGCGCCTGTACTAATTGCTCGGGTGTAAACTCCGCCAGGTCTTCGGGCAGATAACGCATATCAAGGAACTTACCAGCCTCGCTAAACTTTGATTTTTGTATGGCTTCACGCAGCCCCAAAATACTGGATAGCGGTGTGGCTTGAATTTGTGTCGATTTTGGGTCTGCTTGTTCTTTGGCAGCCATGATGCGCTGGGCTTCTTTTTCCGATTCAATTATTTCGCGCATGGAGGCTTCTGGGTTTATTTTATCTTGTGACCACGCGGGAGTGGACGCGATGAAAAGCAGTGCCAAGGCGTAGCTAATTGCTATACGGACATTCATTGTTAACGACCTATATTGTGTTCTAGTTGGAGCGACAGGTTCGAAGTCTCTATCATTTTCACGTACAGGATACTCGCTCTATACGAGGCGAACAAAGAATACCTTAAGTTCAAACAATATCCACATGACCGCTGTTGTTTTTGATATTATGTCGCCAGTCGCCTTGGCTCGCTATTGCCGGTGCGACTTGCATACCAATTTAGTTCACAACATTAAATTTGAGGAAAGGACATTATGTTGAATAAATCCATTATTGGCGCAGCCATAATTGCAGTTATCCTAAGCTTGTCGGCCTGTGGCGGCAGCACCACAACGGTAAAGCAGACCGAGACTCAGGGACAGCAGCTCATTGACCTGAAAGAAGCCTACGATAGCGGCATCATTACCGAAAAAGAATACACCAAAACCAAAGGTAAAATTCTCAAAGGTAAGTAACATTTGCGCGGGTGGCCAGCCGCCCGCGCGTTCACAATATCTAAGCTATTGAGTAGGACACTGAATGAAATGTCGTCCTATATTTGCGACTCTATAGGCATAAAGCGCATGATTTGCGTGGTCAGACGACGCATAAAATCGGTATCAGGTTCTACATCGAAGGTGATTATCTGGCCATTCTCATAGCCGGTCCAAATCACGTCTCCCTCGCTATCAAGAGTCAATTTATAGGCCAAACGGGGTATTTTACTGTTCAGCTCCCCCGCGACTGCTTCGCCGACGGTAGTCGACTCTATAATGGAACCAATTTCAGTGTTTTCCACAATAGATCGTGGGTCCAGGTTTAATGATCCAATAAATGTGTGCCGCCTATCGAAAACGAACATTTTGGCGTGTAGGCTGCTGCGTGATAGCCCTAATTTTTCCTTTTTATCGTCGCTCTCTATCTTGTATTCTTGCGATCCTGTGTCGCGCATTACTACCTTGCTATTTGCCTCATAGAGTTCTATGCCACATTGAAGGAGTTTTTTTCGGTAGCGTAAATAACCTGCATGGACCACTGCCACATCCGTAGAAGCCAGAGAGTTAGTTAAAACACTGATCCTGACACCGCGTTTATGTATATCACATAGCATTTTAGTACCCGCTTTACCCGGCACGAAATACGGAGAAATGACTAAAATTTCGTGCTTTGCATGTTCAAAATAAGGGGCTATATACTGACTCATGTTCAGATCTTTTCTATCCCGATTGGACGATATTTTGTTCGGCTGGTCGTAGAATATTTTTACCTCAGCCCATTGGTAATTAATCGATTGGTTTTCGATAGCGAGGGCGAGGCTGGAGTTTTTTAAGGACTTTACATACACTGAGTTCTGTTGCTGGCTTACCCAGTTGTTTAGGTTTTTTCGTGCTTGTTGTACAGCGACTTCGGTGGGGGCCTTCTCGCCCAAACTGCTTACGCGATAGCTCAGTTCACTATTCCAATACAGGTCAAATGATGTTGAAACCTCCTGGACTGCCGTTCCCGCCAGCAATACGTCCATATCAGCGAAAGACACCGAGGGGTCGGCGCCAAAATACTCATCACCTACGTTGCGACCACCTATGATCGTCATCTGATTATCGGCGGTGAACGATTTGTTGTGCATACGCCGGGTGACAGAGCCGAAACGCGATATGTATTGTCCCAGTCGACTTCGGTCGCGCGCAAAAGGATTGAATAAACGGACTTCCATATTGGGATGCGCATCGAGTACGGCCACCCCTAAGTCAGTGTCGGCCATATCCATATCGTCAACTAATAATCTAACACGCACCCCTCGATCGGCCGCCTGTAATAACTGATCTAGCAATAGACGGCCCGACAAGTCCCTGTGGAATAGATAGTACTGCACGTCCAAGCTGCGTTGCGCTGCTTTAGCTAGCGCAACACGAGCGCCAAACGCGTTTAATCCAGTGTTGAGTAACAATACACCGGTTTGGTTATTATTTACGGCTACGGCCTCAACAACCGCCGAGCCGATTTTTGTGTTTTTGGTATCGGTGTAGGCGGTACTTTGGGGTAGCTGTGTGTTTGGCGGCATGGAAACACAGGCCGAAGACGCCAAAGAAACACCTATCACCATCAGCAGGTGCGACAGAGACCAGCGGGTAATACTGGCGTATAGTTTTTTGTACATTATGTTTGTCATCTGTTGTTCCCTAACAAAAAAGGATCAGCCCGCACCAACTCTTTATGTATATGCCGACGATGCACCTTAGATTTTTAACGCATTGGATGGGTATTATTGAAGTACTCTCACCACCACCTAATTAAAGGGTCTTTCAAGCTTTTCTTGAGTCACATTTTCATGTGAATACTTGCCTTCTGCGTCTCGCCATATTAGCGCGTTTGTCTTGGGGTCTATGGTATTGATATTTAAGACATGCTGCGGATACTAGCGATATGAATGGTCTAAACCTCAATGTAAACTAGAACATAAGCGAAGCGAAAGTCTAGTGTTATTAGTGGGGGCGTCACGACAACTAGCGGTCGGCGCCCTTATTTTTCAGTTTGGTGAGCGCCAAGGGTCGCTTATATCCGAGTGTCGACCGACAGCGGGCTCCCCGACAACGGATAAACGCAGTGGTGCACAGGGAAGATTAGATTGGGTTTATCCACGTGGATAAATGCCTAGACTTAGTCGTGTTAGAGGAAAGTCTGTTTTTAGTCGATGCCTGTGGCAGGAACAAAACTAAAGCGACGATGACATTGACGGTGGTGAGGTTGATTTTGAAGTTGAAGAATAACGTCGAGTGCAATATATGACTAAATGGAAATTCGCCAGCAGTGCGGTGATGGTCGCGATAGCGCTTTTGCTTTGGTCTCTCGTCGGCGATCCTTTGCAACGAGATATTCCGAGAAACTTGCCGTGGGACCTACCCGATTACCGACTGGCCAATACGCACTGGGAGGTGGGCGAAGACGGCAGAATATACACGCAAATAGAGCATTTCTTCCTCTCTGATGTATCCCCGGAAATGGTGGCCTGGTTTTATCAGCAGCTGCCTATAGCAACGGTGCAGTTTGACGGCGTGACTTATCCGCTGTACCACATCTTTCACCCCACCGAGCACGGTATTATGAGCGTGATCGAGGCTGCTCCCGATGGCACACAAGGTATGGCAAGCGGCGCTGTTATTCAGCGCGATGAGTGGTTCGGGCCTTTTGATAGTCGAGGTGCGGCGAAAATTGTAGCGCTTTCTCCGGCCGGTATGTTTGCCATACCAGTGGTTGGTCCGTTCAAGATAGGAGAGGTCAGGCACAGCTTTAACGCCCTCAATGGCGGTACCCGCTATACCGTGAATGTTGTGATTGGCTCGCAGTCGCCATTGCTAGGACCGTTGCTTAACCTGTATTTGCGTAATCGCGTGTTCCATCCCGAAATGCTGGAGCAATGGCAGCGTCATCAGATAGAAGAGGTTGCCAGTCTGCAGTTTTTCTTACCCCAAATATACGCCCAGCGAGACTCCGGCACACACTTCGTGCTGGAGTAAATAGTTAGCTAGGGTCAGAGAATATGCCGCAGCATGTCGACTCGCGGAGTACGGGGGCGGCATTTTCCTGATCGGCCATGTCATCGTGTGTGCCTAGCCACAAACTTGCGCCGGCGCCTGCAGAGACACCGTAAGACGCAAAATTGTCTATGTCGAGAAAATTGCGTTCGGCTGCACCGTACCTCATGTCTGCAGCAAAGCTTGCCGAGATGCCGATCAAATCGACGGGTGAATCACTAACATCGAATGTTAGTCCCTTGCGAGAGTCTTCCGGTTCCGGAGGTACATCAACTGGCGTGGCTATTCGGAGACTGCGGCCGTCGCTGCAGGCCGACACAAAAAACGCCAACAAACATGCACTGAGTGGGCGGTGCTTAAACGTAATGTTATTCCACGATAGAATCTTAAACGGGACATAACATACGGTCTGTTCATTGAATATCTTACAAGCTCGGTACTGTTTCTAACTTTAACTCTGGCTAGGCGCCTGCAGCAACTTTAGCGTCATGGGTGAAGTTTGGTGGAGTCGATAGCCACCACACTGATTAAATTTCATGAAGGCAGCGAGTTCCTTGCGTAGAGCGCCGAAAAACTCCTCGGTAGCGACTAGCGATGGCTCTACTGCGAGGTGGTAAATGTCGAGGATCGATTCATCACGTTGCGCTTTGCAATCCATTCGTGCCACTAGTTTTCCGTTCCATAAAATAGGCAATGAAAAATAGCCATGCTTACGCTTTGCTTTTGGAACGTAGCATTCGATCTGATAGTTAAAGCCAAACAAGGCTTGCATACGCTTGCGCTGTATAAGCAGATTGTCAAAGGGTGAAAGTATCTTGAGCTTGCTACGAGAGAGAGGTTTATTCAGCAAATCGAAAGCTGATGGCAGTGCGAAATAGTCGTTACCGCCTGTTCTAATCTGAATCAGCTCGCCGTCACCAATCATCTCTTTCAGAGTAGATGCAATCAATGGTTTAGTACTTTTGAGTAAGTAGGCAACCTCCGCGGCTTGTCCGAGACCATTTGCTCGCAAATACTGACCAATGAGAAATCGAGCGTATTCGCCGGTTGAAGGTGGGGTGGTGTTCAGCCCTTCGGGTAGCACCCTTTCTGTCAGTTCATACACTTTGTGGAAGTTTATCCGCTGAGAGATCATGAGCTCACCCTGCATAAACAAATATTCCAGTGCTCGCTTGGCGGGCTTGCTTTCCCACTCTGCCATTTTCTTGCCGGTATGCTCAAAATCTTTGGCCATTAGTGGGCCTTCGGTGGCAATGCGCTTAAGTACCGACTTCATCAAGCGCTTGTCTCGTGTATACCAATGGTCTATGTCACCGCGGGCGATAGCCTCCTTTCGAGGCAAACTGAAGCGATAGTCGCACATAGGCATATAGGCGGCTGCATGAGACCAGTATTCAAAAACCTGTTTCTGTGCAATCAGTTGATTCAGTTGGGTCGCTTGGTAGCGAGGGTTGCGGTTCCATAGCGTATGGTGGTGAGCGCGCTCAATCACCGAGATGGTGTCTATTTGGATATAGCCGAGGTGTTCGATTGCCGAAAGTGTAGCCGCAGTAGCGCTACCCGCTTGCTTTACCGGCGGCAGTCTTTGCGACAGCAGTGCCAGTTTTCTAGCCTGATGTATAGAGAGTGTCTCGGCTATCTGTATGGTTTAGTTCTCCAATTACGTCTCTAAAAACGGTTTATATTCTTTGCGTTCCTGGGTTGCTTCGGTGTTTTAGCGCTACTTGGACGCGCTAGCCGGTGGGAAGTCGGTTAACAGCTCGCGAGAGATCTCGGACGCGATATGATCTTTGTCTTTCTGTGACAATGTGCTTTTCATTCTGCCTTCGGCAATGCCGCGCCAGACAAGTTTGTTGCTCTTTGTGTCGATGACATCTATGACTACCGTGCCTTCTTTGAAAACTTTGACACTAGGGCCGCTGCTATAGCCAAC
>JBLHSI010000143.1:0-8030 GCA_047626655.1 Halioglobus sp.
TTACCAATATTAATGGCTCCACCGGGGCCAAAAAAGCCAATGTGGCGCAGTGAATCATTCATCATTTGCAGCGCGAAGCTTGCATTTTCTGTGAGCGAACCTACCTGCTCGACCTCAATGAATGAGCGCTTGGAGCCGATGTAAACGGACGCCACTCCACCCACTAAAATAATGCCCAAAACCACGGCAACCAAAAATTCGATGAGCGTAAATCCAGTGTTCCTTGATAGATAATGACTTTGGGTATTGTTCACAACTCAGCCTCATCTATTACAAAACTACTAGCGACCACCTGGCGACGAAACTTATCCGCTCCGGCAGTTGCGCCGCCACAAACGGCCTCACCGGCCTGCACAGCATCGATCGTTTCCTGCAATCCATCCCACTGTACAAGTACACTCAACATGCCGGTGCGCAGTTTTCCTGTAGCTGCCGTGAACGAGACACAACCTCGGGGATTAATGAGTCCAGCAATGGGGGTAGCTGCTCCAGCCTCCACTACGGTCACCGAGGCGCCATCGAGAGCCTGCTCAAAAGACCACAAGTCATGGGCGGCCAATTCTGTGGGGTCGCACGCGGCCGCCGAACAATCAGGGTTGGGTTCGGTTGCTATCGAAGCACCTCCCAGCGGACTGCCTCCCGCTGCAAAAGTAGACAGTCCAGCTGGGTTTATACGTATACGCTCGAGTAAGGAGTCGGCGACAGCAACCGCGCGATGACGTTGCACGGCTTGATGCTGAGATACTTTAGACAAAGTCTGTAACCGCACTATCCCCAACAAACCGATAGAAAGGATAATAAACGTCACCAGTACTTCAACCAGAGTAAACCCGGCTAACTGACGTCGGCGTCTATGAAAGGCGTTAGCAGCTAACATCGCCACCACCAGGCACATTCACTATACCGTTTGCAGGCTTATCTGAGTCGACTAACGCCTGAACTGTGCCCACATTTGAAACAAATATACCGCGGGCATAATGACTACCGCGATCGTCGCACATGGTCATACTGCCACTGAAGTTCAACGCGCTACCCTGTGAACTGAACCGAACACGGTCAGCGATATTACTATAATCTGCACTGAGGGCAGCGAGTTCTTCCCCACTGGCTTGTATAATTTGATCGCCACGGGGACCATTAGGATCCAAGACTCCATCGCCATCAAAATCTGTGAACGCGATATATCCTTCATTCCAACTACCCGAACAACTAGTGCCATCATTGCTGGCACACACCGTCACAAAGCTACGCTGGGCAAGTGCTTCACTTCTTGCGCTGCTTAACATGGCACGCAAAGCAAACACATCCGATAGCAAACCATTATCTTGAATGACCTTACTCAGGGCCGGCGCACCAGTGGCCAGTAGAGTACCAACCATGCCCATAACGACCATTGTCTCGACGAGACTAAAGCCGCTAGACTTTGTTTTTGGTGGTGAAAAAATCAACATAATTCATCTCCTACTAAGGTGCCCACTGAAACACTGTCACACTGCTAACGTTGTTATGGTGATTAGTAATTCGTTAGATATTCAGTATAGGAATGATGATTTAAAGAGCAAGTATCTTTTGGTTATACCATGATATTCACTTGGGCTATATCTGGGGAGGAATTTTTTACCAAAGAAGTATGCAGAGGTAGGAAGCGCACAAACAATAAGTTTGCGCGCTTGTGTTCACAATAAGACTAGGGAGTCATGCTCTCTTGATCGGAGCCCTCCTTCACTGGAATCATTAGGTCTTCTTTACTCACCCCAAGAACTATTAATGTACTGGCGGCGACATAAATTGAAGAGTATGTACCAATCATTACACCCACTATAAGGGCGATGGCAAAGCCATTAATCATCTCCCCGCCAAAAAGGGCCAAGGCAAGCAGCACCAACAAGGTTGTCAAGGAGGTGACCACGGTACGGCCCAATGTTTCGCTCAATGATATATCGATAACTTCCTCGGAGTCCGCTCGACGCAATTTGCGAAAATTCTCTCGTATCCGATCCGATACAACAATGGTGTCATTGAGGGAGTATCCGATCACCGCCAACAGAGCAGCCAGCACCGTCAGATCAAATTCCATGGACGTAATTGAAAAGAAGCCCAGGGTAATAATGACATCGTGTATCAAGGCGACAACCGCACCAAAAGCAAACTTCATTTGGAAGCGGAAGGCGATGTAAAGCATCACCAAACCGAGTGCCAGCAACATCGCCAGTCCACCCTGTTCGCGCAATTCGTCACCCACCTGAGGGCCGACAAATTCGATCCGGCGTAACTCCACTGCACTCACAGAGGCTTGCTGTAAAGCGGCCAATAATGCTGCACCCTCTGTGTCGGAATAGCCTTTGGCAAGGCGAATAAGCACGTCTTTATCCGTACCAAAACTCACCACTATTGCCCCGCCATAGCCCGCACCATCTAGCGTTTTTCTAATCGCGCTAAGGTTAGCTGACTCACTGTAATGCACTTCCACCAGCGTTCCACCGGTAAAATCTAGCCCCCAGTTAAGCTGTTTGGTCGCTAACGAGCCGATAGATACTGCCAACAGCAACAAAGAAAAAACCATGGCCAGCTTACGTTGCCCCATAAATTTGATTATCTTCATGCTCCCTTTCCTCCTATTGAGAGCTTATTGACGCGTCGCCCACCGTAAAACAAATTAACCAAAGCTCTGGTGCCCACAATCGCCGTAAACATCGAGGTCACAATTCCTACAGACAACGTTACAGCAAAGCCCTTAATTGGACCTGTTCCCACTGCATAGAGAATAACCGCAACAATGAGGGTGGTGATATTGGCGTCCAAAATCGTCGCCACCGCCCGCTCAAAGCCCGCATGGATGGCCATTTGCGGCGACAGGCCGTTTCTGGTCTCCTCCCGTATTCGCGAGAATATAAGCACGTTGGCATCCACGGCCATCCCCACCGTAAGCACGATACCCGCGATGCCTGGTAGGGTTAGGGTTGCACCCAAAATTGACATCACGGATATCAGCAACACCAGGTTAACACTCAATGCGACGACGGCGGCTACACCAAAAACCCGGTAGTAGAGCACCATAAACAGCATCACGAGTGCAAGTCCATACTGTACTGACTTCACACCCTGACGAATGTTATCGGCACCCAGTGAGGGCCCAACCGTACGTTCTTCGACAAAGCTAATAGGCGCAGCCAGCGCGCCTGCTCGCAGCATCAAAGCTAATTCAGAGGCCATCATCTGATTATCCAGACCGGTAATTTGGAACTGTGCCCCAAGCGCAGATTGGATAACAGGCGCTGTCAGCAGTTTCTTTTCATCGTAGGGAATTTTTACCGCCACTTCGGTGCCGTCGGCTTGCGTCTCATAGCGAGTTCTATACTTTCGCTCGATAAACAGCACGCCCATTCGACGCTTGATATTATTGCGAGTGGCGCGGGACATCAAAGTACCGCCTTCGCTGTCGAGGCTAATTTTCACCATAGGTTGGCCATTCTGATCAAAACTGGCCTGGGCGCTGGAAACCCGCTCACCGGTTAAAATCACCGAACGCTCCAGCCACTCACTCGCACCACCACGATCCGCGCTGCGATAGTCATAACTTTGCTTATCAGAGGCAGGGGCATCCATATTGGCGACCATACGAAACTCGAGGTTTGCCACCTTGCCTAGTATCCGTTTCGCCTCGGCGGTATCTTGAATACCCGGCAACTCGACTACAATTCTATTTTTGCCCTGACGCTGAACCAGAGGCTCGGAGACGCCCAGCTCGTTCACTCGATTGCGCAGGGTCGTGAGGTTTTGGCTCACGGCATACTCACCAATTTCAGCCTTGAGTTGTTGTGGCATCACCGCGTTGAGTTCCCAGCTATCGCCATTTTCAACACGATCCAGAGCCAACTCGGGGAATTTATCCGCTATCGCGGAGCGAGCTTGCTCGCGCTGGGCTTCTGTTTTAAACCGTGTATGTACCGTTAAGTCGCCCGACAGTGAGACGAAGCCTCGAATACGCTCTTCACGCAGTACCTTTTTTACCGAATAGGTATAAAACTCCATTCGTCTGTCAATGGCGGCGTCAACATCTACTTCCAGCTTAAAGTGCACACCACCGCTGAGGTCCAGGCCTAACTTCATCGGTTGCCCGCCATAATCACTCAGCCAATCAGGGGTGGTAGGCGCCAAGTTAAGAGCCACAATAAAGCCGTCACCCAAAGCGCGCGAAACGCGCGCCTGGGCGACCAGTTGTTGCTCGCTATTTTTTAGCCGAATTAGAGCATTAGCCCCCCCGTTGTCAATGGTTTCACCAAAGTACTCAACCCCTTCCTCGGCCAGGGCAGTAAGGGCGCGATTAAGCGTTCGCTCATCGACCAGCTGGGAGCTGCTTTCGCCCGTAATTTGTAAGGCTGGATCGGGCGCATACAAATTGGGCGCAGCATAGAAAAAGCCAACAGCTGCGACAAAGAGGACTAAAAGATATTTCCACAACGGATATTTGTTCAACATAGTGTAGCTCTGACCCAAAATGGGCGTCATTATAGTGAAAAATAGGGGCGCCACAAGAGGCACCCGTCTGCGTGCTTTACTGTTTGCTCTATTGCAGCCAATATCGGGCATTGCGAAACAAGCGTAACCAGCCACCATCCTCGCCCCAATCATCCGGTTGCCAGGAGTTTTGAACCGTTCTGAAAACGCGTTCCGGGTGCGGCATCATGATACTCACCCGCCCGTCTAAACTGGTCAAACCCGCAATCGCGTTGGTGGAGCCGTTGGGATTAGCCGGATAAGCGGTGGCCACCGACAAATCCTGCTCAATATAGCGAAGTATCACCGTGTTACTCGCCTCGCACGCCTCTGCCTCTGCCGGGCTGGCAAATAGGGCTCGCCCTTCACCGTGCGCCACAGCGACAGGTAAATGTGAGCCCGCCATCCCCGACATGATTATTGATGGGGACGATTCTACACTTACCAATGCCACCCGTCCTTCGAACTGTTCTGAGCGATTGCGCACAAAACGCGGCCAATGGCCGGCACCTGGAATCAACTCCTGTAAGGCAGATATCATCTGGCAACCGTTGCAAACGCCCAAAGTGAATGTTTCAGGGCGATGGAAGAACTCCGTAAACTGGCCGCGAACAGACTCATTCAACAAAATACTCTTGGCCCAACCCTCCCCGGCGCCCAACACGTCGCCGTAAGAAAAACCGCCGCAGGCAACTAGACCCTTAAATCGGCCCAAATGCTGACGACCGGATAGAATGTCACTCATATGTACATCTACCACGTTGAAACCAGCGCGATGGAAAGCCGCCGCCATTTCAACTTGGCCATTGACGCCCTGCTCGCGTAATATCGCTACCAGAGGACGTTCACCAGACGCGATTAAGGGCTTGCAGATGTCCTGTTGCGGATCAAAACTGAGCTTTGCCGATAAACCGGGACTCTCGCAATCAATTCGCTCATATTCCTCTCGGGCGCATTCGGGGTTATCGCGCAGCGACTGAACTTCAAAACTTGTTCTGGCCCACAATTTTTGCAAACGCGAACGCGAGTCGTCCAACAAGACTTCGGTCCCACTCGCAATACGCACGCTATCACCCGCTCTTGGTGCGCCAATTATATGCGCACAGTTGCCCAAACCTACTTCGGCGGCCCGAGTCAAAACAGCGTCAACGCGGCTGTTGTGAACCTGTAATACAGCACCAACCTCTTCGTTAAAGAGTGAGTCCAGAGCCGCTCCGGGTAAGCCCTGCAAGTCGATCTGGAGGCCGCAATGTCCGGCGAAAGCCATTTCCACAAGCGTCGTTAGAAGGCCACCGTCAGACCGATCGTGATAAGCCAATAAGGCTTTGCTTACCAGCAATTCTTGAATGAGTAAAAAGAAAGCCTTTAAGTCTTGTGGCTCATGTATATCGGGTACGGTATTACCGGACTGGCCAAAAACCTGAGCCAAAGCGGAACCACCCAGTCGATTTTTGCCACGGCCCAAATCAAGCAATATCAGGGTACTGTCTTTATCAGCATGCAATTGAGGTGTCGCTGACAAGCGGACATCCACCACGGGCGAAAATGCTGTGATGACGACCGACATCGGTGATGTAACCGATTTGTCAGTACCATCTTCCTGCCAACGGGTGCGCATAGACATGGAGTCTTTCCCCACAGGAATGGTAATGCCCAGTGCCGGACAAAAATCCATCCCGACGGCCTTTACCGTGTCAAACAAAGCCTCGTCTTCACTGCCGTAGCCTGCGGCACACATCCAGTTGGCCGATAATTTAATATCGCCTATATCTGCAATAGCGGCAGCAGCAATATTGGTGATGGCTTCAGCCACTGCCATACGACCAGAGGCCGGACCATCGATAATCGCAAGTGGCGTACGCTCTCCCATTGCCATCGCTTCGCCGGCAAAACTATCATACGACACGGTTGTAACCGCGCAATCTGCGACCGGCACCTGCCAGGGACCCACCATTTGATCTCGGGTAACCATGCCGGTAATGGTTCTATCGCCAATAGTAATTAGAAAGCTCTTGCTCGCCACGCACGGAAGTTGCAACACGCGTTCGGTGGCCTCTGCCACTGACACATCCAATTGCAGTGCAGGGTGATCAACAGAGCTTCGAGTGATTTCTCTATGCATTTTTGGCGCTTTGCCAAACAGAATCGACATCGGCAGGTCAACCGGTGCATTGCCAAACTCGCTATCCGAGAGTTGCAAGTGCAATTCATCGGTTGCCTCACCCACGATGGCAAAGGGACAGCGCTCGCGTTGGCAGATTTGCTCAAAACACGCAACATTGTCAGGCTCAACGGCCATGACATAGCGCTCTTGCGATTCGTTACACCAAATCGCCAGCGGAGACATTCCGGGCTCGTCATTGGGGACATTACGCAACTCAAACCGCCCCCCTCTGTTGCCATCTTTTACCAACTCGGGAAATGCGTTGGATAATCCTCCGGCTCCTACATCGTGGATAAAAGCAATGGGGTTGTCTTCGCCCATTTGCCAGCAGCGATCAATCACTTCCTGACAGCGGCGCTCCATTTCGGGGTTTTGTCTCTGCACGGAAGCAAAATCCAAATCCTCCGCACTCTGACCACTAGCCATAGAGGATGCAGCACCACCGCCCAGCCCAATAAGCATTGCTGGACCACCCAACACGATTAATTTGGCGCCAGCGTTATATTCACCTTTTTCAACATGCTCTTCGCGTATATTGCCGTAGCCGCCGGCAATCATGATCGGCTTGTGATAGCCGCGCACCTCGTCACCGTTGACGCCCGCGACGCTGGTTTCAAAACTGCGAAAGTAGCCACAGATATTGGGCCGACCAAATTCGTTGTTAAAGGCAGCCCCGCCTACAGGGCCTTCAATCATGATATCTAACGCCGAGACTATTCTGTCGGGTTTACCATAATCGACTTCCCAAGGTTGAGCGTAGCCTGGAATATTGAGGTTTGATACCGAGAACCCGGTGAGACCCACCTTCGGCTTTGAACCCTTTCCTACCGCACCTTCGTCGCGAATCTCCCCTCCCGAACCCGTACCCGCGCCAGAATAAGGTGCGATTGCCGTGGGGTGATTATGAGTCTCAACCTTCATTAACAGATGAATATTTTCCTGAGAGTAACCGTACTCACCTGTCTCCGGATTAGGATAAAAGCGACCGCCGTATGAGCCTGCAACCACGGCCGCATTGTCGGAATAGGCGGACAGCACGTTTTGCCCACCCACTTCATTGGTATTGCGGATCATCTTAAACAAAGAATGTTGCTGTGGCTCACCGTCGATACTCCAGCTCGCATTGAAAATCTTGTGCCGGCAATGCTCTGAATTAGCCTGGGCAAACATCATCAGCTCAATGTCGTTTGGATTGCGCCCCAAAGCGCTAAAACTGTCTACCAGATAATCGATTTCATCATCAGCGAGCGCCAGCCCAAGCACTCTGTCAGCGTCGACCAATGCCGACCTGCCCGACGATAAAATATCCACTGTGGTCATCGGCGCGGGGACGCCCTCACTAAACAACTGTTCAGCCGCTTCCAGCTCA
>JBLHSI010000144.1:0-8026 GCA_047626655.1 Halioglobus sp.
TTGGTGAGTCTGGCGGCAGAATTCAGGAAATAGCAAGAACCTGGAATGTTAGCAAGCAGGCCATTAGTGTCATTGCACGTGAGTTGCAAACGTTGGGTTATCTGCAGTTCGATAGTGATTCGCGCGACGCCCGCAAAGTTGTTCTGCGATTCACGCCGCTTGGGTGGACGTTAATTGCAGACTCGGTAAGCAGCATGAAACAACTTGAAGCGGAATTTGACGCCATCGTGGGTAAGGCGCCGCTAAAGCGATTAAAAGGCACGTTTCGTCGTCTGTATCTTGCGCTGCAGTTGGAAATCGACATTTTCGAACACAGTGGCAGTCCAAACATTGCTCTTCTGGCGGCAAAAATTCAGCAACAGCTGGGAGTGGGGTCCAGTCGTGAGCTGGCTCGTTTGCTGCTCAAACCGGCAAGTCTAGCGGGGTAAATAAGTGGAAAATGAGTGGTTAAGCAGTATTTTACAGCACTACAATTGGTTGGCGTCTCTGCTTTCTATTGGGGTCATCATAGCGGTAACAACGGTGGGTAAGTGGCTACTTTTCAGGTTACCTGCTTTGTCGGAAATGCGAGAAATTAACCGGGCTAGTGATAAGAAAAAGTGGAAAAAAGAAAAGTATCCGCCTATTGTCCGAGCAAATCAAAAGGTCGGGTTAGTCTGTAATGTCATTTTTTTCATCGCGATATTACCGTTTTGCGTTACCACTGCCACAGCTCCACTGTGGGAGATATTGCTCTATGTGGTCGTTATTTTGATGTTCTATGATTTCTTCTACTACGTTTTTCATCGATTCTGGTTTCACGGTGCCGGATGGATGCGCACTGCGCATGCCCTGCATCATCAGGCGCGGAACCCCACTTACATAGATGCACATTATGTTCATCCTGTAGAGACCTTTGTTGGTTTGGCTTTGTATATGGGGTCAATTGTCTTTCTGTCGGTGCTGCTGGGTCCCTTTCATGTGGGTACCATCACGCTTACCTTTCTTATCTATTTTCAGGTCAACCAAATTAATCATACGTTTTGCCAGTTGCCGAACTTTCCATTTAACATGGCAAGTTGGGCGGCAGCCAAGCACCATATACATCACGAAAATATGCAGCGGGGAAATTACGCTTCAATTACGTCATTTTACGACAAACTGTTTGGTACTTTGGACTAGTTGCGATAGGTAGATAACCATGAACGATGAAGAGCGCCGAGCACTGGGTGAGAAAACGATACAGGACGTGTATGCCGGCGATGTTGTGGTGCCACCGGAAGGTTACGCCTTTACCGACATCATGTTGAAGCAATTGTTTGCTGAGCTGTGGACACGAGACACGCTTTCAATGCGCGACAAGCGAATTTTAGTGCTGGGTATTCTCGCCGAGAAAGGCGAGGCCACCACGTTCAAAATTCAAATTAAAGCGTCGCTAAAACGCGGTGAAATTAACCCTGCTGAAGCGCGCGAGTTTTTATTGTTTATCGCACAGTATGCCGGTTATCCCCGAGCGGCCGCGATGCTCGGTCCGGTGGAAGAGGCGATAGCCGAGTTTGAACAGGGCGCCGGCGAATAATAACTCAGCGCTGTTGTGGCACGTGTCCTGCGGGCCGACTGTTTTAAAGCCTCCTTAAAAGTCCCAAGCTATTGACCTGTGCGATGCGCTCGAACAAACCCGATTGCAGTGCCATTTGAAAGATGGCATAGGGCGCCTGACCACCTTCATGGGGATCGGCGAATAAATCGTGAATGGCCAAAATACCACCCCGGATAACATGCGGTGTCCAACAGCGGTAATCATTAAGGGCCGCATCCAAGCTATGGCCGCCGTCGATAAAAACCATGGCAAGTGGCGTGTGCCAATCGCGCGAGGCCGCAACGGAGCTTGCTACCACCGGTACCACAGTTTCTTCTAAGCCAGCCGCACGAATATTGCGTTGAAACTCGCGAAAGGTGTCCATGAGCCCCGCATTATTATCGTACAAATCCGGGTCGTGAAAGAATTCTCCCAATTGGTGTTCTTCAGAACCGCGGTGGTGGTCTAGAGCATACACCGTACGTTCAAATTGTTTTGCAGCAAGACCCAGATAAATAGTTGATTTGCCGCAATAGCTGCCAATTTCCAGAACCGGCCCATTGTTACTTGCTATTAACGCGTGTTGGTAGAGCGCCTCGGCTTCGTCGCGAGCTAAGAACCCTTTAATATCGTCAATGTTATCAGGCAGGTCTGCGATCACGTTCAAGCTCTCTGTATTTCTCCAGGGGCTGCGAAAATAGCGTTTTTAAGGACGGATGACAAGGGCAATCCTGCCCCCGAGTGAGGCTTGAGCCGTGCTATGATTCGGTTGCAGACGAAAATAGAGAGTGTAACGATGAAACTGAACATGCCACGCTTTGATCGGGCGAGCGTTCTGGTGGTTGGCGATATTATGCTAGACCGCTACTGGCAGGGCCCTACCTCCCGAATCTCACCTGAAGCACCGGTGCCGGTGGTTAAAGTGGAAGAGATTATTGACAGGCCAGGTGGCGCAGGTAACGTTGCGCTTAATATTGCCGCTCTGGGTGCTGCGGCGCGACTGCGCGGTTATACCGGCGAAGACGAAATGGCCGACTCTTTGCAAGACATGTTGCAAGGAGCAGGTGTGCAGTGCTTGTTTGAGCGCGACAGCGAACGGCCGACTACCACCAAGTTGCGAGTGATAAGCCGCCATCAGCAGTTAATTCGTTTGGACTTTGAAGAAACGGGTCCGCTGGCAAGCCCGGTTAAACTGGAGACCGGAATGCGCGATATTCTGGCGCAGTGCGGAGCGCTGGTTCTGTCAGATTACGCCAAGGGTGCGCTGCAAGACCCTGGGCCGTTGATTGCATTGGCTCGCTCGTTAAACCTACCGGTATTGGTTGACCCTAAAGGCAGCGATTTTTCTCGTTATCGAGGCGCAACGCTGCTCACGCCAAACTTACACGAATTTGAACAGGTGGTGGGTGAATGTGCCTCTGAGTACACTTTGGTGGCCAAGGGCGAAGCGCTCATGCAGGAACTAGAACTGGGCGCTTTGTTGGTCACACGCGGTGAACATGGCATGACCCTGCTGCGTCCGGGCGAGGAAGAACTGCATCTGCCTGCCAAAGCGCGAGAAGTATTTGATGTTACGGGTGCCGGTGATACCGTGATAGCAGTGTTAGCTGCGGCCGTCGCGGCGGGTGAAGGCTTGCCTTCCGCTGTTGCTTTGGCCAATACCGCAGCCAGTATTGTGGTGGGTAAATTGGGGACCGCCGCTGTTAGCGCACCGGAACTGCGCCGCGCAGTGCAAAAAGATCAGGGTTCGGAGCGGGGAGTAGTCACCCCGGAGCAGTTGCAAATTGCGGTAGCAGATGCCCGTAGTCATGGCGAGACCTTAGTTTTTACTAACGGCTGCTTCGACATCATTCATGCCGGACACGTGGGCTATTTGGAGCAGGCCAGGGAGCTGGGTGACCGTTTGATCGTTGCGGTTAATAGCGACGCCTCGGTACGCACCTTAAAAGGCAAAGGCCGGCCCATTAATCCTCAGGATCGCCGCATGGCGGTGTTAGCAGGACTGGAAGCAGTGGACTGGGTGGTGTGTTTTGACGCAGAAACGCCAGAGGGTCTGTTACACGCGCTGCACCCAGATGTGCTGGTGAAAGGGGGTGACTACGACAAGGAGGGTGTCGTGGGTTGGGAAATTGTCGAAGCTAATGGTGGGGAAGTGGCTGTGTTAGGTTTTCTGGACAATGTGTCGACCACCGCGATAGTGACGAAAATACAGGAAGAGGGCGCGAGTTAGCTGTTCAGCTAACGCCCAGGCTGCGTCGGGCGGCCAGTACGTTCTGCTCTAGGTGGTCGAGAGAAATTGTGCCGATAATCGCCGAACTCGTTCCTGCATGGTCAAAAATTAAATCCATACTGGCGGCCACGGGGTCGTCGTGATCCCGATTGAGATGGCCGCTGGCCAGGGCCTTTTTAATGAGCGCAGCGCAGCCGAGTTTGGCGCAGGCATCTAGTATGGCCTCTTCGTCCCGATAGCCCAGATTGAAGGTCAGCATGACGATATCGGATTGCTCGGCCGCAGAAATACCGCCAGCAACAGTCTTCGTCGACATCCCGTAGGCGCGTATCAGGCCGCGCTTCTTTATGTCTGCTAGCGCATCCAACGTACCCAAATTGTTGATAATATGCTGGTCGTTGCCATCTGAATGCACCAGCACCATATCGATAACATCGGTTTTCAAGCGGCGCAGGCTTCTCTCGATAGAGCTCTGCGTGTGCTCTGGCGAGAAATCAAAATGTGATTGGCCATCGATGAATTCTTCTCCCACTTTGCTGCAAATCAGCCAGTTGTCGCGTTGTCCTTTTAGCAAATCACCCAGCCGCTCTTCACTTTTGTCGTAGGCCGGTGCAGTGTCGATTAAGTTGATGCCCAGCCGGTGAGCTTTTTTCAACAGGGCGCTGGCGCTGCGGTTATCGGGAATACTAAATCTTTGGGGGTATTTGACGCCTTCATCCCGACCCAGTTTAACCGTGCCTAAACCGAGCGCGCTCACCGTCATACCGGTGCTACCGAGTGGTCGCATCCACCCACTCAAAACAAGTCATCCCAGCATGTCGTGGCGAACTCGGGAAAGCCCAGATCGGCGATCGCCGACATATCGGGCGTGTACTGGGGTCGAATATTGCGAGCTTGCAAGGCCTTCTCAATTTGGTTGCCTAGGTCGGGGCACAGGGTCAGTTTTGTAGGCCATGCTGCCAATACATTGTCTAGTCCGTCAACGGCACCCACGTAGGCTTCATCGGGCTTCAATAGGCGAGACTGTTTGGGCTCGGCCCTATCAATTTTTATCACGCGCCACTCGCAGTGTCCAAATTCGATCCACGGAAATAGGCCGTGCAGTTCTTTTTGTGCTTTGGCGATGAGAATTTCGGGCGTGTCGTTGACGCCTTCTGTGGCCAGATCACCGCCTAAATACCAAACCGGTTCGCCGCTACTGGTGGTGTGAGTTGAAATAGTGAGGCGTGGCGAGGGATTGCTACCCATGCAGTGTGCGTACAGTGATTCACTATACTCGTGCTTTACCAGTACTTGTTGCAGTGGCCGGCGCTGCATCGCGGGACCTGTGCCTCCCAGCTGCTCAATGAGCTGCTCGTTGCCAGCGCCGGCTGTCAATAGCAGACAATTTGGAGTTAGGCGAGCACCGGGGAGATGGATGGTTGTTTGACCGTTCTGCTGGTCCAGTTGTGCAGTGCGCCAATCGATTTTGAAAATGGCATTGCGATGGCGCTCTGCCAGGGTTTTCACCACAGAGGGCACATCTAAAACCAGGTCGACCAGTCTGTACACTTGTCCAGAAAATTGGCGATCTCGAAGTGGCGTCGGAAAATCGTCGGCGCGCAGCTTTTGCACGCGACCGCGCATGACTTTACTGGCAAAAAAAGAGGTGAAACGAGAGCCCAGCGACGCGCTAGACCAGAGGAAGAAATCGTCGCTGAGAACCTTGGCGCCACGAAGATCGACTGGACCATCACCTGCCAAACATTGTTGCCACTGTGCGGGCATGTCAGCGATGGCCTGCGATCCGCCGTTTAATGCGCCGGACAATGCATACTTTACGCCGCCATGTATCATACCTTGCGAGGCTATGGTCTGATCGCTTCCCAAACCACTGTGTTCAAATAATACGGCGCTATAGCCGACGTTGCGAAGCTGATTGAGTGCCCATAGGCCGGCGATGCCGCCGCCGATAATCGCGATGTCAATTTGCAGGTCTTGCATTTTAACTATTTAGCCCTAGTGGTGGAGACCCATTATAACCTCAATTGAAGCGCTTAGTTGCACCGGTCCGCTGGTCAGAAGTGGTGGCTACCGCTATGCTGCAATGACTTAAGTTCACCGGAGCCCTGCATGCGGTATCTGTACAGCGTTCTGTATTATTGCCTGCTGCCTATTATCCTCTTACGGATGCTGCTGCGCTCGCGCGCCGCGCCCGCTTATCGCCGTCGCTTGGCACAAAGGCTGGGCTTTTTTGATGCGACGGCACTGTCAAAAGAATCGCCGACAATATGGTTACATGCTGTTTCAGTCGGTGAGGCTCTGGCGGCCGGCCCGCTTATTGAGAGCTTGCTGCAAAGCTACCCCAATCACGCCCTGGTTGTGACCACCACCACGCCTACGGGTTCGGAGCGTGTTACCGCACTGTTTGGAGAGAGGGTATTTCACGTGTATGCGCCGTGGGATGTGCCTGGAGCGGTGAAGCGTTTTCTCTCCCACATTCGACCCAAGCTTCTCATTATTATGGAGACCGAGCTGTGGCCGAATATGGTGCATCACTGCCATCGACAAGGGTGTCGCATTATTCTCGCAAATGCTCGTATGTCGGAGCGTTCTGCCCGGGGTTATGCCCGCTTGTCCGGTCTCAGTGGCAGTATGTTGGCAGCGCTCGATATAGTCGCCTGCCAGAATCGCACTGATGGTGATCGTTTTTTGAAACTGGGCTTAAAAACCTCACAACTGGAGGTCACGGGTAGTATCAAGTTTGATCTGGAGTTGGACGCGGTCCTGCGCGCCCAATCGACCGAGCTGCGCAGTTCCTGGAGTATTGATCAGCGCAGTGTGATTGTCGCTGCCAGCACCCATCCAGGAGAAGACGAGCAAATACTCCGCGCCTTTGCTGAAGTGAGGGCGGCAGTTGATAACTGCCTGTTGGTGATTGTTCCCAGACATCCCGAGCGCTTTGATTCAGTCTTTGAGCTATGCATCGCCGGAGGTTGGCAGGTCCAGCGACGGTCTCGCAGGGCGGAGCTTACGCCTGCTGATGACATTTTACTGGGCGATAGTATGGGCGAATTACTGCTCTTGCTCAGCGGCGCGACTGTCGCCGTGATAGGAGGCAGTCTGGTGAATCACGGGGGCCACAACGTATTAGAGGCCGCTGCATGGGGTGTCCCAGTGGTGACTGGTCCCTATATGTTTAACTTTGCGGAAATTAGCGATTTACTGAGCGCAGCTGGGGCTATGGAACAGTTGGATGCAGTGGATGATTTGTCTACTTGTTTGATTCAGCTATTGGCCGACCCGGCTAAGCGGCGGGACATGGGCACAGCGGGGCAGCGAGTTGTAGCAGATAATCGCGGCGCCAAAAAGCGCCTGTTAACGTTAATTGACGACCAGCTAAGGCCGTCAATTAAACAGTGATTACGGCGTACTGTTGGCCGAAGGTGGCGGCGGTATCTCCATGAAAGAGTCTAGGTTATTGATGTCCTCGGGGCTCAAAAGACCGGCCTGTTCTTTTAGCCGCATGATATTGAGAATGTAGTCGTAGCGGCTGTTGGCATAATCACGCTGCGCTGAAAACAAAGTATTTTGCGCGTTGAGTACATCCACTACGTTGCGAGTGCCCACTTCATAGCCGGCTTGTGTAGCATCCAGCGAGCTGGTCGAAGAGACGATACTCTGTTTGCGTGCGGCGATTCTGGATACGTCACTGACCACGGTCATGTGCAATGACCGCGTATTAGTGACCGTATTGCGGGACAGATTGATACGATTTTCTCTGGTGGCGTTAAACTCCTGTGCCGCTCTGCGCCGTTGTGAGCTTACCGCTCCACCGCTAAACAACGGAACGTCTACTCTAATCTGCCAACTATTGAATTCGTTGTCACTATTGGGCGATATATCAAAGGTGGTGCTGGGCTTGCGAGTGAGGTCACCCTCTGTGCTGTAATCTGAGTAGGTGTAATTGCCACTCACAGTGGGTGCGTGGCCCATTTTACTGGCCTTGGCAGACTGGCGAGAAGCTTCTTCGCCGTAGCGGGCCGCCTGCAGGTTAAAGTTGTTTTGCATGGCAAAGTCTACCCATGCGGCTCGATCAGCGGGTTCTGGCAGTTTAATATCAAAGTCTTCCTGCAGAACGTTGATATGGCTATGCCGCTGGCCTGTCAAGATCGACAATCGCTCTAGCGCAACTGACACGTTATTTTCATCTACGATACGGTTTACCTGAGATAGATCTCTGGCAGCCTGTGCCTCAT
>JBLHSI010000145.1:0-8021 GCA_047626655.1 Halioglobus sp.
TTGGCACTCGTGGTATTGCACTTGCTGGCATTGCACGAAGTGGGTTCCAATAACCCCGACGGCGTAGATATCAAGAAGCATAAAGATGAAAATGGTGTGCCGCTAGACGGAGTTGCTTTCCACCCATACTACACGGTGCACGATCTTCAGGCGGTGGCGGTATTTTTGTTCATCTTCTGTTTTATCATGTTCTTCATTCCCGAGATGGGTGGGTTTTTCCTTGAGTATGCCAACTTTGAGGAAGCTAACTCTCTCAAGACGCCTGAGCATATCGCACCTACTTGGTATTTCACGCCGTTTTATTCGGTGCTGCGTGCCGTACCCGATAAGTTTTGGGGCTTTGTGGCCTTTGCCGCGTCGGTGGCTGTGCCGTTTATGTTGCCTTGGCTGGACCGAAGCCCGGTGAACTCATGGCGCTACCGAGGGTCTATCACCAAAGTAATGTTGGTGCTGTTTGTGGCCTCATTTTTGATCTTGGGTGTGTTGGGGGTTAAGGCGCCTACCGAAGGCCGCACAATGTTGGCTCGCGTCTGCTCTATTATCTATTTTGGCTTTTTCCTGCTGATGCCTTTGTGGTCAAAAATAGATAAAACAAAGCCAGTGCCAGAGAGAACCACCAGCGACGGCGGCATTGGATTTTGGGGTAGTCTAGGCGGCCTTGCGATCATTTTGACACTGACTATATTGCCCTTGAAAGCAGTGGGAGCAGAGAGTGGGCACAAATGCGGCACTATTGACTGCGATGAGATAGTGGTTGATCCAATGAATAAGTCGTCGTTGCAAAAGGGTGCCATGCTCTATATGAATTATTGTATGGGCTGTCACTCCCTGCAGTATTCTCGCTCCAATCGTGTCGCGACCGATTTAGGTATTCCAGAAGACCTTTATGAGGCGAATCTAAAGTTCGATCCCGATATGAAGATGGGCGCGCTGATGACCAATGCGATGGATAGCGCCGATGCCAAAGTCTGGTTTGGCGCCCCGCCTCCCGATCTGACACTGGTGAGTCGTGCTCGACACCCAGAGTGGCTGTACACGTATTTGCGCAACTTTCATAAAGATGAAACCCGCCCTTACGGCGTCAACAATCGGGTTTTTAGAGACGTGGGCATGCCCCACGTTATGTTGGAACTACAAGGCATGCAGGAATGTGCCATGGGTCCTGCAGTCGCCGCCAATGGTGGCGTAAAGCGCGATCCATTGACCGGCGAAGATCTGCTGGAAGAACCCTGTGGGACTTTCACGCAGATGACCGAAGGCTCTATGGGCCCGGAAGAATTTGATACGGCGATATACGATCTAGTTAACTTCTTGGCGTATACCGCAGAACCTATGGCCGCTGAGCGCAAGCGTCTGGGCGTTTATGTGCTGTTGTTCATCGTGCTGTTTGGTATTTTTGCCTGGTTGCTGAACCGGGAATACTGGAAGGACATCCACTAATCGCGGATCTGCCTTGAGTGGCGTGTTAACACCACTTTGTAATTTATTTTTAATTTAAGCTGAGGAATCTACATGGGCGTTGTGGCAAAACGGTCTTCAATGACCTTCTATTCCGACCACACGAGTCACTATAGTCACCGTGTGCGTATCGTGCTGGCTGAGAAAGGTGTGACAGTGGAAATGATTGAGTCTGACCCCGCGCATCCAAGCGCTGAGTTGTCTGAGCTCAATCCATACCACACGTTGCCGACGCTTATCGACCGTGATCTGGTCCTGTACGAGTCCAAAGTTGTGATGGAGTATCTGGATGAGCGCTTTCCTCACCCGCCGTTGCTGCCGGTATATCCCGTTGCGCGGGCCGAAAGTCGACTCATTATCCACCGTATAGAGAGAGACTGGTGTGGACTGGTTGATTCGATTTTGACTTCACGCAGTGACAATGTTGTTAAAAAGAGCGTTAAAGAGCTGCGCGAGAGTATTGTGGGGATTGCTCCGATCTTTGAGGAGAAACCCTTCTTCATGAGTGAAGAGTTTACTTTAGTGGATTGCTGTATCGCACCGATATTGTGGCGTTTGCCTTCTTTGGGTATTGATATTCGCCCCAGCAAGCAATCTAAGCCACTACTGGCGTACATGGACTCTCTGTTTGACCGAGAGTCCTTCCAGGAGAGTCTGTCGGAGCGCGAGCGCGAGATGCGCTTGTAGTTGGGGGTAACATGACACCCAGTCGCCCCTATGTTATGCGAGCGCTCTACGAGTGGATCGTAGATAACGACTGCACGCCTTACTTGCTAGTTGATGCCGCTGGTAGCGATGTGATTGTGCCTCAGCAATATGTCAAAGATGGGCAGATTGTTCTCAATATATCGCCCGGCGCGGTTATGGATCTGAGCATTGCCAATGAGGTGGTGACTTTTAATGGTCGCTTCGGCGGGCTCGCCATTGATGTCTTCGTGCCGGTATCTGCGGTGTTGGGTATTTACGCGCGTGAGAATGGCCAGGGCATGGTGTTTGAGCCCGAAGACACGCCTGCGCATGACCCCGAGCCAGACGGCCCGGAGCCGCCTCATATTAAGCCTGACAAACGCCCGTCACTGAAAATTGTTCGATAATGTAGGCGGGTGTAATATGAGCCCGCTTACACTAGTCGATATATTCGAATAACCCGACCACTCGTTGCACTCCCGATAAGCCCGATACGACGGCGGTGATTCTGTCAGCTTCGGTTTTAGTTGCCAGTCCCATCAGATAAACGACGCCATTTTCCGTCAGCACCTTAACGCGGCCGCCCTCGATATCACCGTTGCCCAATAACCAGGACTTTACTTTGGCAGTAATCCAGGTGTCGCTGGTGCGAGTCATGGCAGAACTGGGGGCAGAGACCTCTAGCTCGTTGTGGATTCTTCGTACATTCCGTATTTCTCGAATAACTTGTGTAGCCTTGTCTTTTAGCTCCCTACTGTGCACTTGCCCTGCCACCAGAACGTATGCGTTATAGGAGACGACCGAAATGTGTGCCTCATCGAAACCCTTATCAGCTGAGTGTATATTGACCACAGCCTTGGTTTCGATTGTTTCATCCTCGATTTGCTCGCCCATGGTGCGCTCACCCGGGTCATCTGCAATAGAGTTGCTTTGTAGTGTGGCTAGAAAGCTGCCACAGCCACTCAGCACAAGGGTGGAAATGAGTATGACGGGGATAAATATTCGCATAACTTACTCTCGCGTATAGCTGTCAAATAAGGTGTGATCAATCAGCTCACAGAGGCTGTGTATGACCATTGTTTGTATTTCCAGGACTCGCGGCCGCCTTGGCGCGTTCACTTTTAGCTCGACGTCCTCGGACCTAATTAGAGTGCTCAGTTCTCCGCTGTCTGTATTGGACAGAGCGATGACGTCCACATGCCTTTCATGGGCCGCCTGAACCGCCCGAATCAAATTGTTGTGCCCATCTCCGCTGGAGATGCATAGCAAAATATCACCGGCCTGGCCGAGTGCACGCACTGGCCGAGAAAAGATGTCGTTTATGCCGCTGGTACCTGCAATGGCGGTGATACTGCCGGCATCGTTGCTTAGTAGCAGCGCGGGCAGAGCGGGGCGTTCATTTTCAAATCTGTTGAGCATTGTGCAAGTGAACAGCTGCGCCAGGGCACCATCTGGACCATTGCCGCAAACCATGATTTTCTTGTCCTGTAGTAACGCGTTTGTCATGAGCATTGCTGCTCGCTCCATCGGCTCTGCTAGTACATCGACAGACAGTGCAATGGTTTCAATGTTATCTTGAAAATTCCTCGCGATTATCGAGTAAAAATCCATAGCGTTGCTCCCGTAGTTTACGCAGTGAACGCCGACCGAATCCAGGTCGGTGGATGTTCGGTTGCGAATTGTCGCGGTTCGAAGGCAATGACGTCAAATCTACAGGGTAATTTTGACCACTGCTTGTTGCGCTGTAAAAACATCTGTGCGGTTCGAATAAGACGTTGTTGCTTTTTACTGTCCACAGAAGCGGCCGCCGATGCAAATCGAGCGTTGCTGCGTGCTCTTACCTCTACGAATACCAAGGTATTGCCGTGCCGACAGATGATATCTATTTCCCCAACTCTAGTGGCAAAGTTTCTTGCCAAAATATGTATACCATCTGCGCGCAAGAATTGTTCTGCTGCGTCTTCATAATACTTGCCGTCGCTCTTCATTTTCACACTCGGTGCTGTTTGCGCTGAGTCGGCAGTATAATCTACTGGGCAACTAACTGACCTTCATCAAATGTGGCCATTGACAGTTCTCGCTTTAATTGTAACTTGGGAGATAGGCTCAGCAGTCCGGTATTGCCTAATATGAGCAGGTCCTGACCCGCCTGCAGTTGCTCAAACCTAGACTGAATCAGAAATGCGTCTGCACCCAATGCATTGAGTCTGGCGTAACGGTCGTGATCAAAGTCACTTTTTTGCGGAGCAGAGTGCGCGTCGCTATCCAAGTTTAGCAGCCACGGAATCTCCAGCGTCGTGATGCCATTTAAATCGTTGTCACGAGTGTTCGGTACGCCCCTATAGATGCTTGACGTTGCATAAACGGGCAGGCTTCCAGCGTAGTGGTAAGCCAAAAGAGGTTTGATCGATCTCGCTTCTGCGGGGGTTCTGGCGAATAAAAATACAGCGTCGATATCGCGCCGCCGTCTAGGTGAAAACTCTACATCGGTGCCCAGTCTGGCTCGAATATCTTTGGCTCGCTGTTCACTGGCGGGTAGCCCTAGTGAGTTGCTAACACTCTGCGAGTAATCCTCCTGACCACTGTACGAGGCGTCGTGAACTATAGTGCCGCCCAGTGAGGTCCATCGCCGGCTAAAGGCAGTGGCCATTTTCACACCCCAGCGGCTCGCTGGGCGTATCACAAGGGCGCTGCGCGCTCCGCGCCCATATGCCACGGTGGCTATTTGTTCTGCCTCATCTTCAGGGCTCAGTGCGAGCTGGACCATGGCGGTCTCGCTGGCGAAAAAGGCGACGTCGGTACGGTTGAGAGCGAGTACGGGTACCGGCCTGTCCGCTAGTTCACCAATCTCTTTCACGGCAAATTTTCCCAGCGGTCCCACCACCATAGTGGCACCACCGGCAACAGCATTTTGGTAGGCCTCGGTGGCAGAGCCATAGTCCAGGATGTCGATAATTTGCACATCGAACGGTTCGCCGCCCGACTCTCTGCTGGCATAGTAACTCGCTAGGAAGCCATCTCTAATAGCACCAGCTGCCATAGCCAACTTGCCGCTTAGTGGCAGTAGTAAGGCAACCCGGTTTGATTTAGGTAGGGTATTGAGGAGATAGTCGAGGCCTCCAGGTAGGGCCTCGGCGGCAGGGTGATCCGGGTTTTTGTCGCGCCAGAGTCCCAGCTCCTGCTTCCTCTGGGCAGGGCTAGTGTGTGAGGCGCCAATCTTGGCCAGTGCCATCCAGGCCAGCCACTGTGAATCAATTCCAGCGTCTTCTTCAATGTCCCGCTGGATAGTGGGGAGCCGCTGGAGGTCCCGCCAGATTTCCCGCTTTAGAGAGTCTGCCTCCGCACCCTCCGGTGTCGCTCGAAGCAGCTGATCACCGGCGCGCGCACTGTCACTGTAATCTCTCGCAAGTCGGCTAATGTAACGCTTTAGGTTCAATGCTCGTCGTTCCAGAGCAGGTTGAAGCGGTTCGCGTAACAACTGCTGTACCGCGACTTGTGCGCGCTCTACATCGCCTCGTATATAGTGTATGCGGGCATCCATGTAGTTTAGATATTGGCGGTCGGTGTCCGAGGTATACGATAGTCGTATTGTGTTCAGAGTGAGTTGGGCGGACATCCAGTCAAACTTCTGCAATTGCTGATCAGCAGCAGAAAACTGCTGGGCAAACTCGCTTGCAGGGGCGCTTGGAACGGCGGTTATAGGTTTGATGACACGTGTCTCATCGCCTGTGTGAGATACGACCGGCTCTGTTTTTGTCGGTCCAGCGATTTCGCAGGCGCTTAACACTAATGTTATAACGATGAGTGCCCCGCGATTAATCAAATTTCTAATAGTCTTAAGGGTTGTTCTCTTGGCTAAATATTTTGTCATGTTATTCTTCTGTTTAATCTGTTGATCCCTAAGCTAAAAGGATAGTCGTGAAACCCGGACTGTATGTTGTTGCAACCCCCATAGGTAACTTGGGCGATATGACTCTTAGGGCGGTGGAGGTGCTCAGAGATGTCGAATTAATAGCCGCTGAGGATACCAGACACAGTCAACGGCTGCTGCAGCATTTTGCCATAACGACTGCCACTCGCGCTTATCACGATCACAGCGGGGGCGCGGCGGTGGGGAAAATATTGGCATGCCTCGCTAGGGGCGGGGCTGTAGCGCTGATATCAGATGCGGGTACACCGTTAATATCTGACCCCGGCTATCGCCTTGTGCGAGAGGTACAGGACAAGGGGTATGACGTTTTTCCTATTCCGGGTGCATGCGCTGCAATTGCCGCACTCAGTGCCTCGGGGTTGGCGACCGATCGATTTTTGTTTGAAGGTTTTTTGCCGGCAAAGGCGGGTACCCGTGACAACCGCCTGAAAAAGCTCGCCCGTGAGTCCAGTACCCTAATTTTCTACGAGGCTCCACATCGTGTTCATGAGTGTCTTGAATCTTTACAGCGGGTATTTGGTGATCATCGGGAAGTGGTACTAGCGCGGGAGATTACTAAAACCTTCGAAACGATCAAGCGGGGTACATTGGCGGAACTCGTCAACTTTGTGGCGCAAGACAAGGATCAGCAGCGAGGCGAAATCGTTCTCATTGTCGCAGGTAAGCGCGAACAAGAAACCGAACTCGATGACCAGTCTGCTGCGTTACTGCGCAGGCTGGCGCAGGAGTTGCCCGCAAAGCGCGCCGCGGCGGTAGTTGCGGATATTACCGGTCTGCGCAAAAAGGTGCTGTATCAGTATTTACTCGACGTAAAAGACGACCCTATCCAGTTGTGATGCCCCTCTTGTTGCTCGCAACCCTTGCTGCCAGCCCTCGTCGGCGTTAAGCTAGTGCTGGAGTTGGTCAGGCGATCGCTGTACACCTTGTTGTGTACGGAGGAAAGTCCGGGCTCCATAGGGCAGAGTGCCAGGTAACGCCTGGGGGGCGAGAGCCTACGGAAAGTGCAACAGAGAGTATACCGCCAATTCACGTAAGTGAGTTGGTAAGGGTGAAAGGGTGCGGTAAGAGCGCACCGCGCGGCTGGCAACAGGCGTGGCGATGGTAAACCCCACTCGGAGCAAGACCAAATAGGAATCCTTTAGCTGCGGCCCGCAGTGGATTCGGGTAGGTCGCTACAGGCCGACGGCGACGTCGGTCGCAGATGAATGATCGTCCACGACAGAACCCGGCTTATCGACCAACTCCTTTTTTACTTCTTTTATTCCTTTCAAGACTAAAAACGATTCCTAGAAATAACAAAATAGACTGACACTTAATGTACTTCATTAAGTAGTGGCCATATTAGGCTGTTTTGTGACATTATTCCTTCTGAAACCCGCCAAGATTCCCTATCCGATGAGCTGAAATATCGCTCTAACAATCTGAAATCACAACGTTTTTTCTGTCACCGACCTTGACAGTGTCTTCGTCACGCACCTATAGTGGCAAGAAGTGGAGATAAATGGATATATTTGGCTTTTTGTGGAATCTTGAGTCGAATTGATAGGGAGATATGCGGTGTTTCGGGGTGTGCAGCACATCAATATGGACGCGAAAGGACGACTGGCCATGCCAGGACGTCATCGCGAGCCATTGTTGGCGCTGTGTGATGGTCAAATAGTGATCACCATTGATACGCAGTCAGCCTGTCTCGTTGCCTACCCATTGCCCGAGTGGGAGCGCATTGAGAAAGACGTGCAGGCGTTGCCAGGACTGAACCCGGCAGTGAAGCGGTTCCAGCGATTGATCCTGGGCTACGCCACCGACCTCGAGCTAGACAGTAGTGGGCGCGTTGTGCTGCCAGCACCTTTGCGTGAATACGCGCAGCTTTCGAAAAAGCTGGTACTGGTAGGGCAGGGAAATAAGTTGGAATTTTGGTCGGAAACCCTTTGGTTTGCCGAGCGCG
>JBLHSI010000146.1:0-7949 GCA_047626655.1 Halioglobus sp.
CGTGGTCTAGCTGGAACGGCTTTAAATTTGCCGACTACTACTACGACGCAGAGTACGAGTATTTTTGCATCCGTAATAGTTGCGGCACTTACGATATTTGCCCCATGCAAAAGTATCGCATTAGCGGTGCAGATGCGGAGGCGATGCTAAACCGCATGGTAACTCGCGATATGACTAAGCTGCGAGAGAATCGCGTCACCTATGTGTGCTGGTGTACCGATGAGGGTCGCATGATAGATGACGGTACCATTTTTCGTCTGGGAGCCTCTGAGTTCATGCTTACTTGTGGCAGTCCCTGCCTGGCGTGGCTGCGTAAAAGTTGTATCGGGTTCTGCGATATCACCGTGACTGACGCGACTGATGACATTGCGGGCTTATCATTCCAGGGCCCAACGACCTGTGCTGTGCTGCGGAAGATGGGACTCACAGGCATTGAAAATCTGAAGCCTTTTGGCATTCAATATTTCCCCTTTCATGGCGAAAAGCTGATGGTGTCTCGCACGGGGTTCACTGGTGATCTCGGCTATGAACTCTGGATTAAATCCTCGGCGGCACTTCAGCTCTGGGATGACTTATACGCTATTGGTGAAGACTATGGCATTCACCCCTACGGCGAGGCGGCGACCAATATGGCACGGCTAGAGGCCGGCTTCATTATGCCTGACATGGAGTTTAGTGAAGCGCTAAAAACAATCCATTATCAGCACGATCAAACCCCTTTTGAGCTGAGCTTGGGTTGGTTAGTAGATTTCAGGAAACCACATTTTAACGGCCGTAATGCGTTGTTAAAGGAGCGTGACCAAGGTTCAGAATACGTTCTGATCAAGCTCGATATCGAAGGTAACAAGCCGGCTGAGGGGGCCTACCTTTACGCCAATAAGGGCTGCTCGAAAGAGGTTGGTTATGTCACGTCTGCCATGTGGTCGCCAGCTGCGAAGGCGAATATTGCTCTGGCGATGATACGAAGCGATTGTCTCGATAAAGATATCTGGGCCGAAATTAACTACGAGAAAGAGCTGAGACCCTTTCACAAAGTGGCACGTTGTACTGTTCGCAAAAAACCGTTTTGGGCCCCTGACAGAGCCCGCGCTACGCCACCTCTGGCCTAGTTGGCTGTCGCGTTTTCGGTGATCTCTGCTTTCCAGTCCGATATGTTCATCTCAATGGCGAGGAAGCCGAGTATCCACAGCGCCTCATCCCAGGCATACATGTAATGACCTCGATAGATCCAGTACGCGGCGGTCGCCCACAAAAAACAGTACAGTAGTGTTTTAGTCACATTGGCTAAGCGCATTCTGGCGCCTGAGGTGATGTTCTTGTCTTGCAGTCGAACAACCGTTTCAATGCACAGAAGAATCACTATCCAGACCATTGCCTCGGCTAAATCCAGCCACAGTAATTCCTGATCGATTCGCAGCCCTTGGGCAGTGGTGACGACCGTATTATTCTCAATGAGATAGAACTCATCGCCGTCGGAGAGCGTCGCGCAATTGTCTGTGTTCAGGTCTGTATAGCTTAGGTTGAAGCCATAGGAGACGCCTTTTTCACTGAGCTGACAGAGGCTTTGAACGTTCTCAATTGGAACCAGGCCATTCAATTTTATAGCCGAGGTCCAGTAGGCCAGAAGCGTATGGGCCAAAAAAAGTATGCATACAAGGCGCAGGCCATGCATTAGCGCTACTCGCCGTCGAGTAAACGCTTCATCTGAAAGTAAGTAGGTCTCGAGCTCGAATAGCGCCAGGAGTGTTAGCCAAGCGAGCGTATCGAAAGTGACAGCAAATGCAGAGGTGTAATCAAAAAATGTGCCACCATTGCGCAGTGTGTGTGTTGAAATTTGCCAGTCGTCGATGACATAGAGAGCGAAATTAATCAACAGCAGGCTATACACAACCAGCTTAATCCACTGTTTGAGATTGAGGCGGTTGATGTTGTTTTTGCTTGCGTCGGCTTCAGTCGCGCTCATGGGTTAGACTTTGGATTTATATTTGTCCACTTAGCATAGCCTTTGCACCGGTAGCTCAGCTTCTTTTCCTATAGGCTGGGAATTGGCCGTGACGATAGCCCGTTCCGCTAATCAATCTTCCAGTTAATCTGAAGAAAACTTCATAAAGGCTTCTTCATTGCTGCTTTCAGTTCAGAGGAATCACGCCGACCAGCGGTGTGTTAACCTCCTTGAGAAAATTTGCAAATGACATGCCAGCCCAATTATGGTACTACAAGAGTGGTATATTACACAGTGCACTGAGGACAGCTATTGATGGAGACCACTGATTTTGTTGAAAGTTATGTCGACGCATGGAATCGGCGCGATCCCAAGCAGGTCGCAGATCATCTGTCGCACGATGGTAGGTATATCGACATGTCTGCGAAACAAAACTTTGCCAGGAATGAATTCATTGATTATCTGAAAAATTATTTTCGTCAGGATAATAACCACTACACCATTGTGGGTGAGGTCCTGGCGGGCGAAAATACGATTGCCTTTCAATATCGAGAGTGTCCCGGAGACCATGATGACCCTGAATCTGGCTGGATGGGCGCAGAGTTCCTGACTTTGGTGGGCGATACGGCGGTGAGAATTGAAGACTACTATAGTGATTCTCACCTTGCTCGGCGCCATGAGGGGGCGGGGCAGCGTTATGCCAAGTCTGGATTAAGCGCAGCAGGTCTGCATGCGGTCACTGGGCGTCTGGTTGATGTAATGGAAGAGGAGCGGGTGTTCATGGATCCAGAGCTCTCACTGCCGCTGCTGGCCGAGAGATTGGGTTGCTCGGTGAATCACTTATCACAGGCTATCAATGAAGGGCTAGGCGTCAGTTTTTTTGATTACATCAACCGTTATCGTGTGCAGGAGGCAACCTGCATTCTCGAGCAAGAAGCGGGCAATATGTCCTCGATTCTAGACGTGGCGCTGGCAGTGGGATTTAATTCTACATCCACGTTCTATGCAGCCTTCAAAAAAACAACAGGACAAACGCCAGCGCAGTTTCGGCGTAAGTCAGACAGGACCTAGATCGCTCGCAGGTACCACTCATAGTCAAGGCTACCGACCTGGTAATGGAAGTCATCACACTCTCCTTGGCGTAGCGCAGCGAATGTTTTGCAATAAGTGTCACCCAAGTATTCCTTTAACACCGATCCTTGTCGGAAGCACTCCAGTGCCATGTCCCATCGTCTTGGCAGTGTTACTTCACTTTTCGATAGGTCGGCGCCCGCCGGTACCGCCTCTCCTGGTTCGCATTTGCGTGTCATGCCGTGGTGCATGCCTGCTAGCACAGTCGCGGCGACCAGATAGGGATTGGCATCGGCACCAGCTACACGATGCTCTACCCGCCGATTTTGTGGTGAGGAGATGGGTATTCGCAGTGCTACTTCGCGGTGATTATAGCCCCAAGTGGGGCTCGCGGGCGCGAATACACCAGGCTTGAAGCGGCGATAGGAATTGGCGTTGGGTGCCAGAATTGCCATTGACTCATCCATCGTTACGGCGAGTCCGCCTATAGCATGACGCAGGGCTTCCGTGGCCGATTCCGGCGAGCTGCCCTCTTCTTCAGCAAAAATATTATGACCATCGCGGTCGTAAACGCTGGCGTGAATATGCATGCCATTACCAGCACCGTCTACGAAGGGCTTGGCCATGAAGGTGGCGCTCAGGCCGTGCTTGCGCGCCACACCCTTAACGATGCGCTTTAGCAGCATCGCATGGTCGCAAGCCAGTACTGGATCATCGGTATGATGGGTGTTGATTTCCCACTGCCCAGCAGAAAATTCTGAGTGAATGGCGGTCAGTGGAACTGACTGTAGGTCGCATGCCACGGCAATATCGTTGAGTAAAGCATCGCAATCGATTAGATCATCTGCCATACAATATTGGATACCTGATTGTGCCATACCTGTGCCATGAATCTTACCCAGCAGTGGGCGAGGGGCATTGCCGGTGCCCGGTGCCAGCAAGTGGAACTCCAGTTCGGTTGCGATCACAGGATAAAGACCTTCTTGGTGATAGCGCTCGATCACGCCCGCAAGTACGTTGCGCGGATCGGCCCAGGATGGCTTTTTAGCCATATCCGCGAAACGGGTGATCACCTGCGCGGTTGGCGACTCAAGCCATGGTATTGCCGCGATACTGCCGCGCACAGGAAGTAGCAATTGGTCTGGGTCTCCGGCGAATATCTTGCGATCCAGATGGTCGTCGTAAAACTCGCCGGTGATGCTGAGCAGTGGCGTGCTCATTGGGGCTTTAAAGCTGTGTTCAAACAACGTATTGAACTCGCGCCGATGAATACGTTTGCAGCGAAAAATGCCGTTAATATCGGGCATGAGAAGCTCAAGTAACTGCGTATCTGGTTCTGCCTTCAGGAAGTTTTCGATGTCCTTTATATTGGCGATTTTCATGCAAATTCCTGCGTGCGGCGATATGATAATAGTGTATAGGCAGTTTACATAAGCTGTTGGCCTTGTGCCCGTCTACCGGCCCTATAGGGCTGCAGGGAGGTGCCTCAATTGACTTGTAAAGGCTCTTGAGGCTCAATGCTGGAACCACTTACCGGATCACTGTTTCGGTAGCTCAAGTCACTCGATAGGTTTAGGTGAATGCTTACCGCTGCAAAGATCTATACGCCCCCGTATGTCGCCTGGAGCCACTGGGTTTGTACGCCTGCATCCTGGCAAAATTTTTTCCGGGGTGAAGATCTCGACCCTTTTCCCGCTTCCTAATCGATCTTTGGAAACCCGCGCAACTGCGCCGGGTTTATGTCGTTTTAAGTTGGAGAAGACTCATGTTTGGATTAAAAAACCCACTAGAGAGCCGCGAGCATGCCGGTTCCTACTACGCTGATACTGCGAACTGGCAGACTCAATATCCCACTCTGGAAAACGATATCGAAGCTGACGTGGTTGTCATCGGCGGCGGATTTACAGGCGTGAATACTGCATTGGAGTTGGCGGAACGCGGCGCCGATGTGGTGCTGCTAGAAGCTAACCGCATTAGTTGGGGTGCCAGCGGGCGCAACGGTGGTCAGATCATTGGTGGTATTGGCCACGACCCGGAGCGATTTCAAAAGCACATAGGCGAAGATGGCGTTCGGGCGATCTATCAAATGGGTCTCGAGGCTCGAGAGATTATTCGCGAGCGGGTAGAGAAGTACCAAATTGACTGTGACCTTAAATGGGGTTACTGCGACGTGGCGCTAAAACCTCGCCATATGAAGGCCTTCGCGCAGTGGAAGGCATTTGAAAAAACGATTGGCAATCCGCATGCGCATACACTCCTTGATCGGGAGGAGCTCAAAGAGTATGTCAATTCGGATGCTTATCTGGGCGGACTGATGAATGCAGGAAATGGCCATATACACCCTCTGAACCTGTGTATCGGTGAGGCCCGCGCTGGGGAATCACTGGGTATGCGCTTATTCGAACAATCGCGTGCGGTAGAGATTATTCATGGAGACCGGCCACAAGTTCGCTCTGAGCGCGGCAGTGTTACTGCCAATCAACTTGTTCTTTGTGGTAATGCCTATATGGGTGACTTGCAGGCTCGTCTGTCCAGTCGGGTATTGCCCGCCAGTAGTTCAGTGGTAGCAACCGAGCCACTGTCGCAAGATTTAGTGGACAAGTTAATGCCGGGTGATCTAGCAGTCTGTGATCCTCGGACGGCGCTAGATTACTTCCGTCTGTCTGCAGACCGCCGTCTGCTCTTTGGTGGTCTGTCTAACTATAGCGGGTTGGAGCCCAAGGACTTGGAGGGCACGATGCGTCGAAAAATGCTAAAGGTGTTCCCCGAACTGGAAGATATTGCCGTCGATTATGGCTGGAGTGGACGTATGGGTATTGGTATCAATCGTATGCCGCAGTTGGGCCGTCTTGCAGACAATGTGGCTTATATACAGGCTTATTCTGGGCATGGCGTAGCACAGACGCATATGATGGCGCGGATTACCGCGGAGATGATCGCCGGGTCACCGCAGCGCTTTGATGTGTTCGCGAAGATCCCACACTATCCGTTTCCCGGAGGCAAATTATTACGCAGACCAGCCATGGCGGTCGGCATGGCGTACTTCAAAATTAAGGACGAATTATAGGCGCCGCTCGGACAGACAGGGCCAGCCCAGAGTGGGTAAAGTCTAGCCTTCGTCAGGTAGGATCATGAAGTAGGCTTTACGCACTTTTTCAATGACTTGTGCAGTACCTTTCCATCCGCGGGGGAATATCCAACTGTCGCCAGCGCGAACCTCAGTTACCTGGCCGCTCTGGGAGGTGAACTTCCAATGGCCCTCCAGCAAGTGGCAGAATTCCATCAAGTCAAGATCCAGTTCCAGGGTACCCGCTTCGCATTCCCAGGTTCCGGCGAACATACTTCCCTGCTCAAAAAATCCACTGTCTGTCTGCAGTGGTAGCGAACCAGTCGGCGCCCCAAAACTCTCGGTCTCGACCAAATTTGTTAGAGCTGTACATTGGTGTTGTACGCTTATTTCAGGCATTATTCTGGCTCCTGCATGGGTGTTTCCATGCTTTAGATTGAGAGGCTTATGGATTGTTTATGCGCTGTAGTACAGCACAGCTACTGTAGCTGTTCTTCCCAGCGTGTCGGCACGGAGGCTGAGTTTTGAAGGTGCTGGTTATACTGTTTCATAGCTAGGAGATAAAAAGCTACTCCCTTATAAGCCACTTTCACTTTGACCCCGAAAGGTAAGTTTATCGATACCTACATTGTCGTCACCGTTATTAGTATGGCCATCTTTATTTTTGTCGGGACTTACACCGGTACGAAAGTAAAGGCGCTGGACGACTATTTTGTAGCGGGGCGTCGTGCGCCGACCTTCCTCATCGTAGGTACGTTGGTGGCGAGCGTATTCAGCACCAGCATTTTTCTCGGTGAGGCTGGTTTTACTTATGACGGTCAGATGGGCCCCTACCTTTTACTGCCAGGAATTGCCGTTGCTGGTTATGTCTATGGTGCGCTGTTATTTGGTACTTATTTGCGACGAAGCCGTGCATCGACGGTCGCCGAATTTCTCGGTCGCCGCTTTAATAGTCGGCGAGTGCAGCGTGTGGCGGGCTATACCATTGTGGTCGGCCTGGGCGGGTATTTATTGGTCGTTACCCAGGGAGCCGCCTTGCTGCTCTCTGACCTCATCGGCTTGAGCTATCAGCAGTCGCTGTTGGTCGCCTGGTTGAGTTATACATTGTTCACTATGTACTCTGGCTCTCAGGGAGTGATTATTACCGATACCCTAATGTTCCTATTGTTTGGTGTGGCCTCTGTTGTATTTGTCGTTTTTTTGATCGATGGTTTTGGCGGTTTAACTCATGCAATCGAAACGCTGACACGCTCGAATGTCAAAGAAGACATTACCACTTGGCACGGCACTGTTGGGCCAGGAACCGATTGGGACACCCCGTTGGATTTTTTGATTTGGGTTGTGGTGGTCGATATGTGCTGGGGTGTGGTCTATGCGGTTGGACCCTGGCAAGCGAGTCGGCATCTTATGGCCAAGGATGAACACGTTGTTCTGCGCTCCGCGATTTACGCGTGTTTAGCCGTCATCATTTTGCAAATATTGATTTATGGCGCCGGCGGCTTAATTAATCTGGCCAATCCAGACATAACACCTTCGGAAACAGTGATTATCTGGGCGGCCAAATCGCTGGTACCCGAAATATTAGGTGCACTATTGCTGGCCGGAATCATGGCGGCGGCGTTGTCGTCCGCATCGACCTTTTTGTCGCTGGTTGGCTTCAGCGTCAGCAACGATATTCCAGCCGATAGCGGAGAGGTGACGTTATCCAAGACGCGGATTATTATGTTTTTTACCGGTACTACGGTGCTGGTTCTCAGTTACTTCGTGCCGCCCAATGTGTTCTGGATTATGTTGTTTATAGGCACTGTGTTTGCCTCTTCCTGGGGCCCTGTTGGTTTTATGAGCATCTGGAGTTCGCGAATCACTGCC
>JBLHSI010000147.1:0-7869 GCA_047626655.1 Halioglobus sp.
CGCTATTGATAGTGGATCTCTAAACGAGGAGTTGTGCATGCTGTTAAAAGATAAAGTGGTCATTGTGTCCGGGATTGGTCCGGGTCTAGGGCAGGAGTTGTCTACATTGGCCGCACAAGAAGGTGCTGCAGCGGTCGTGTTAGCGGCGCGTACACTGGCAAAACTCGATGTGGCAGAGGCCGAAATTCTGGCGCAGGGGGGTGCCACTAAGGTACTCAAGGTCGTGACAGATATTTCTGACCGCGATCAATGTCTGGCTCTCGCCGCAAAAACGGTGGCAGAATTTGGTCGCATAGATGTGTTGTTTAACAGCGCCTATGATCCGGGTAGCTTCGGTCCTATTGAGTCGGCTAATCTGGATGACTGGCGGCGCGCCATGGATGTTAACTTCTTCGGTACTATGCAATTGACGCAGGCCTGTATACCGGCCATGAAAGACGCTGGTGGTGGTTCGATCGTAATGATCGCTACTATGGTGGAGCATAAACCGCTGGCGACTCAGGCCGGTTACGGATCATCCAAGTCAGCGTTACGCAGCGCGACAAAACACCTTGCGTTGGAATTGGGCGTCTACAATATTCGAGTGAACAGTTGTCATATGGGCTGGATGTGGGGCCCCAGTGTAGAGGGCTACTTTGCCTGGCAGGCCTCAGAGACGGGCCGCACGCAAGAGGAGCTAATTGCTGAGGTGACAAAGAGTATTCCTTTAGGTGTGATACCCGAAGACGGTGAGTGCGCCAAAGCAGCTCTGTTTTTTGCCTCTGATTACGCAAGCGTAGTGACGGGAGCGTCATTGGATGTCAACGGTGGCGAGTTTATGCCCATCTAATGAGTCGCTATGATCTTTCCGATAGGATGAATCTATTGTTATTGGCCCTGTCTCGCGGGCCAGTGACGACTCCTCCATGGGAAGAATTTTTATGTTTGTTAGGCGATGCACTGTCAGCCGATTATGTCACCTTGGTACTGCGCGCTCCGCGCGAAGGTGACGCCGGTGTGGTGATTAATTCAGTGGTATTGTCGCCGAAGATATTCAGTTCCTACAATGATAAATACTTTGCCTTAGACCCATTCGTCAATCTTCCTAGAGGCGAGGTGTTTACTGTTGAAGAGTTTGTGGTGCCGGAAGAGTATTACGCTTCCGAGTACTATCAGCAATACGTCAAGGAAACGGGTATTACACACCTCATGGGTGCTGATCTGGGTGATGATTTGGGCAACAACGCCAGATTGCGGTTTGCAAGAGTAGAGGGGCGAGAGAATTTTTCAGCCGATGACAGGGCCTTGTGTCAACTTTTACTCCCCCATATTCAGCAAACCATTCGTTTACATGCACGTATCGTGCGAGTAGAAAGTGAGCGCTCCTTGTTTGCTGGTGCCGTTGATCAGATGGCAGTCGCCGCTTTTATACTCGATCAAAGTACCCGTATTCGCCACAGTAATAAGGCGGGACAAAAACTACTGCAAGAGTGCAGTTGGCTGCGAGAAGATAAAGGCCAGTTGAGATTGGTGAATCGGCGCGATCAGAAAGCATTCCGAGTATATTTGGATGAGGTGATGTTAGCTCATATGCGCGGTGAGCCCACTTTCATTAAGGCATTGGGACTCTCTAATACAGGCGAAAGTCCCGGCTTTGGCATGTTACTGCGACCTCTGCCGCTGGTAGCGGCGCCCGATGGAAGCCGCAATCCTTCGGTGGCCATTTTTATCTCTGATCCAACGCTAATACGTAAGACACCGGCGGGAGTATTAATGGAGCTTTTCAGTTTCACGCGGGCAGAGGCCAATTTAGCATTGCAATTGGCCAGTGGTCTCACTCTGGTTGAAGCGTGTGAGCACTTGAATATATCCCGTAACACCGGGAAATCTCACCTCAGCTCAATCTTTTCCAAGACGGGTGTGGCAAGACAAACTCAGTTGCTACAGTTGATACTGGGCAGCGTCGCCTCTATGGGCGAGCATTTTGATTAGGTAAATTGAAGGAGTACATCGTGTCTACAAATAATATTGAAGCAGCTGTTTTTCGCCGCTTACTGGAGCATCTGGATAGCCGAAAAGATGCGCAAAATATTGATCTAATGAATCTTGCAGGCTTTTGTCGGAACTGCCTTTCAAAATGGTATGTGGCGGCGGCTGAGGCCGAGGGCGAATCGGTCGATTACGAACAAGCGCGCGAACGCGTTTACGGCATGCCTTATTCAGAGTGGAAAGACAAGCATCAGCTAGCAGCTACAGCAGAGCAAATAGCGGCCTTTGCGGCAAAGGGCAAAGCTTAGAGCGGGCCGTAGGGTAGGTATCTATTACTACTCACCGATCGCAGCCATTGCAAAAATGTTTTGTCTAGCCGGGCTCCGCGTTTACGCAGGGTCTTGGCCAGCGGTATTACCGGGGATTTTTCCATAGCTTCCCAGCCGGGTAGGTTTTCCGCGACAGCAAAGAAGCGGATAAGCGTGAGCAGCGATTCGTCAGACTGAGACTCAGCGGTCTCTAGCCAAACTTCGTGATCTAGAGTAATGGTCGTCGACAGTGCTTGTGCCTCGTCATCATCCAGCACATCGGCAAGGTTTTCCAAGCCGTATTGTCCCTCTATTTCTAGCAGGCGTGCTAGAGTTTCTGGGGCGATGGCGCTGTGTTCTGCGTTCACCTGTACGTCTGGATTCCAAGAGCCAACGGTCATCTATGCTATCCTTTAGTGCGAGTGTCGCCATCATATCGCTAACGGTGAAAATACGCGATACTTTGGGCGTTTCATCGAACCCGTCTTGCACAGATTTATAGCTCACACTTTGGGAGATACAAATGATCTTACGAAAACTAGTGGCGGGTACATGCCTGCTGGCTCTAGGGGGTGGTTCGTTTGCAGCTAGTGCAGCAGACAAACCCAACATCATGATCTTGTGGGGCGACGATATTGGTATTACCAATATTAGTGCCTATAGCGACGGCATCATGGGTTATAGAACACCCAATATAGATAGAATCGCCGATGAGGGCATACGATTCACCGACTACTACGGTGATCAAAGTTGCACCGCCGGTCGCTCCACCTTTATCACCGGCCAAGCAGGGTTGCGCACGGGTCTCACGAAGGTGGGCTTGCCTGGAGCGGAATTGGGCTTGCAAGACAGAGACATCACTATCGCAGAGATGCTCAAAACACACGGTTACCGTACCGGCCAGTTTGGCAAGAATCACCTCGGTGACAAAGACCAATATTTGCCCACTAATCATGGTTTCGATGAGTTCTTTGGCAACCTCTATCACTTAAATGCGGAGGAGGAACCCGAGGATCCCGATTACCCTACCGATCCTATGTTTCGTAAAATGTTCGGTCCCAGAGGTGTTATTCATTCCTATGCTGATGGCCGCATTGAAGACACCGGCGCGTTAACCCGCAAGCGTATGGAAACTACCGATGGTGAGTTTGTAGCAGCCGCCCAAAAGTTTGTCGACGCGGCAGTGAAAGACGATATGCCTTTCTTTGTTTGGTTGAATACTACTGGCATGCACTTTCGCACCCATCCCTCAGCAGAAAACTTGGGCAAGTCTGGGCAGGGTCCTTACAACGACGTCATGGTAGGCCACGACGAACTGATAGGCGAGATGCTGGATCAGTTGGATACGTTAGAAATTGCAGACAATACGATTGTATTTTATTCGACCGATAACGGCGTTCATTACAATACATGGCCTGATGCGGGAATTACTCCGTTTCGCAGTGAAAAAAACACCAACTGGGAGGGGGCTTATCGCGTACCTGCAATGGTGCGTTGGCCGGGCAAAATTGCAGCCGGTGTAGTGTCTAATAATGTGATGGCGCACCTGGACTGGATGCCTACTCTGTCAGCCGCCGCGGGCGATAGTAACCTTAAAGCAGATTTGCTTAAGGGGAAGCGCATTGGCCAGAAAAAAGCCAAGCTCCATTTGGATGGCTATAACTTTCTGCCGTATTTAACGGGCGAGGTTGAACAGAGCCCGCGCAGAGAATTCCATTATCTCAATGACGAGGGCATGCCAGTAGGTGTTCGAGTAGGAGACTGGAAAGTGGTTTACGCTGAAAATCGTGGTAAAACAATGGCTTTGTGGGCGGAACCATTTGTAACTCTCAGGTTGTCGAAATTGTTCCATCTACGCCGAGACCCCTATGAGCGGGCCGATCACAATTCCAATACCTATTGGGATTGGATGATCAGTAAGGCACCGCAAATGTATCGTGGCTTGGCGACTACTGCACAATTTCTGGAAACGTTTGAAGAGTATCCGCCCAGTCAGAAACCCGATTCCTGGTCTATCGATGCATTGACCGATCGCTATTTAGGCGAAGAGTAGGGTGCATCTGCTTTAGCGAACAGGCGCGACATAAGTCGCGCCCATCCATTGGAGCAATCTCTGCCAATTAAATACAATGACGGAACCATCAACAGAGTAACCAACAGTGCAAAAGCTACGCCGAAGGCCAAGGCCAATACAGCGGGTTTTAAGAACTGCGCATCGGTTGAGCGTTCTGCCATAATCGGAATGAGCCCAACAAACGTAGTAACGGTGGTTAGCAGTATCGGTCTAAACCGTTTTACTCCCGCTTCTATTACCGCCTCAATATCGCTCTTCCCCTGTTCGCGCAAGCGTTGAATGTAATCTACTAATACGAGGTTGTCATTGACCACCACGCCCGCCGCAGCACCGATGCCAAAGTAAGAGAACATCGCCATAGAGACTCCCCACAATAGGTGCCCATAGATTGCGCCCATAAAGCCAAAGGGAATTGCCGTCATGATGAGCAGTGGCAACCAATAGGATTTAAAAGCTACACCAATAACCGCATACATCATAAAAAAGGCAATGGCATACAGGGCGAAAATTTCATTGAAGAAGGCTTCCTCACTTTCCTGATCTCCGCCCTTGAGTACTTCTAATCCCGGATACTTTTCTTTTAGCTGAGGGATGTAGTTGTCTTTTAAATCCTTGTTAATATCACTCAGTAAATCAGAGTTTACATCGGTTTTGACGCTCACTATTCGCTCGCCATCGCGACGCTGAATTCTTTGTACGCCCGAGGCTATCTCGATATCAACTACCGACATGAGCGGTATTTCTCTACCGTCAGCGGCGCGAACTCGAAAGCTATCCAGACTGCTGAGGTTTTCTCGTAGGGCCAATGGGTATTTCACCATAACTTTCACATCGCCATTTTCTCGCGGTAAGCGCTGCACCTCTTCGCCGTAATAGGCTTGACGTACCTGCCTGGATATTTGGTCCAGTGTGATACCCAGTTTCTCGGCGCCCGGCAGTAATTGCATATGGATTTCATCCGACTCACCGCGCAAACTATCACGCACATAGAAGGTACCATCGTAGCTGCGCAGCTGAGACTGTAAATCCAGGCTTGCTGTGCGCAGCAAATCCAAGTCTCTGTGACTCAGAAGATAGGTGATACCCGAGCCGCCGCCGCCGTCGAGGGTGTAGTTGACCTCTATTTCATCGGCGTCAGGGATGTCGCCGACCAACTCACGCAACCGGGTGGCCGCCTCTTTGGCCGACATATCTCGCTCCTCGGGTGGAGCCAGCGCAATAATGGCAATGACACTGTCCCTTCGTGAGCGCGTATACCAGCCTTCAACTAACTTTCCGGTACCACCGCTGTCTATTGCGCTTTGTTCGATTTCAGCGATAAGTTTTTTCTCGGCAGTTTGCAGTTGATCTAACACCGATAGCGCGCGGGAGTAGGGTGTGCCATTGGGCATGTGTACGTTAATATAAATCTGCTCGGCCTCTACCTCAGGCATAAAGTTGAATTTGACCCAGCCCGACATAAAAATCCCCAGACTAATAATAAACGCAGCAACAAATAGGCTGGTGGTCAAATAGCGATGTTGAGTCGCCCGCGCCAGCACCCGGCGATAGCGAGTGTTTGCAAAGTTTATAATGCTGTGTTCAATGCGTTTTTGCTGCTTGGCGATGGGTCCTAAATGTTTTCGTGGTTCGAGATTAGCCAAGTGTGCTGGCAGGATAAAAAACGCTTCAATAAGCGAAATAGTCAGAGCGATCGTAATCACGATAGAAAACTGTCGCGTCATTTGTGCGGCATCGTCGGTCAAGAAAAACCAGGGTGCAAAGGCAATCATTGTAGTCACCACCGCGAAGATCACCGGTTTAGCAACTGCTGTCGCGCCAGCGATACTAGCCTCGACTCCACCCCCCATGCGTTCGGCGTGGTCGTGGATACTCTCTCCAACCACAATAGCATCATCTACCACGATACCCAGAACCAGTAAAAATGCAAAGGTAGACATGATGTTAAGCGAGACGTCGTTGCCTGGTAGTAAAGAAAACGTGCCTATAAATGCGACCGCTATACCGGCGGTAACCCACAGTGCAACTTTGGGTCTCAGCGAAAGAATGAGCACGGCGAATACCAGCAGTAAGCCCAGGTATGCAGACTCAGAAATAGTCGTCATTCTGCTCTCGTAAATATCGGCAGTGTCGAACCAAAGGGTCAAATTGACGCCCTCTGGCATTCGAGTTTGTGCCTCTTCCATCCAGGCTTTCACTGCATTACTCGCCTTTACAACTTGCATATTATCGGTGCTAAGCATTTGAATCAGAACAGCCGGTTCGCCGTCCATCGTGGCAAGAATCTCGTTCTCTTCATAGCCGTCGACGACCCGTGCCACATCGCCTATGCGAACTATGGCGCCATCGGATGTTTGTCGAATGATGATCTGTTCGAAGTCCTGTTGGGAGTCCGCCATGTTTCTTGCACGCAGTCGCACGTCACCGGTTGCTGTGCGAACTTGGCCCGATGACAAGTTGATTGAGCTCGCTCGTATTGCGTTAGCCACCTCGTCAAAGCCCAGCCCGAAGCGTCGCATCGACGTTTCAGACACTTCAATAGTGACTTCTTCTCTGCGGGTGCCAAACAGCTCAACTACGGAGACATAGGGTAGGGCAGCGACCTCGTCACGTAAATCCTCCGAGAGCCGAGTAAGTTCTCGTTCACTGACGTGTCCATGAACGGCCACCCGAATCATTTCCTGGCGAAATTCGGTGCGTCTAACCTGTGGTTTTTCTATGTCTCTGGGCAGAGAGTTAACCGAGTCGACGGTATTCTTGACGTCATTGAGAAACGTATTGATATCAACAAAGCTGTAGGTCGATACGTCTATACGGCCGTAGTCTTCTGCCGCTGTTGATCGCACCCGGTAAACGCTGTCGAGATTGGTCAGCGCCTCCTCGATTCGTATAATGATTTGCTCTTCTACTTCCTGTGGCGCGGCACCAGGCCAGAACACCTCGATTTCCACTCCCTGAATCTTGAATACAGGGAATGCTTCGCGCTCCATCGCCTGAAAGCCGAGAAAACCCGCTAACAAAATACCTATCATGAGCAGGTTGGCCGCTACTGGATTCCTTGCCCACCACCCGATTACTCGTTCCATTTTTGTGATCCTTAGTTTGAGTCAGCGCGGCTGGCTTCAGCGCGGCTGGCTTCAGCGCGGCTGGCTTCAGCCAGTGCCATGCCGGGAATAGGGTTACGAATAGGCGAAGTAATGACTTTTTCGCCTGCCGCGAGTCCGCTGGCCACAACCGCTCGATCGGGAGAGCTGTGCACTAGGGTTACCGGACGTACTTCGAGCTTGCCATCTTTTATCAGGAAAACCACATCGCCAGCGCGCAGCGCGGAGCGCGGTATGATCAAAGCCGCATCCAGCGACCGCCCTTCAATCTGCGCTTCAACAAACAAACCTACCGCCAGTGGCATACCCTGTTTGGAGACATTCTTACCGTAGGGTTCTATGACTTCAGCGCTGGCGTAGAGCATTCTGGTGTTGGGGTCTATAGAGGCATCCAGGCGAGTGAGTTTGCCTTCCC
>JBLHSI010000148.1:0-7838 GCA_047626655.1 Halioglobus sp.
TAATGCCTGCGCGGTTCTCAATGATGGCGGTGCGAAACCAGCCAAACAAAGTGCCGACGAATACAAATATTCCCACCAGCATTATCGACCAGGAATTAGTCTCCGCCCCGGGCTCGCCAAAGGTCATATCGTTCAGGACACTGGAAGCACCGAAGATGCTCAGCATCAGACCAACGGTGGCGAAGATAGCCAGCCTGCTCTTGGGGGGCACGTAGTACGTTTCGTACTCGGTGGACACCTGGTTTGTCATTTTTCTTCTCCGTTATGTAACCCGGGTATTAATCCCGAATGTCAGCGACTCGCAATTGCGCCAGTAGCTGTATCTGTGACATCAAAAATTGTGTAAGACAGTGTTATGGTTCCAATATCGGCAGGCAAATCCTGATCGACTATAAACTGCAGAGGCATTTCGGCCTCACTTTCCCCATCAAGAGGCTGCTGATTAAAGCAAAAACACTCCGTCTTGTGAAAATACTCCGCCGCTCGTGAAGGAGAAATGCTCGGGATGGTTTGCGCAACCATAGCTTCAGGGCGCGGGTTACGGGCGTAAAACACGGTATCGTTCACTGCGCCAGGGTGGACCTTCATGCTGGTGACAGTAGGACCAAAGTCCCACGGCATCCCAGCATTATTGGTCGCAACAAACTGGATTTTGATCTCCCGGCTTGTATCAACCTGAATATCTACCGCTGTGTAAGCCTCACCACTAGTCTTACCGTTTATACCCAAAACATCGCACAGTACATCGTAAAGCGGCACCATGACCACAAAGACAAAAGCAAACATAGCAACCGCCACTGCCAGCAATTTTGCTGCAGTACGGATGTTAGGATTTTCGCTAATAGTGATCATGGTGAGCCTCTACTTTACCGTGGGCGGTGTCTCAAAGGTGTGATAGGGCGCCGGGGTTGGAATAGTCCACTCCAGTCCCTCTGCGCCTTCCCAGGTTTTCTCTTCACTGGTTGGCTCGCCCGATCGAATGGTCGCAATTACATTATACAAAAACATTATCTGCGAGGCGCCGTAAATGAATGCGCCTATGCTTGACAACATATTGAAATCTGCGAATTGTAAAGCGTAATCGGGAATCCGTCGCGGCATGCCGGCCAATCCCACAAAGTGCTGAGGGAAGAAGGCTATGTTGAAACCGATGAACGAGATCCAAAAGTGTGCCTGTCCCATTTTCTCGTTGTACATCCGGCCACACCATTTTGGCAGCCAGTAGTAGATCGCTGCCGTCATGCTGAATATTGCACCCGCCACCATCACGTAGTGAAAGTGTGCAACCACGAAGTAGCTGTCGTGGTACTGAAAGTCAGCCGGTGCGATAGACAGCATCAGTCCGGTAAAACCACCGATGGTGAACAAGACTAAGAAACCCAGAGAGAACATCATAGGTGTTTCAAATGTCAGCGAGCCGCGCCACATGGTGCTCACCCAGTTAAAGACTTTCACACCGGTGGGCACCGCGATCAACATCGTCGCGTACATGAAGAACAATTCACCGGCCACTGGCATTCCCACGGTATACATGTGGTGAGCCCAAACGATAAACGACAGAAAGGCGATCGAGGCCGTAGCGTAAACCATGGAGTCGTAACCAAACAGCCGTTTGCGAGAGAAGGTCGGTATTATCTGCGAGACCACACCAAAGGCAGGCAGAATAATGATGTAAACCTCAGGGTGCCCGAAGAACCAGAACACGTGTTGGAATAACACAGGGTCACCGCCACCCGCCGCCGAGAAGAAGCTGGTACCGAAGTGCACATCCATCAACATCATGGTGACAGCACCGGCCAACACAGGCATCACCGCCACTAACAAGAATGCCGTGATCAGCCAAGTCCATACAAACAGAGGCATTTTCATATAGGTCATGCCCGGCGCCCGCATATTCATTACCGTCGCAATAATATTAATCGCGCCCATGATGGACGAAGCACCTAACAAGTGAATCGAGAATATGAAAAACGTCACTGATGGAGGTGCATAGGTCGTCGACAGGGGCGCGTAAAATGTCCAACCCGCCGCGGGAGCTCCGCCTTCCATGAACAGTGTCGATGCCAGCAACAGAAAGGTCGGTGGCAAAATCCAAAAACTCAGGTTATTCATGCGTGGCAATGCCATATCCGGCGCCCCGATCATCATCGGGATCATCCAGTTAGCCAGGCCAACGAAAGAGGGCATAATTGCCCCAAAAACCATAATCAACCCGTGCAGGGTGGTCATCTGGTTGAAGAAAGCGGGCTCTATCAATTGCATGCCGGGCTGAAATAACTCGGCCCGAACAATCATGGCAAATGCGCCGCCTAAAATAAACATTGAGAATGAAAACCATAGGTACATGGTTCCTATATCTTTGTGGTTGGTGGTAGTTATCCACCTAGTTAGGCCCTTGGCGGGTCCGTGATGATGATCACCCATTGTGAACTGCTCCAATTAGCCTTTTTTGTGATTGTAGACGTCAATGGGCTGAACCATATCGCCCATATTGTTGCCGAAAGCATTGCGCTGATAAGTAATTACCGCCGCCATGTCTACGTCATTTAGCTGACCACCGAAGGCCTGCATCGCGGTACCAGGAACGCCGTTAATGCCTATCTCAAGATGGTCACTGACGTCACCCATGGCGACCGAACTGCCAGCAATGGCGGCTCCTAAACCTCCCTCACCGCTCGCACCGTGACAAGCCAAGCAGCTTCGCTCGTATACACCTTCACCGCGCTCAACTAGCTCGCCGAGCGTAAATGTTTGAGCCATTAGATCTTTGATTTGCGATGCTTCACCCTGTTTTACCGCTAGCCACTCGTCGTATTCACCGCGACTGACGACATTGACAACAATAGGCATAAACCCGTGGCCTTCACCGCAGAGCTCAGCGCACTGCCCGCGATAGATGCCTTCTTTAGTCGGCAAGGTCCAGGCTTCATTGATAAACCCAGGAATCGCATCTTTCTTAACCGCTAACTGCGGCACCCACCAAGCGTGCAGCACATCATTGGCAGTCACCAAAAAGCGCACCTTGGTATTCACGGGAATCACCATCGGCTCATCCACTTCCAGTAGATAGTGCTCGCCCTTGGGCGCACCATTCTTTATCTCGTTCTGGGGGGTACGCAGATTACTGAAAAACGCGACGTTATCGCCCTCGTCTCCCAAATATTCATATTTCCATTTCCACTGATAACCGGTAATCAATATATCGATTTCCGCATCGTCGAAATCGTAAACACTGATTAGGGTCTGTGTGGCCGGAACTGCCATACCGATCAAAATCAAAAAGGGCACTACTGTCCACGCTATTTCTACCTTGGTGCTCTCGTGGAAAGTCGCCGCTATCGCTCCTTTAGATTTTCGATGAGCGTATATAGAGTAAAACATCACTCCAAACACGACCACGCCAATGGCAACGCAGAACCAAAGAATGAGCATGTGCAGACTGTAAATTTCTTGCCCCACCTCGGTCACGCTTTGCGTCATATTGTAAGGACTGGCTTCAGTTCCCTCTGCAAAAGATCCTGTGCTAAATAGGCACAGAAGCACTAACACAGGACCAAGCGCCAGCTGAAATAGCCGCTTCGCTTTAAAACACATACCCTGCGTCCCCATTTAATTGATTCATGATGTCTCCCCAAAACTTACAATTTTTCGCCGGTGCTGCAACAATACTCGCGAGTAATCTATAGGCAGCGACAAAACGGCGCGCATTATAGCTAAAACCTAGGTAAAAAAAAACCAAACTGATATTTTCACCGGAGTTGGCATAAATACCCTGAATAAAAAAGTATGGGCTATCGCTGGTCCGGCGATTCTTTCCAATATTTCAATCCCATTATTGGGACTGGTCGACGCTGCCATTTTAGGCCACTTAGACGATACTCAATACCTGGCATCTGTGGCAATAGGCGGCGCCCTGTTGTCCTTTTTGTACTGGGGATTCAGCTTTTTGCGCATGGGCACGACAGGCCTTGTTGCAAAAGCAATGGGGGCCGGCAAAGAGTCCGAGGCCAGCCTCGTCCTGGCCCAGTCGGCTGTATTGGCGCTGGGACTGGCTGTTATCGCCGTCGCACTGCACCCCCTGTGGCTCGGTCTGGGTCTCGCACTAATGTCACCCCAAGGGGACATTGCGCTACTCGCAAACAGCTACGCCTCTATCCGTATATTCAGCTCACCTGCTGTATTGGTGACCTACGCCATTGTCGGCTGGTTTATTGGCCGACAGAACACACGCTGGCCCATGCTGATTGTCATCATAACCAATTGTGCCAACATTGGGCTGGATTTTCTATTTATTATTGAATTTCAACTGTTTAGCGACGGTGCCGCCTACGCGACCGTACTCGCCGAGTACCTGGGCTGCGCGCTGGCGCTGTATGCCGTGTGGAAGGTTGCACCCGCAACAGAGGCCGGTTTCTACGCACAGCTTAGAAACGGTTCTGCCTATCGACGGCTACTGCGCAGCAATCGAGATTTATTTATACGCACCATGTGCCTGCTGTTTAGTTTTGCCTTTTTCACCGCGATGGGCGAAAAGCTGGGCGAAGATGTGCTGGCTGCCAACACCCTGATGATGCAGCTAGTTCTCATGGCAGCCTATGGCATGGATGGCTTTGCCTTCTCCGCTGAGGCCCTTGCAGGCACTAGGCTGGGCGCGCGGGACATGCCTGGGTTCTATCGGGCCGTCAAATATTGTGCTGCCTGGTGCGCCGCAACGGCATTAGCGATGAGTACTTTGTTTTTACTTTTCTACCCGCTGTTGTTTAGTCTGCTCACCGACATCGAATCTGTTACGAACATCATGCGGGAGTCTGTGCCCTGGCTGATCCTGCTACCCCTTATCGCGGCACCCAGCTACCTATTAGACGGCGTTTTTATCGGCAGTGCCGAGACCCATCACATGATGACAACGATGCTGTTTAGTATGGCGGTTGTGTATCTGCCCCTGTGGTATTTAAGTCAGGGTTTTGGCAACCACGGCCTATGGTTCGCTTTTTCTGCTTTCAATATGTCGCGCGGCATCGCCCTATACCGCTGTTATTCGCGTCTCAGCCGAGGGGACTTGTGGCTGACAGAGCAAAATTAAGCTAACAGTGAGCGTGCGAAATCTGCACTATAGTCTAGCCTTATTAAACCTCCGTTCGCCCAGTGAGCGCTATAGGACATGCAGCATATCAATGACATAAGCAATGCCATTGCCGGCGCTATCGCACACGAGCGAGCCAGCCATCTATATCATGGGCGCTTGACCCAACTTATTCCTCAGCTGCACGTCTACCTGAATTTGCCACAGCAAAACACTATAGATGCGCTATTGGCTTTCACTATCGATTACATCGAGAGTGTCCCGGGAGCCCTCGAGTTGGTCACCCAAGTGAGCAGGAAGCATGGCTTTTATCGCTATGCCGCGTCCTTTTTACATTTGGCTGAAGACTTTTTCCTGCAGCCACCCCAAGATCTCTCTTGCGTTGCTGGCTTGGAGGCCCTTTTGGATGAGTCTTTTTTGGCACATCGCTTACTGGAGGAGGTCAGCGACCACCATACCCGCGCGCTAGGTCAGCCGTTACTGCCCGTTGATATGACCGAGGCCAACATTATCGTCCATCATTTGTTGGGGGATAAGCTTGCATCTGGCCTCGATAGCCTGGTGCGTTTGGCCACTTCAGGCCTGCTAGGTAAAGAGAGCGTTTGGGACGACGTGCCAGGTAGGTTCGAGCCGCTGAAGGTGGTAGATTTTAGTGATATTCAGCACAGCACCATCCGATTGCGCACGGCCACCGCCTAAGAGTCAACAATCTTAATCGGTTGGGCAGGTGTTTCTACTCTTCTCGCAGAAGCCCGGCTTACCCTAGTGGTCACCTCCTCGACGGGGAGCGCCTTGTCCACTGGCCTATCATCGGCAAACCCGCACGATACACAGCGCCTTGAATCTGTATCGGGATCCACCACAATTTTATCCATCGCCGAACACCGGGGGCACACTGCTCCGGCAATAAATCTGGCTTTGTTCACCTCGGTCATCTCCTGTCGAAACGCCGGCAAGCAGCAATTTGCTGGCAAGCTACACGCGGGGCAGTTATTGTAACAAAATAGCGAGCATCACATGACGGGGAAAAATATGACACGGCAGAACCACGCGATTCGGGACTTTGAGGGCCACCGTCCACAATTGGGCGCCAGAGTTTTTGTCGATCCCTCCGCCGTCGTCATAGGTGATGTGGTACTTGGCGACGACGTATCAGTATGGCCGCAGGTGGCCATACGAGGTGATATGCACAAAATCCGCATAGGTGCGAGAACCAGTGTTCAAGATGGCTGCGTATTGCATATCACCCATGCCGGGCCCCACAACGACGGTGGCTGGCCTCTATTGATCGGCGACGACGTCACTATCGGCCACAATGCCACCCTGCACGGGTGCACTTTAGGGAATGAAATTCTGGTGGGAATGGGTGCGACGATAATGGATGGCGTCACGGTGGCCAACCGCGTGATTATCGCTGCCGGAGCCCTAGTCACCCCCGGCAAGACACTGCGCAGTGGATTTCTTTACAGCGGCAGCCCAGCGCGAGAAAAGCGCGAGCTATCGGGTGCAGAAATTGACTACTTTATCTACAGCGCTAATAATTATGTTAAATTGAAAGATCAGTATTTGGCGCAGCCATCTACTGCTTAAACCATGCTAAGCCGCCGCAAGCGCACCGCGTAACTGATTGATCACCGGCCGGGTCTCTGGCCTAACGTTATGCCAGAGAAAGAACGATTGTGCGGCTTGTTCAACCAACATTCCCAAGCCATCCGAAACGGCCCAAGCAGCATGTAATGCAGCCCAGCGCATAAAAACGGTGGGCTGAGCACCATAAACCATATCGTAACAACAGCTGCGTTCGGTTAACAAACTACTGGGCAAGTCGGGCATCTCGCCCGACAAGCCGGCACTCGTGCCATTGATAACCACGTCGAATTGTCCGCTGCCAATGAGTGAATAAGCGCCGCCCTCAATACTGCCTAAATCGGAAAACTCCTGCGCCAGTTCCTGTGCACGCTCCATCGTTCTGTTAACCACTAAAACATGCGCGGGCCGTTCGCGTAAAATGGGTTCTAAAACCCCCCTCACTGCTCCGCCAGCTCCCAGCACCAATACACGCAAGCCTCGCAGACTCCAGCCCAGGTTTGCCACCATGTCACCAACTAGACCAATACCATCGGTGTTGTCACCCGCTATACCGCCGCCTGCAAGAGGCGACAAAGTGTTAGCCGCACCGGCACGCTTAGCTCGATCACTAAGCTGATCAACCAAGTCGAAGGCCTCCCGCTTGAAGGGGACAGTGACATTGAGGCCTGCGCCACCGTTATCAAAAAAATTGCGCGTCGCTCTGGCAAAGTCATCTAACTCTACCCTCACGGCTCGATATTGAACGGTCCTGTCGCACTGTGCGGCAAAAGCCGTATGAATCGCCGGCGATTTGCTGTGCTTTATAGGGTTGCCAAAGACAGCGTAGTTTTTCGTATCAATCATTAAGTGTAAATCCAGCTAAGTATCGGCGAGCCAGTCGCGGCCCTGCAAGTAATGCGCGGTGAGCTCATGCTCGGGTGTTCCCGGCTCAATCTGGAGGTCGTACTCCCAGCGGACTAAAGGTGGCATCGACATCAAGATTGCCTCGGTACGACCGTTTGACTGCAGACCAAAAAGCGTACCCCGGTCATACACCAAATTAAATTCGACATAGCGCCCACGACGGTACAGTTGAAACTGACGCTCGCGATCGGTAAAAGGGGTGTCTTTCCTGCGTGCCACGATGGGACGATAGGCCTCAATGAAAGAATTGCCAACCGCTTGC
>JBLHSI010000149.1:0-7791 GCA_047626655.1 Halioglobus sp.
CCATTGCCATTGCCATTGCTCCGAGCGGGGCTAAGTCAGTTCAGTAGGGTGGAGCACAATCTTATCTTCGGCATAAAAGTCAACACTCTGAGCTTGCCGCCACCACTCTTTCCACGTATCGCTAATGTCAGATTCGTGCAGCAGATCCTGGTCTTCTAATGGCGGTAGTAAGTTGCCGCTGGGCATTAGTTGGCCATAGGGTGTGCGACGTTTCACCATCTGAGGCATTAGCTTTGCCGGATCATCTAGACCCATACTCCCCACCAGTTCAAAGAAGCTCTCCAGTGTATTGTGGTGGAAGTTTTTGACCCGCTCACTTTTCTCTTGAACATCTATCGCCTTGCTTCTAGCGGGGTCTTGTGTGGCGACCCCAGTGGGGCACATATTGGTATTACAGTGCCGCGACTGAATACAGCCCAAGGCCATCATCATGGTGCGGGCAGCGTTAACACTATCAGCGCCCACCGCAATTTTTGACAATAGATCAAAGCTGGAAGCAGTTTTTCCAGAAGCGATGATTTTCATACGGTCTCTCAAGCCTGTACCCACCAGGGCATTGTGAACTAGAAAAACACTTTCGAGGCACATCATGCCCAGGCGGTTGGTAAACTCAACCGGGGCTGCACCGGTGCCACCTTCGGCTCCATCTACGGTGATAAAATCGGGTGTAATACCCGATTCCAGCATAGCTTTACACAGATTTAGGAATTCAACCGGGTTGCCAATACAGAGCTTAAAGCCAACGGGTTTACCGCCGCTCAACTGTCGCAGTGTGGCGATGAAATTGAGTAACGCCATCGGCGTGGTGCATTCGGGATTCACCGCCGGTGACACGCAGTCCCGGTCGGTGGCAATGTTGCGAATGGCGGCGATTTCAGCGGTAATCTTTGCCACGGGTAACACACCGCCATGCCCAGGTTTGGCCCCCTGAGATAACTTAATTTCAATCATCTTGATCTGTGGTTTCTGTGCCATGGCAGAAAAACTGTCGGGGCAGAAATTCCCCTCAGTGTCTCGACAACCAAATAACCCGGTGCCAATTTGCCAGACCACATCACCACCATGCTTGAGATGATAGGGGCTTACACCGCCTTCTCCGGTATTGTGTGAACAACCAGCCTTTTGCGCGCCCAAATTGAGCGCTTCGATGGCATTAGCGCTGAGAGAACCAAAACTCATGGCCGAGATATTGAGGTAGGAAGCCTCATAGGGTTGCGTGCAATCCGGGCCGCCAATGAGAATTTTTTTGGCACTGTCCGAGACTGTTCTCGGGTGCAGGGAGTGCCATAGGCTCAGGTAGTTTTCCTCCAGTAGGTCTCTTTGGGTGCCAAAAGCGATGGTGTCCCGAACATTTTTAGCGCGTTGATACACCAGTGAGCGCTGCTCGCGATTAAACGGGCGTTCCTGGGTGTCATTGGCAATAAAGTATTGTTGGATTTCGACGCGATAAGATTCGAGGAAATAGCGAAGATATGCCACCACAGGATAGAGCCGATTTAGGGTGTGCTTGCTGACAAAAATGTCGTAAAAGCCAATGGCGGTATAAGCCAGACAGGCAATAAAAACCAGCGCGGGGAAAAGGCCTCCTATCGACAATAAATAACTCAGTGCTAACACGTTACCCAGGCTAGCAACGCACCAGTAAAACTTTTGCATGATGGTCATGAGGAGCGCTCTCTCGGTGTCACACAGACGTGCTATTAGTGTGTATTGAACGCTATTGCAGAAAAGCGGGCAATGATTTTTATTTTTTGCTGAAAATGGTAGCGTTGCCCCTATATCCGGTTGCGCAACTCCACCATGTTTCCTTCGGGATCGTGTAGGTAGATGGAATTGCCATAACCTTGGGCGCCGTAGCGCCGCTCGAACTGACCGACGTTGATACCATGTGAGGTGAGGTGACGACTAATCTGATCCTCTGGAAGTGATTTAAGCTGTAGGCAAAAGTGATCCATGTTGTTCTCACTTTCTGTTGCGGGCCCACCGCCGACCCGGCCCAGTTTACTGTCAACAGCCACTAGATCGATCAACGAGGTGCCAGCTCTTAACTGCACCAGGCCCAATTCCGGCGACAATCGCCTTTCAACGGTGCAGCCCAGCACGGTGCCGTAAAAGTGGATCATCTCCTCCATGCGAGATGTGCGTAGGACAATGTGATCCAGACCAGCGATTTCAATCATTGTTACAACTCAATCTGTGGAAATCAAAACGGGATGTCGTCGTCGAAATTAGACGGGGCAACATCTGGATTTTCAGGCTGTGGAGGTTCAGTAGGAAAATGGCTCTCGTCGCCTGAGGTGGTGACTTTCCAGCCATTGAGATTGTTAAAATACCTGCCGTTGTACTCTCGGCCACGGATATCAAATGCTACTGTAACATCCTGTCCAATCTGCAGATTATCAAGCAAACTTACCTTGTCCTGGACAAATTCGATGTTGATTTCCTGAGGGTATTTCCCGTCTTCAACAACGACCACCATTTCTCGTTTAGTGAACCCACTATTGAACGATTTTGGTTCTTGTATTAACTTAATTTTTCCCGATAATTCGTAAGCCACGCAATAATCTCCTGATAACAAATCTAGTCATCATAGCCGCTGCAGCGCAACTATTCGATGGAACATTGTGATGAATGTAATATTTAAAAATATTACTGCTAATAAGCTAACCAACCGACTCGCTATGTGATCTCTTTTGCGCTGCGACTTCGCGGTGCCCCAACCAGCTATCAGGCCCCAGGCCCGTCCCAGATACCCAGATAGAGAGGATAGATAAGCGCCGGCGGACACACGAAGCGAATGAGGAAAAGCCAGACAGTGAAAATCCACGGGCTGGCAAAGGCCACAGGCAAAGTCACGAACAGCAGTCCCGGTCCTCCCGCAGCGTCCAGGCCAAAACCAAACACGATGGGAAAAATTGCCAGTCCGGCGATAACAGCAACGAGCGAGTCGCAAATCGTAATAGTCAGGCCAGCACGCGGTAGATTAACATCGCTAGGAATGTAGGCGCCATAGGTCACGATCAGTGCTCCCGCCACGCCGATTGAAAAAAAGCCCGGCCTATGGCCGACAGAATAACGGTGGGGGCAATTTTCGAGAAATCCGGTGCTAGTAGAAACCTCGCGCCAGCCGCAAAGTCCCCAATGATGCCCGATATAATAGTGGTTAACAGTAACATCACGAAAAACGCTGGCATGAGAATTTTAATTGCCAATTCAATGCCGCCGTTGATATCACGCGCAACAATAAAGGTGGTAATTGCCATTAAGGCAGCGTGACCTGCTGTGAGAACCCTGGGGCTAGCCTGAAGGTTCGCAAATATCTGCCCAACATCTTGGGCGCTAGCACTAGTGAGTATTTCGGTCGCAATAATGGGTGTCTAGGCGACGATCCAGCCAGCAATGACACTGTAATAGGACAATACGAAGAAAACGACGAGCATGCCTAGCCAGCCGATGGCAAATGATGCTTGATGCGCTTATAGCGCCAGTGGTAATAAATGCTGTAAAACCCGGGTTTGGCACTGGCGAGCCGTTGGGGATGACGTCGTTTACCAACTCCTGAGTGACCGTGTCGATCCCTGCCCCCCCCTCAGGTAGGGCGATATCCAGAGTTTCCCGCCGTGTATTGCTCGGATGTAAGGCATCGGGATGTTCGAACTTCAAAAACTCATCTAGACCAGATCCAATCTCTGAAAGTAAGGTCTGAAATAGCGGATTTCCGCCCGCTCTTTGATCATATGTGCCCCATTAACATAGCTAGATGGCATTCTGTTGAACGGGCAATACAGTTAAATTGCGCCGCGGGGATAACCGTAACAGTTTTTCGATAAAGAACTGGGAACCTCGAGCCACAGCATGCATAGTTGCCGTATTTTTGACCGACTATTAGATAGTAATACCGAGGGTATACAGATAAAATCGCCCCTCAAAATGGGCCGCCAAAGACAGAAGTGGGTTTGCATGACCAAAAAGATAGAGCTATTGGCACCAGGGGGTGATGTTAATGCTATTAAAGCGGCCATTGTGGCAGGTGCCAATGCGGTGTACTGCGGTCTTGATACCTTTAATGCACGTAATCGAGCGACCAACCTCTCCTTTGATGATCTAACGGGTATTGTTAAACTGGCCCATAAATATGACTGTGAGATCTTTTTAACGCTAAATATAGTGATTTTGGAACACGAAGTAGTGGGTATCATTAAGCTATTGAATAAGCTGGTGAACAGTGGAATCGATGGCATTATTGTGCAAGATCTTGGAATGTTTAACTTGGTTAAGAAGTATTTCCCGAGTTTGGATATACACGCCTCAACTCAGCTAACAACCCATAATGAAGGGCAGGTTGAGTTTCTATCTAAAGTAGGTGCCTCGCGGGTAAACCTGTCTCGTGAACTCAATTTGACCGAAATTAAAGCATTAACAAAAGTCGCTCATGATACCCAAGTACTAACTGAAGTATTTGTTCATGGGGCATTGTGCATTGCATTTTCTGGTCAATGCTACTCAAGCTCGGTGAGTGTGGGCAACTCCGGTAATCGTGGCCGCTGCAGTCAGGCTTGCCGCGATGAATATGAACCCACTGCCACCGGCAATAAATTCCCGCTTAATCTAAAAGATAATTCTGCCTACTTTGATTTACCCGAACTGGTAGATGCCGGCGTCGACTCTTTGAAAATTGAGGGGCGAATTAAAGGCGCGCAATACGTGCATACCGTGGTTGATAGCTGGAGAAAACAAATTGATACCTTTGTTGAAACGGGTAAGTTACGGGACGACGATTCAAATTTATACAAGGTGTTCAACCGGAATTTCACCAACCTTTTTTTGAAAGGTGACATGAAAAAGTCGATGTTTATCGATAATCCACGGGATCATAGTTTTACGCATGCCAATGAAAAAAATAATGCTATTTCAGTTGTTCAAATCCACGAAGCGCAGCAAGAGTTATCTCAAGAAAAGAATGAGATAGGGGTTCTTGTAGATAAGAAAATTGAATGCCTGAGTATAGAAAAACAAAATCTTCAATTGACGTTTTCTGGAGTATTAGGTGCGCCTTTGACGGTAACAGCGATCGTCACTGAAGGCGCTTTGAATGATGATGGTACTGAAGGTCAAGTTTTTACCGTTAGAACCGGGGCGACTTTAATTGGAGCGGGAAAAGCCTCCATAGATCGGGCCGCCATCGAAAAACGGTTTAGGTCATTCAATAACGCTGTATATACGATTACGGGCTTTGATTTCGAAGGTCTGGATGCAGGGCTAAATATTCCCTTTAAAGAACTAACCTCGCTAAAAAATAAGCTGGCATTTCTACTCAATGGTTCGGTAGCAGTTATTCCGGTCGTTGAAATAGCCCCGCTAGTCCAGCATGCCAAGATCGAAGAAAAACCCAAAATGTCTATTTTAATTGCAGATATAAAGGACATCTATTTGTGTAACGAAACAGATGCCGATGTCTATTTCAAGTTGCCAGAAAGCTTTAAAGTGGGCAGCCGAGAACACATTGAGATATTGTTAGAAAACCCCAGACTGATTCCTTGGTTTCCGGCGGTACTGATAGGTAAAGATTATCTGGAGGCTATTAAAGTACTTGAAGAAGTGCGGCCAAAAACGATCGTCAGTAATAATACTGGTATCGCATACAAAGCGTTTGAAATGAATATTGACTGGATAGCAGGGCCGTTCCTAAATACCACCAATTCCTATGCGTTGTTAACTCTCAAAGAAGACCTGAACTGCAAGGGCGCATTTATCTCGAACGAGATCAATAAGAACCAAATTCGGAATATTAGACGTCCTGAAAAATTCAAATTATTTTACAGCGTTTACCACCCGATTTTGATGATGACTAGTCGTCAGTGTTTCTTTCAGCAAACAGTTGGCTGCAAAAAACCCAGTATCGAAGACGGCTGTATGCTCAAATGTGAAAAATCGACGTCTATTACTAACGTGAAAGGTATTTCATTCGCGGTAGATAAGCAGAAGGGCGGCTACCCGAGTATTTACAACCATGAGCAATTTTTGAACATCGATGCGGTTAACGACTTTTCGCATTTGTTTGATGAGTTTTTTATTGATTTAACTGATATTGGTAGCGGGTCTAAAGACAGGCTGGATAAAGTCCAGTTGATGCACCACTTCGAAAATGTGTTGGATGGAGTGCGCGAATCAGGCGTTCAATTGCATGAGATGGTTACGGTGTCGACCAACGCTCAGTACAAACAAGGGCTTTAGGTTTTCCCTAACAAAAAGGCTTCATTGCTATCTAGCCACAGCGGATATTTGGCCATGGCTTTTGTGTATAGCGGCATTTGTAAGTGCCGGTTTAACCAGTCTCGTAATTTGGGGTAAGGAGACTGCAAATACCAATGTCGATCGACTCGTGCGAATTGACGTACAAATGGCAGTAACGCATAGTCCGCCAAGCTGGCTTGATTGCCCATTAAGTAATGGCCGCTTTGTAATTTTCTTTCTAACGCAGCAACAAACGCCTCACAGCTCTGGCGATCGCTCACTTCAGACGCCTTATGAAACCGCTTCGCCATTTTATAGTTTTCTAACTTAGGTTTAAATTCTTTATCATTTTTGCGAATAAGCTCTAGCATTGCATCGAGTTTTTTTGAGTCTTTGGCTTGTAGTAAATCATGAGGGTCATTTAGCCTTAGGGCCCACAGCATGATCTCAACACTCTCATCAATGATAGTGACGTTAGAGTTTTGTTGTTCGGGACCTTCAGTGTCATCTATAATGAGTATAGGCACGGTACCCTTGGGTGATACCGCGAGCATTTCTGTAGGTTTATTTTTAGTGACAACCGCGCGAATCAATACCGACTGCCCAGCCAATAAAATACCCAAGCGGGCACGCATGGCATAGGGGCAGTGTTGCAGGGAATACAATATGGGTAAGTTTGAATGGGTGTGAGGCATAATGGAGTGTAGCAAACCACAAGACTATGTTGTTAGTACGATATCGAGTGATCCAAAATAGCGCCAATTCAGTATACACCTGTGCGGGTTCTAGTAGCGGTCTCTATCATCTAAAAAAATATGAGTTTTCTGATCCTCAGTAGGCCTTAAACTCGTCAGTACAGGAGCGACAACTTTGAAGCGTTTGGTTCTACCCTTGGCGATTATCCTTGCCGGATTCGCTCTGGCCGCGGTGCTTTTGGCTACCGGGCCTACTCTCACCTCCAGGCCTTTGGAGTCGCTGGCACCTGTGGTGCGAACTCAGACGATCAGCTTGCAGGATGTGGCGCTGTCGTCGTTGACTCACGGCACCGTCGCGCCCAGAACTGAAAGCCAACTGGTGGCCGAGGTGGCGGGGCGAGTCATTAGCGTCAACGCCAACCTGGTGTCCGGAGGGTTCTTCAGTGCCGGTGAGCAGTTATTACAGATAGACCCTCTGGATTACGAATTGGCTCTGGAACAAGCCAGAGCGGGTATTGTGCAGGCCGAGAGCGATTTGGCCAATGCCAGGCGAGCAGCCGATCGCCTCAGTAGTCTCAAGGAGCGCCAACTTACCAGTGCAGCACAGCAAGATGATGCACTAAACCGGATGCGTATAGCCCAAGCCACCCTGCAGTCATCCAGAGCCCAGCTCGCTCGAGCCGAGCGTGATCTTGCCCGCACCCGTGTCCTTGCCCCTTATGACGGCAGGGTTCGCAGCGAGCGTGTTGATATAGGCCAGTTTGTAAATCGTGGCAATAGTATGGCGACTATTTACGCCACCGATTACGCCGAGATTCGCTTGCCCATAAATGACGAGGAGTTGGCCTTTCTCGACATGCCG
>JBLHSI010000150.1:0-7762 GCA_047626655.1 Halioglobus sp.
GTATCGACATAACGGACTGCCGATTCAACCGGAGGCAGAGGATCCAGATTGGCGGGGTTACCGTCATACCATCCAAAGTAACGTTGATAAACCGCCCTAGAGTTGTGTTTCAAAGTGCCGTAGTAACCGCGGTTAGGGAAACTGGCACGCAAGGATTCAGGCAGTTCAATCTCCTCAGCAATTTCGCCGGGGGTATGGCCTTGAGACGCAAGGCGCAGTGTCTGATCGTGAGTATACCGGTAGCCATCGCGTTGCTTTTTCAGGAAGTCTACAATGTCGGCTTTGCCCCACATCGGCCAATGGTGACTAGCGAAGTAGACCTCCGTGTCTGGAAACAGAGTAATTGCTTCATCAATATACTGACTCCACTTATAGGCATCACGTACCTTTGCGCCGCGCAGTGTGTACACGTTATGCATGTTTCTGGAGACCACCTCAGCTCCACAGAAGGCCTTTTTCTCTGGCAGATAGAAGGTGAGCTCAGCGGGTGCCTCAGACCCGGCGGCATTCTGGAAAATAAACTCCACTCCGTCGATGCGCATGGTTTCACCGGTGGACTCAATAATGCGTGTGGGTGCGGTGAGGCCGGGGCTGCCGGCTGCCGGCGCTTTACCCAACCCAGTATCTACATGGCCTTTTGGCGAACGCTCTAACTGAGTGCCATACATGAGCATTGCACGCCGACTCATCGTGCTGCCGACTAGTACGTTCTCGCTGGTGGCTTCTTCCATGAAACCGATGGGAGCGATCACTTCGGTGCTGCCGTCGGACTCCAACACCGATAACACGCCGCCGAAATGATCGATATGCGAGTGGGTAAAAATGACTGCAGAAATCGGTTTGGCGCCCAGGTGCTTACGAGCAAAGGCGAGGGCCGCGGCGGCGGTTTCCCGGGTCGTTAGCGGATCGACCAGAATCCATCCGCGATCGCCTTCGATAATGGTCATGTTGGAGAGGTCGAAGCCACGCAACTGGTAGATACCTTCGGTAACCTCGAACAGTCCATGAATATTGTTGAGTTTGGCCTGCCGCCAAAGGCTGGGATTAACGCTGAGCGGTGCTTCGCCGGTGATAAAATCGTACGCAGGCATGTCCCAGGCGAGCGAGCCGTCGGGCATACCGACAATGAGCTCTTCTTGCGAAGCAATTAGGCCACGGGCAGCGTCTTCAAAATCCCGTTGGTCTGCCATATCCAGCTCTGCCGTCACCGCCCGATTAAGGTTTGCTGTTATCGCTGTTGCCGGCGAATTACCCTGGCTGCCGGGACGGGTATCGGGCGCAGGCGGCTCGGCCTGGCATGCGGCTAATGCGCCCGCTAGGATTATGGGGAAAAATATCCGAGTATAAACTTCATGGTATGTCACAGTCGCCAACCTTCCTTTTATTATTTTACGCAATAGAATATTGTTATATCTAGTGCCATTATGTGAAGCAACACCGATCACGAGCCGAATCACAGAGTTAATAATGCCCTATCGACGGAAAGTATGGTGGTCCCCCGCACTTATTTGCATCGCTTTTTCGCCTGAGAAATCCACTTTGGCGGTCATTTGGGCGACATCGAAACCGACAAAGACTCTAGTGCTACAACTGCAACCAAAAAAGTGATCCCGACACCATAGCTGTTATCGAAAAGTTCGCCCGGCAGCACAGTGGCGGGCGCCGACAACGGGCTGCTATCGGTAAGAGTTCGTTATCAAAACACCGTGCGGCGCTCATAGCGCTGCAATATCTCTCGCAGTGAGCGACTAATCTTTGTCTGCTGGCGGATCATCTCCAATTTAGGCCAGGTGCAGCGCTCTCCAGAGGCAATGAGTTTTCTCACTTGCTTCTCGCCAGGCGAACCCAATAGTCGCGCCGGATTGATCCACCGGTAGTCTGGCAGGATGTTGATATCGCCCACGTAATCCTGATTGATGATCGATCGCATCAGGCTGGTGGCGTGAGTGATAGCTCCATTACGCTTGTCTGCCCGGTCAACGATCATTGTAACGGCGTTAAACCATTCTCGGGCAGCCCGGCGACTTGCATTCTGCATAAGCCCAAGGGAGGTCTGCTTGCGGCGCCCATCACTCACAAACGGCAGCACATGGGGGTTAGTCTGACTAACGATGTAGTGATTGACACCATACAGTCGTGCGAGACGCTTGGCCGGCATGTCGTCACTCACCGAGCCATCTACCCAACTGCGTGATGGCAGATAACTCTTGCGCACGCCATCGCTATCTAAGGCCTGTAATGTCACAGGGGGAAATATTCCCGGGACCGCTGCGGAGGCCATAACAGCGCTGCGCATCAGCACACTGGGTGACGTAGTAGCGTTGAGAAGCCGCGACGTCTGGTGTGTTTCTGCAGGAGCAACCGAAACATTCATCGAGCGATGGGTTTTCTCAAAGGCTTTCTGAAACGTCATGTCATCGGGAAGAAACTGTTTCAGCGTCTCCTCCATCTCGTTCGGATCGATGGCTCTTCCGCGTCCCGTTGGCGCGGGCATATTCTCAAGCAAATACTCAGGTTCCATTAATGTGCGCAGTTCCTCGTCGGAATGACTGCAAACAATGCTACCCACGATCGCGCCACCGCTGGACCCCGACATTACGGTGGGAAGAAGGTCCGCTTCCAGCAATGCCCGAACGACGCCAATATGAAAATACAGGAGTGAGCCAGAGCCACTCATCATGAATGCCGAGTGACCAAAACAGTGCCTCGCCCGCACGAAGAATTGCAGTTTCTCTTGCTCTGTAATGTCACCGCTATCTTCACTGGCAAGATGCTCCAGAGTATGGACAACTTCCTGTATGTAGTCGTTGATCAGTCGCTTGGTGCCAGCCAGCGCGTGACCATACAAACCAGCACGCCCCATCCCACCCATATTGCCGTGTATACCCTCATTCAGCGTATACAACATGCCGCGCACGTCGTTCCGGGCCTGAAGACTGCGCAAGCTGTCCAGGCGCATCCTGATGGACACGTAATCGTACTGGCGGCTATGGTCCTTCAGGCGCCAGCGGTCCAGTCCCTTGTGCCGATCATGCGCCTCCGCGGCTTCACGCCACTGCGGATAGGTTTCCGCGCTCTTCAGAGCTCGCTTAATTTGTTGTAGAGCACCCATTACCACACCATATTTCCTCAAGACCGAGCAGCGTATCATAGACTTCAGGTATCTTGTCATAAGCAATGCCATTATGAAAATAAACACCCACGAGTACTCATTAAATAGCGCTTTAATCGACCCGGCTTACGCGATACTTTGAGTATTACCGGCGGACTGCGCTATCCGGAAGAGGAAAAAACAATGAATTTTAGCCCAATAGATACCTAAACGATGGTTACACCCATAAAGTAGTTGAGGCAAAAAAATGGCTCTAAAGTGATCTTCAAAGCCCACCAACTCGTATATTACTATGAGATGTCAAAATACCTAGAACAGGAACTGACTATGTTTGGACTATTCAAGAGCTCGCCACTAAAGAAATCGCAAAAAGAGCACGCCGCCTTAATAACCAAGGCTTTTCAGGCGCAGCGCAATGGTAACGTCCGTCTGTACTCGACAATCACGGCGGAAGCCGAAACACTGAGGAGAAAGATCGACAACCTGAAAAGCGAAAGTGCAGAATAGGACTTCAGCCGTGTCATTACTAGCAGAATCACTCAATGTGTTCGACCAACCACTTTCATCCTGCGGAAAGGACCCCCTCACAGGCTTCTTTCGGGACGGTTGTTGTAACACCAGTGACAGCGATGCGGCATCGCACACAATTTGCGTGGAAGTCTCCGGCGCATTTCTGGACTACTCTCGCTCCCTTGGCAACGATCTGATGACGCCACGCCCTGAGTTCGGGTTTGTCGGACTGAAGCCGGGCGACCGGTGGTGCGTGTGCGCACTACGCTGGTTGGAAGCCTGCGAAAACCAAGTGGCACCTAGGGTGTTTCTGGAGAGCACCCATAAGCGAGCGCTGGAGTTAGTCCCTCTGCAACTACTGCAGCGGCATACAGCAGACCTCAGCTAGCCTGGCCATTACTCCCTGCACCCTCGCGCACGCTAAGCGGTTAGTACATTATCGTAGCAGCGGACACCAGCGACAAGCTGGCGGTAACACTTAGCAATGCCCGCAGTCGGGCGTAATACACTGGCTGCTCTCTAAATAGCGCATGGCGTCTTTCAATCAGCAGTAGCACTATAAATAGTAAAGCGCTGGTCATGAAGAATGTTTGCAGATCATGCAGTATGTAACTGGCAAACGTGACTAAAAAAAGGCCGTTACTCATCAATAGTGCAGAGGTATACCGGCGAATTAAAGTAAGACCCCACCAAGTACCGAGTAAAAAGCAGATAATACCCAAACTATAGGCGGCTAGCGTCTGAGCGCACAGGGCTTGGTGGTTGGGGTAAATGGCCATTGCTACAGGTAAACCGAAAAAGGGCAGCAGCCCTCCCCAACCTAACCAAGTGGCCGTTTTGGAGATTGAACTATGACGTGCAGAGACTAAACCACTCACTAGTTAGACCACTGTTGCGGCCAATACTCGCAGGGCACTTCAGCCACGATCAGCAGCTTCCCTTCGGTTCTTTTGCCATCGATACCAAATCAGCCAAACCTCGTATCCAAGGAAAGTGAACACTCGAATGCCTGGCCACCCCATAATGCGAGTCCAACCGGGGTTATCGGTATGCTCCCAAGCTCTAAGGTTGGCTCGGGCACCGGTCAGCCATTCACCAGAGGCCGTTCGTAAGTGAAGCCGCGACAGCAATACCTTCTTATCTGGCCCATCGGTACCTGGCGGAAGATTATGAATGTCACTCAAACTGAGAGTGTCATTGCTACGACAGCGAAGTGTATTAACCTCCGCTACGCAGAGCGGACACTGGCCGTCATAAAATAAGATATCTTTTTCATCCATGACGATGGTTCTGCTCATTAAAGGGGATACGATATAGTTACGTTAACAACAGTCAAGTAGATCAACTGGAGTTACTGGCACCTGTACACCTTTATTTCCGAATCATCAGTTACAGCCATGTATCTTGCCGATACCTCTCCTTTTTACAAAGGGTGAACCCTAACCGGTAGTTCTGTAATACCGCGCACAAAACTTGAGCGTAAACGTTGCGGTTTACCGACCACTTCCACTTTACTGAAACGGGTCAGAATTTCCTCCCAAACGATGCGCAGTTGCATTTCCGCCAAACGATTGCCCATGCATCGATGAATACCAAAACCAAACGACAAGTGATGCCTGGCCTTCGCCCTGTCGATAATAAAATCATCGGGCTTGTCGATAACATCGCTGTCGCGATTACCCGACACATACCACATCAGCAGTTGATCACCTGCCTTAATTTTCTTGCCACGAATTTCAACATCTTCGTTGGCCGTGCGGCGCATATAAGGCAGCGGTGTTTGCCAGCGGATGATTTCTGAGACCATATTGGGAATGAGTGACGGATCGGCGCGTAGCTTGTCGTACTCACCCGGATTTTCGTTTAAGGCCATAACCCCGGCACTGATCGAGTTGCGCGTGGTGTCATTGCCGCCAACGATAAGTAGCAGCAGGTTGCCCAACAACTCGTGAGGGGGCATATCTTTGGTATCTTTGCCGTGGACCAGCATAGAAACCAGGTCGGAACCCGGTGTTTCCTGCGCTGCGCGCTCATTCCATAACTTGGTAAAGTACGCAAGGCACTCCAACAACTCAGTATTTCTCTGTTCTAGCGAATCGACAATTCCCGTGCCAGGTGGCGCGGTTGCCACATCAGACCAACGCGTAAGTTTGCGCCGGTCTTCAAACGGAAAGTCGAACAGGGTCGCGAGCATTTGTGTGGTCAACTCAATGGACACTAAATCTACCCAATCGAAGGTCTCACCCACAGGTAGGCTATCCAGTATCGTGCATACCCGTTGTCGGATAATGGGTTCCAGCTTTGCCAGGTTGACCGGGGCAACCACACCGTTGACAGTGGCCCTTTGCAGATCGTGCTTAGGGGGATCCATGGCAATAAAATTAGAAAAAGCCAAGTCCTTGGAGCTGGGTGCAGCATCGATACTGGGACCCAAGGCTATACCGTGCCGAGAAGAGAATAAATCGTGGTGAGTATCAACGTACATAATGTCTTTAAATTTGGTGATAGACCAGTAGCGACCAATACCGGGTACCTCGTTAAAATGCACCGGATCTTCTTCACGCAGTCGTCGAAAGTGCTCCCAATGCAAGTCCTCTTCAAACAAGCGACCGTCGATAACATTAATGTCTGCAATCGGTACCGAATAAGGATCGCGAATTACCGGTGGCGGATTAGCACCCAGAAAAGGGCTCATAAAGTGTTGTGGTTCGTCCTCTTTTACAACTTGCTCATCGCTCATCTTGTTTCTCATCCAGATCGTAAATTGTGGATCGAACACTAGCAGGAACTAAACATTATCGCTATGCACAAACGCTCTCAAACCAAGGCTGTCAGGCGAGCACCTCCTGCAACCAGCGTGATATCTCAGTAATTTCTTGCGGGCATACCGCGTGATCCATAGGATATTCGCTATAGTCCACCGCATAGCCCATCTCGGTTAATCGTTGGCATGCCAACTTACCCTGTTGTATAGAAACCATGGGGTCATTGGTGCCATGGCATATTTTTATGGGTATCTGCTTATTAGCGCTGTTGGGCGTAATACTGTCCTTGGTCGCGAAATAGGTTGATAGGCACAACAAGCCGGCCAGTGGTTGAACATAAGTTAGGGCTGTTTGATAAGAGACCGCACCACCTTGTGAGAAGCCGGCTAATACGATGCGGTTGCTGGGAATACCGCGGTCTATTTCCCGGTCGATCAACAAGCGAATTTTCTCAGCCGACTCGCTCAGTTGGTTCATATCCAGCGTTCGCTCAATATCGATTGCCGTAATGTCATACCACGCAGGCATTACATGCCCGCCGTTGATCGTAATAGGAATTGACGGTGCATTAGGAAATATAAAACGCACAGCCATTGCAGCGGGCAGGTTCAGCTGCGGAATGATAGGCACAAAATCGTTGCCGTCGGCGCCCAGCCCATGTAGCCATATTACGCTGGAAGTAGCGGCTGTTTTCGGTTCTTTTTCGATACACGGAAGTAAAGACATATCAATGGGACTCTATGGCATTGTTTTTCAATTGTCGATCAAACAGCGCCAACATGCGCTCCCAGTGCCGTTCGCCAGCGGCCTTAATGTAAGCGGGTCTTTCCGGGAAAGCAAAACCATGCTCGGTGCCTGGGTAAATTTCAATTCGGTAGTTCACACCGCAGGCCTTCATAGCAGCGGGCAGTGCCTCTAGTACTTCCTGCGAGACGTAGGGGTCTTTTTCGGCAAAGGCCAGATACAATTCACCTTTAATTTTGCCAGCATTGAGGTGTGGCGAATCTTCTTTGTCGGTTAAGATTCCCACGCCGTAGTAGCTGGCAATGGCTGCAAAATCATCTGGGTAAGCGGCGCCTACTGCGGCGACAAATTGTCCGGACATGCAGTAGCCAGCACACCCGATGGGCCCGGCGGCGGCGGCGAGGTCGTTGCGGATGGTCTCGATCAGAAATTGGGTGTCATTAACGATCATTTCGTTGCTTAGCGAACTCATCAACCCAAACATTCGCGAGAGATGCTGCTCATCATCTTTCAGGCGTGTGTAGTCGAAACCATAGCTACCCTCGCGGCCCTCGCGGTAATACAGGTTAGGCAAGGCCACATAATATCCCGCTGTGCCAAGACGGCGTGCCATGTCGCGCAACTCTTCACG
>JBLHSI010000151.1:0-7710 GCA_047626655.1 Halioglobus sp.
ACTATTCTCGTCTTACCTCGTGACAATCCATACACAGTAAAGCGGCGCGGACGCATCCGATTATCAGATATCAACAGCTAAGTTGACAGAACCTGTTGGAGGCAAAAAGACAATGAACCAATTAGTTACGCCATCCATTGTAACAATAGCAAAAGAGAGCCTGACGCCGTTTGAATTTACCCGGCTGTTTATCTCCTCGCCAGTGCTGGCACTGCAATCACGTGGCAATGGCGAGCCGGTAATTGTGATGCCGGGGCTGGGCGCCAGTAATTCGTCAACCTTCCTGCTAAGGCGCTATTTATCATGGCTTGGGTATAATGTTGAAGGGTGGGAACTGGGGCGTAACAGCGGCGATGTGAAAGCGCTTCTGCCACAGGTAGCCGGGCATGTGCAACAGGTCAATAAGACTACTGGTCTCAAAGTGAACCTTGTAGGTTGGAGTCTGGGTGGTGTCCTTGCGCGTGAAGTAGCCCGTGATAATCCAGCGATGGTCAGGCAGGTAATTACCTTGGGTAGCCCCGTGGTCGGTGGGCCGAAATACACCGTGTTTGGAAACCTTTACAGACAACGTGGCGTAGACGTAGATGCGATAGAGGCAACTGTTGCCGGGCGCGAAAGCAACCCGATTCGCGTTCCCGTCACCTCCATCTACTCTAAAAATGATGGCATAGTCGGCTGGCAGGCAAGCATCGACAGACTCTCGCCTCAGGTGGATAACATCGAGGTTTGCACTACCCATCTGGGCATGGGAATTTCGCCTGATGTATTCAAAATACTGGCACGGAAGCTCGCGTGAGTATCACCGGCACCCGAAAAATTATTGAGCAGGGCTTGGGTCGACCAATCGCTAATGTGTCATTTGCCATGATGCACAGTTACGTCCGGGCGATACAAAAAAGCGGAGTGAATATGATTCATACCGCTAGACCTTTTTCCTACTATCGCAAGGTTTTTTATGAGAGCCAACCTGCATCGGCCGTGCTGCAAAGTCTGAGCGGTAAGCGTGTTGTCGATGTAGCTTGTGGCTACACACCCTACGCCGAAGACTCCATGTTTCGGGCCTGCCATGACGCTGGCATAGAATTCTACGGCGTTGACCCGCTCATTGGTACAGACATTACATTTGGCATCGCTGAACGCGCTGTCGCAAGAGCTACCGGTGGAAGCGGACGTTTCAGCATTAACGCCCCCGGACTCGCCAATGCCCTGCCAGCGAGCGCCCAGGAACTGCCTTTTGAAGATCACAGTGTTGACGAGATACTGTGCAGCTATCTGCTGTTTGTGTGGATAGAAGACGAGGACCTGTTGGCAGACATTTTTACTGAGTTTATGCGGGTAATCAAAGACGGCGGATCACTCAAATTGTATCCGCTATTTGAGTGGCGCTACCTGCGCATAAAAAATCCGCGCCTGCGAGACATTTTGTCTCGGTTCAAGATAGAACAAACCTTTGTTCACGGCGGCCGAGATTGGCGTGTCACCCCCTCCATGCTGACCCATATGAAAAAAGTCTGAGTTCTTTACCCGTTGGCCATTTCTGCACCCGCCTATGTTTCTAGGGCGGGCAGAAAAAAAGGACTGGCGGTCAAAGAATAAACGGAATAACTGCCCTGCGTTCTTTCGGATAGTTTTCGAACGTCTTTCGAAACCACTTGTGTGTGTAAAGTGCTCGAGGGCCGAGGTTAGCCATGGTAATCGCCAGTACAAACACCGCGCCCAGGTTCCAAGTCATAATCGCGAACCCGATAAAAGACATCATTTCACCCAGGTATTGGGGGCAAGAAACAAACTTGAAACCGCCGCCATAAGGTATTTTATAACGGGGCTCATCGGGCGACGGATATTTCGAACGCAGGTTCCGCAAAATTGAGTCCGAGTGAATATTTAGGCCAAAACCAAATAGATACACTGTAAGCCCTCCTATAAATCGAGGGTCTGAAAACCATTCGTTAGTGTATTGAGTACCGAGCTCTGAGATATAGGCGGCATTGAAATAACCGTGCATGGCAAGCGTAACCCAACCTGCTAAAACGACGCTCAAGCCAAAGGAGGATGTACTGCCAGGTTGAACCCTCATTAGCATCGGGGTAACAAGTGCCCGGTTAGTGTAATGGAACATCCAGACACACAGGAAAAATAGCGGTACGGGTTGCGTAGCATTTTTGCCCATAAAAAATACTATAGGAAAGACCAACAATCCCGGAAACTCCATCATGATCCAACCTATCTTGGATCCTAACTTGATGCCTTTATCTGCCTCACCAAACCGGCCACCGTACTGAGCAGTTCCGAAAAAACTACTGACCAAAACAAAAAGAACGAAAACGAACGCTACAATCAACAGCGTGTCGTAGACCGTGTTGCCGGTATACCATTGCATATAAATCTGCCTTTTAAGGTGACGAGATCAAAAAATCGGAAAACTACTGATCCAAGACACTCACTTTAATTGACTGAGGTTATAGGAACTAGGACGAGATCGGTCACTGTTATAGGCAATACCGCCTACCAGTGAGTATTCCTCGACGTCGCTCTGTTGATGGCGGCGACGAACAGCATTAGGCGGCACGTGTCTACTTCTCGCTCAAAGCTCTGATTGCGCAATAGCACAACAGCCAAATAATAAGGAACGCACCCGCGAAGGCCACGCCGAAGCCAATGACGCCAAAGAGATTGCTAGCACCCAATGGATTGTCACCAAAGCTAAGCGCCCGGCTTCCCGCGGCGTTACCAAACCAGTAAAACACCGTATTGGCCCAGCCAATAAACACAAACCCCCACACAGTGAGCTTACGCATCCGCTCCCCCATAGAAATGAGTGGCAGCGCCAAAGCAATGCCAATAATCAATAGTCCATTGGTCAATCCACCGGAGTGAGCGCGCGCCCAGCCGTCTGCCGTACCGTAATAGGGCACTTTAATAATCTCGCCGGGGTAGATTTCCAGACCGCCGATAAGGCCGAAACCGAGCATAAAGCCCGCAAGCATACTCATCACTATGATCAAAAAAGCATTGCCGATCATCAACCTCTGATATCTTTCCATGCTACATTTCTCTCCATAATTTTAGGCGACATACACTGCCATCGATGCCCGCGTTTATATACTAGCTGTTGGGTGCGAGACTTGCTCAAGTTATTACATAATAATTGCAGGCCAATAATTCCACATTAGAAGAAGAGAAGATAATGAATCCCAAGAAAACTGACTATCTGGTAATCGGCGCGGGCGCCATGGGTATGGCATTCATAGATGTACTGATGACTGAATCAGAAGCGACCATCACTATCGTTGATCGTTATCATCAACCCGGTGGCCACTGGAATGTTGCCTACCCATTTGTAAAGTTACACCAGCCCTCTAGTTTCTATGGCGTCAATTCCAGGCAGCTCGGCACCGACCGCCTCGACACCATCGGTGGTAATAAGGGCCTGTATGAACTTGCCGGCAAGAACGAAATATTGGCCTACTACGACACTATCATGCACGATTTCGTCAGTTCTGGCCGTGTCCAGTATTTTCCAATGTACGACTACCGCGGAGACGGAAAGATACAGTCGCTCATAAGTGATGCCAGCTACACCATCGATGCAGATAGAATCGTCGACGCCACTTTCATGAATGTACAGGTCCCAGCCATGGGATTACTCTCTTACGACATAGCCGAAGGAGTTGATTGTGTAGCACCGAATGCACTGGTGGGCTTACGCGGCCAGTGGGATAACTATGTCATTGTGGGTGCAGGTAAAACAAGTTTTGACGCCTGCCTCTTTTTGATTAAAAACGGCGTTAACCCGGATAAAATTTGCTGGGTAAAACCGCGGGAATCCTGGTTGTGGGATCGCGCCTGCGCCCAGGCCAAAGACCAGTTCGAGACATCGATTCGCCCCTTCACTTTGGGTCAGATTAAGGCCATAGCCGAGTCTGATTCGCTCGAGGATCTTTTCGCCAGAGCCAATACCCAAGGCCTGTTGCTGCGCATTGATGAAGATGTAAAACCAACCATGTTTCGCTGCGCTACGGTAACCATGAGCGAAATTGAGGAGCTACGCCGTATCAAAAATATCATCCGACTTGGTCGGGTACAACGGATCGACATAGATCATGTGGTACTGGAGCAGGGCACATTCGATACTGAGCCGAACACACTGTACGTCGATTGCACCGCCGATGGGCTTGCAAGAAAACCTTCGCAGCCAGTATTTGCAGCCGGCAGTGTCACTCTGCAGCCTGTACGCACATGCCAGCAGGTGTTCAGCGCAGCCTTTATCGCACACATAGAATTAGCCGAGCAGGATGAAGCGCGAAAAAATATGCTGTGTACACCGGTACCCCACCCAGATTCCGATATTGATTATCTGAGTAGCACGCTTGCCGACCTGATTAACGCCATCGCGTGGATAGAAGATGAGTCGCTTTGTGCATGGATGAAGGCTGCACGCCTAGACGGGTCAAGCTGCCCTGAGGCGTCGGCTGAGTCCGATGCTGAGTTTCGCCAAAGCATGGAAAAGTACGGGACTGTAGCGGCCGAAAAAATAATGGCATACCTAGCGCAGGCAGCGGCCAGTTAGCCTCAAAAGGTGACCAGGCTTCTTACCTAAGCTGCTTATTTTGACTGTACATCTACGACACCGGGATCCAGAGAAATACTCAACGCCAGTGCCGCCTCTTCATCGCCCAAAAGTTGCGCGGCAAAAAATCGAACGCCGTAAGCGGCGGTAATTTCACGAGCCAATACATTGTCGATATAGGTAAAAGGTTCACCTGGCACGGACTGCCTTTCCCCGTCACCACAACCGGCGTCAAAGGCAGGCACTATTCGTGCAATGTCGGAAAATGACCAATGTCCCGCGTCAGCCATTTCAATTTTCCATGCTGGACTTGGCGCCACATCATAGTTCTGCCGCATCACCGCGTTTCCCAGGAGGCCTATGCTGTTATCTTCCTGGGCCAACATAAACAGCATCGGCTCGGTTATCTGCTCCACAGTGACACCTAACAGCACAGGACTTTCTACGGGCGCTGCGATAATGAGCCCGGCTTTAAAGCGGTCGTCATCCTGCAATACCTTACCCGCTGTGACAGCACCATAGCTATGTCCAGCAACACCTATTTTAGTCGCATCAAAACGTCCCTGCAAAGATACGGGTAACGCTTGCGAATTGTCGATAAGCAGCTCATCGAGCACGGCTGAAATATCGCTGGCGCGAGTGGCGAGAAACTCCGCATTAATCATCGCTCCGCTGTCAAACAAGGTGTTCATTGCGTGATCTGGCGCGGCAAAAGCAATACCGTGACTTGCCAAGCGCTCTGCCAGCGAAAATAAAGAGTAACGCGTGCACTCATAGCAATGGGAAAACACTACCAGAGGCAGCTTGAACGGGATAGTGATGATGGGCTCTGGTGAGGCACTTGAGTTTGTTTCTCGTCGCGTGCAGTTCTGGGGAACATCTGCCAACAACTGTTGCAGCGCGTCGCGCTCAGCTTCGCTACCGGCGAAATCCAGAATAGACTGGCCACTTCCAGTGATATTGGCGGGATACCAAATTTCCACATCGAGCATCCGCCCCCGGCTGGCGTTCATCACACTGATGGTTTGGTTTCCAACCGGATACGGGCCCTGCTCATCATAACTAATCGCAGGTAAATCTGGGGGTTCAATGGTCTCAGTGACAGCACTCATGTCTGTCCCATCGGAACAGCCCACTAGTAAGATCAGTACCAGCAAAGGGTAAAGCACTACAGTTTTCAAAAAGCGAACTCCGACAATTCGGGTAGGCCTCATACTAAGTAGCGTTGAGCAAAAGAACAAGGGCACAGACTACGCTTTATGCCCCCGCTAGCAATCTGCTATTTTCTCAAAGCGGGACAAGTGCAGACACTTAAAACAATGAAATACGTTTCTAATACTGAAGTGTTGCACCTATACGATACAAGGCGCCCGGTGCGTTAAAACCAACAGCAGTGACATAGTCTTCATCCAGCAAATTATCGACCGAAAACTGTAGCTGCCAGTTCTCATTTGGCTGAAACCTTAGTACCCAATCTAACCGATTATAGGACGGTAGTTTTTCTGTCACCTCGTTACCGGTATGCCTGGAAGCCGCCCACTGCTCACCGCCATATCGATAGTCAAGTACAGTGCCCCATTGTTGCGTGAATTGCCAGTTGGCCCAGAGCCCTGCAACCAGCTCTGGACGACCGGTAAGTACGGTATCCTCACCCTTCACCTCGATGTCTGTATAAGTGCTCTGCGCTGACAGCGATACATTCGAAGAGGGAGACCAAGTCACCTGCAGCTCGACGCCGCTGGTCAGCACCTGCTGGCGATTAACATTGCGAAAAGTTGCATCGTCAAAGTCCACTAAATCTTCATAATCGTTGGAAAAATAGGTAGCGGAGGTCATTAGCGCTGCAGACGGACTCCATTGTAAGCCGACATCCCAGCTCTCGGCCTGCTCTGGCAAAAGGTCGGCGTTGCCTACCAACGCATGACCCAGAGCAAAGAAACTGGGCAGTTTATAGGCGTTGCCCCAGTTGCCGGAGATAGACAACTCAGTAGTAACATTGAGCAGGATACCCGCGTGAAATGATGTCTCATTCTCAAAACCTTCTGGGTCGTCATACCGAATACTACTTTGAATCATCAGCTTCGGGGTCAGGCGCGCACTGATTGAGGTGAATATCCCTGCCGTTGATCGGTCCAGCTCAAAATCGGTTGGAATACGATCACCAAAAAACTCGACATATCCGGTACTGTCCCCCCCCTCATCCAGAAAGTCTGCACCAAGATTAATCTCGTAACCCTCGGCGATTTTAAACGTATTTACCCACCGTAGATGATCTCTTGTAAACTCGGTGTCACTTGCATTTGGCGGCACCTCCAAGTACTCGGGAATCCCCGGAGATATATAGTCCTCTTCGTGATAGAAGTGGCTGACGGAGAATTGACTACGCCAATTGGAGGATACTTGGCTGATCCAGTCAAAAGACGCTATTTGGTCGTTGTAGTCTGCCGTATCGAGGTCATCTCGAAGCGCAAAAATGGGTCCGCCACTTTGCTCAGGGTAGCTCATACGCTCACTGTCGAAATAGCGTACACCCAGTCGAAACTCCTGCCCCTGCAGGGGCGTCCAAGTGATAGAGGCATTCGCGCTGTCACTTTGTCTGGTGCTGCCCGGTGTTGGTTCGCCATCATCTGTGCTGGTCAATTCAACGGTATAGGCGATGGTATCTACCTTACCCATTGCAGCTAGGCTCACCGTATGAAAATCGTCCTGCCCCCACCCAGCGTTAACGATTTGCTGGTGCCCTGCCTCAGGCTGACGAGTAATGATATTAATCACCCCGGCAAGGGCATCGGAGCCGTAGATGGCAGATTGCGCACCGCGCACAACCTCTATCCGTTCCACCATAAAAGAATTGAAGTTGGAAAAATCAAAGCCGCCACCACGCGAGTTGGTGCTGTCATTTACGGTAACGCCATCAACTTTTACCAGCGTAAAATTAGCCTCACCCCCACGGATGGAAACCGCGGTTAAACCTCCCGGACCACCCTGCTCTTCCACCAACAGTCCCGGAATCGTTTTCAGCACTTCACCAAGTGTCTTCTTATTTAGCGCTCGAATCTGCTGGGCATTAAGGACCGTCGACGATGCGGTTATCCGAGCCTCTGGAGCGTAACTACCGGTCACAATCAGAGATTCCATTG
>JBLHSI010000152.1:0-7662 GCA_047626655.1 Halioglobus sp.
GGGGATGTACTACGGGTATTCCCTTTGCATATCGGTACGCAGTTTCGGGGCCAGCAGTTAAATTGTTGTTGGTATAGGCGTCGGATGAATAGCTACTGTGAACATGAGTGTCACCCCACAACAACTGTCTCTCTGCCGCCAGCGCACTACTGGCTGACATTGCCATGCTTGTGGCCCACAAAGTTGTGACTAATAATTTACGCATGATGATTCCCCATAACCAATTTTGTAGCGAGTGAGTATAGCAGCGTGAATCGAAAGATTAGAACTAGCTCGAATGCGGCAAACTATGAGCGAGAGCCAGTTACTGCAATAGCCTGTCCTGACTGTCTACAGCAAGGATGCTGTAGTAAGCCCCCATGGATGGGTTCACGGCGTGTCTGGACAGGAAATAATAGATATTGGCGGCAGAGCACGACTTAAAAAGCGGAATCTAGTAGCAGCCTAATTTCGCTCTACCAGCATACTATCGACCTTTTGGAAGCCACGTGGAAGCTTATTGCCGCGCCGTCCGCGATCACCACGATAGTGCTCCAACTCGGAGAACTTCAGCTTCAAATAGCGCTTACCGGCAGAGACGACCAGTAAATCGGCCTCGGTCAAAACCTGCACCGCCACTACAAACTCGTCCCTACTTTGGACTCGAGCACTGGGAATACCAATGATCTTATTACCTTTGCCTCGCGCCAATTGTGGCAGGTCGGCCAGCGGGAATACCAACATACGTCCCTCGTTGGACACCGCTGCAACCCAGGCACCGTCCATCTGGGTAATAAGCGAAGGCTGCAAAACTTCTGCGCCCTTAGGCAGCGAGAGCGCAGCTTTTCCAGCTTTGTTTTTTGTCTGTAGGTCGGACAACTTCGCGACAAAGCCATAGCCTGCATCGCTGGCAAGTAAATAGAGCTGATCATCGGCGCCCATCATCAGTCCTTCGAAAGTCGCGCCCGAAGGTGGGTTAATGCGCCCGGTTACCGGCTCGCCCTGTCCTCTGGCTGAAGGTAAGTTATGGGCGGTAAGCGTATAGGCGCGACCGGTTGAATCAATAATTACTGCCGGTTGATTGCTGCGCCCGCAGACCGACATTTTAAAACCGTCACCTGATTTATAGCTGAGTGTTAAGGGATCGATCTCGTGCCCTTTGGCACCGCGAATCCACCCTTTTTCAGACATGACAACGGTGATGGGATCTGCCGACATAAGGTCGGTTTCACTAAATGCTTTGGCCTCATCGCGAATCACCAGCGGGGAGCGGCGGTCGTCGCCATACTCCTGCGCAACCGCGAGCAACTCCTTCTTAATTAGGGTCTTTATTCGAGCGGGACTACCCAATATTTTCTCAAGCTCGTCTCGTTCCTTGGCGAGCTCTTCTTGCTCACCACGGATCTTCATCTCTTCCAGTTTGGCCAGATGCCGCAATTTTAAGTCAAGTACAGCCTCAGCTTGCAAATCACTGAGCGCAAAACGCTCTATCAGTACAGGCTTGGGTTTGTCTTCGGTCCGAATGATATGAATCACTTCGTCGATATTTAAAAATGCAACTAGATATCCGTCTAGCAAGTGCAGCCTTGCGAGCACCCGCTGCAATCGATAGTCCAGCCTTCGCCTGACGGTTTCTGTGCGAAAAACCAACCATTCTTTTAAAACCCTCAGCAGGCCCTTAACACCGGGCCGACCATCAATACCAATAACATTGATATTCACACGATAGGTTCGCTCCAAATCCGTAGAGGAATACAGGTGGCTCATCAGAGCCTCGATATCAACTCGATTAGAGCGCGGAATAATAAGTAATCGGGTGGGATTTTCATGATCTGACTCATCGCGCAGATCTGCCACCATAGGCAATTTTTTGGCCTGCATTTGCGCTGCTATCTGTTCCAACAGTTTTGCGCCAGACACCTGATGCGGCAGGGCGCGCACTACGATATCAGGGCCTTCTCGCTCCCAGACAGCACGCATCCTGATGCCGCCTTTACCGGTCTCATAAAGGGCGAGGATATCCTCTCGAGGCGTGATAATTTCGGCATCTGTTGGATAATCGGGAGCCAGTATATGCTCGCAGAGATCCAATGTTGTCGACTTCGGAAATTCCAGCAAGTGGACTGTTGCCGCAACGACCTCACGCAAATTATGCGGCGGCACATCAGTCGCCATTCCCACGGCAATGCCGGTAGTACCATTGAGTAACACATTGGGGATCTGGGCTGGTAAAACCGATGGTTCGTCCATCGTACCGTCGAAGTTGGGCACCCAATCAACGGTACCCTGACCCAGCTCTTCAAGTAATACCTGGGCATAGGGAGTAAGGCGAGATTCGGTGTAACGCATGGCAGCAAATGACTTGGGGTCGTCTGGCGAACCCCAGTTGCCCTGGCCATCCACTAGCGGATAACGGTAGCTAAAACTCTGGGCCATGAGCACCATTGCTTCGTAGGCTGCACTATCGCCGTGGGGGTGAAATTTGCCTATCACATCGCCGACAGTTCTGGCCGACTTTTTAAATTTGGCGGTAGATTTTAGCCCCAACTCGCTCATCGCATAGATAATGCGGCGCTGCACGGGCTTTAGTCCGTCGCCTATGTGGGGGAGTGCTCGATCCAAAATAACGTACATGGAATAATCCAAATACGCTTTCTCGGCATAGGCTTTCAACGATACCTGTTCGGTACCTTCGCTATCTATTTCCTGAATATCAGACATTTTTTATTGCGGCTTACCGCGTTGACCTACTAATTGCTCGTTGAGGTTTACAATCGAATTCGCCATATCGACCAGTAGACTATGGATCGTAGCGGGGTTACTTTTTATAAGCTCGGTAAATTGTTCCTTGGGAACTTTCACCACCGAACAGCTTGTTTTGGCGCGCACTGTTGCGCTGCGATCGGCATGGGTCAGGGCGGCCATGGCGCCAAAAATCTCGCCTTTTCCAATTCGTCCAACAGTGACGCCGTCGACCAGTACTTCGGCAGTCCCGGAAGAAAGGTTGAAAACATAATCTGCTCTGTCGCCCTGACGAATAATAATTTGTCCGGGCTCGTAGACCTCAAAACCAGGTGTCGGCTGACTGTCTTGCTGAGAAACACTCGCCGTAATACGCACCATAAGACCAGCGTAAGTGATTAATAGTCGCGTCCACAATTTTATCGCGGCCGGTTCGGAAAAGACTCGACTCATAAACTCAAGTGCCGGATAGCCCTCCAGGCTCGCTCCCGACTCGCTACCAAAGTAGACCGTAGCATCTGGATTGGATATTCCGGTGATATCTGGCAGCAGGATATCGCCTTGCTGCAGCACAAAGACTGTTTTCCCGAGGTAGCGAGCTGACAGTGAGCCGCCTTGAACCACATAAAATTTCCCGGCATCGAAACCCCGAAAGTTACCCGTGGGCGTGGCTTCCACCTTAACCGGGCTGGGGGGGATCCTCACAACGTCCAACAGCGCTACCACCAGCTTTTTATATTGCTGGTCGAGGACTGAAAAGTCTTGTGTAGGCTCAGCGCTAGCCAGCATTGACGTACCCTTATTGAATTGCCGGATTATAGTAGCAACTAATAGGTGCTATTCACAGGCGGGACTACCACTTTAATCCAGTAACACGTAAAATTTCCCACCCACATCGCAGTACGGGTTAGCCCATGAATATCGCCGCAAATTCTGTCGTTTCCTTCCACTACTCGCTGTCTGAAAACGCGCCTGAAGACGACTCAAAGGATGAGGAAAGCCTCATTGAAAAGAGCCATTCTGATGAGCCGACCCTGTACCTCCACGGTGCAGGAAACATTATCCCAGGACTAGAAAGAGCGTTCACTGGCAAAGCGGCTGGTGACGAAATAAGGGTTTCGATACCTCCGCACGAAGCCTACGGAGCGCGCCGGGAAGACCTGATAGAACGCGTCTCAATGAAACGACTCACTGCCGAGGGCGGCGGCAAAAAATTGCGCGCCGATATGCGCGCACAAATGATGACCGACGACGGACCCCGCCAGGTCACGATCATAAAGGCTGGGCGACATAGCGCCGATGTCGACACCAACCACCCGCTGGCAGGAAAGACACTTCACTTCGACATTAAAATCGTCGATGTTCGACCTGCCACCGACGACGAAGTGACACACGGACACGCTCACGGCCTCGGGGGCCACAATCATTAAGACGCTTAACTGGCAAACAGCGTCTTTTGGGGACCTCAGCGGGCAGCAGCTTTATAGCACCATGCGCCTGCGGCAAGAAATTTTTGTCGTCGAGCAAAATTGCGTTTACAGCGATCTTGACGGGCTGGATCAATCTGCCATACACATTCTTGCATGGCGCGGCGAGGAACTGATGGCCTACTTGCGCTGCCTGGAGCCGGGACAGAGCTATCCTCAAAGCTCACTGGGCCGCATCGTCGTCTCAGCGCAAGCGCGGGGAATGAGTCTCGGACGAGAGCTGGTTCAACGCGGTATTGATAACAACAGGCGGGTCTGGCCAGACAGCGGTATCCGCATAGGCGCGCAGGCTTACTTAGAAAAATTTTATATCGAATTAGGCTTTGTAGTCGATGGCGCACCGTTTGACGAGGACGGCATAAGCCACTTACACATGAACTACGTGAGTATCAATTAACCCAGCTCCTGGCCAAGCGCTAGGACTCCAGCAGAAAAGTGACCGGCCCATCGTTGGTCAAATTGATTTGCATGTCGGCACCAAAAACGCCGGCAGCGACCTCTCCGTGAAGACTATCAAGCTGCCCCAAGGTATAGAGATAGAGCTGCTCAGCCTCTGCCGGCGGCATTGCCGAAGAAAACCCGGGCCGCAGACCTTTACCCGTGTCGGCCGACAGGGTGAACTGAGAAACCAGCAACACGCCTCCGCCTAGATCCGCCACGCTCAGGTTCATGCGCCCCTCTGCGTCGGCAAAAACACGGTAGGCCAGAATTTTTTTAAGCAGACGATCTGCTGCCTGCTGGTTATCGCCTTTATCTAAACCCAGCAACACCAACAGGCCCTGACCAATTTGACCCACACAGTGCCGATCAACCTCTACTCTTGCATGTGACACACGCTGCAAAAGCGCCTTCACCGCAGCATTGCCCGCTAGGGCCTAGACTCTACCCGCACGGCGTCGTTCGTGCTCCATTAACAGCTTCTTGCGAACACGGATACTGATCGGAGTCACCTCCACCAATTCATCTTCCTCGATAAACTCAAGGGCCTGCTCTAACGTTTGCCTCACAGGCGGGGTCATAACAAGGTTTTCATCGGTACCGGAGGCTCGAACGTTTGTCAGCTGCTTAGCCTTGGTCGGGTTAACCGCCAAATCATTGTTGCGACTGTGTATACCTATAACCTGGCCCTCATACACATCAACATTGGGGTCGATCATCATACGGCCACGATCTTGCAGCGTAAAAATCGAATAAGCCAGCGTCTTGCCTTTGGCCATGCTAACCAGCACGCCGTTGGTTCGGTGGATAATCTCGGCATTTTTCACCGGCCCATAATGATCAAAAATATGGGTAAGAATTCCACTGCCCGACGTCATAGTCAGAAACTGTGAACGGAAACCGATCAGTCCACGTGCCGGGATAATAAACTCCAAGCGCACCCTGCCCTTGCCGTCCGGTACCATGTTGTGCAATTCGGCTCGACGTAGGCCTAACTCTTCCATCACAGAACCCTGATGCTGATCCTCACAATCGACTACCAATTGCTCATAGGGCTCATGGAGGACGCCATCCACTTCTTTTTGGATCACTTCCGGTCGAGACACGCCCAGCTCAAAGCCCTCACGACGCATAGATTCAATTAATACGGACAAATGCAGCTCGCCGCGACCCGACACCTTAAATTTATCTGGCGTATCGCCGGGCTCTACCCGCAGTGCTACGTTGTGAATGAGCTCTCTGTCGAGGCGCTCACGAATATTTCGCGAGGTCACGTACTTGCCTTCCTTGCCAGCAAAAGGGGAGTCATTAACCTGGAAGGTCATGCTGACCGTGGGCTCATCAATGGTTAATGCCGGCAGCGCCTCTTCCGCCGATGGGTCACACAATGTATCTGAAATACTCAGCCCATCGATTCCGGTAATACAGACGATATCGCCCGCCTCGGCCTCTTCTACGTCGACACGCTCTAGGCCGTGATAGCCCATCACTTGCAATATTTTACCCTTGCGCGATGCGCCCTCACTGTCGACCACGCTCACCTGGGTGTTGGGTTTGAGTTTACCCCGGGCAATTCGGCCCACCCCAATAACACCCACATAACTGCTGTAATCCAGAGCACTTATCTGCATCTGCAAAGTACCCTCAGCATCCACTTGGGGGAACGGTACCTTATCGACAACAGCCTCGAACAACGGGGTCATGTCGGCACTCATCTTTTCGTGATCATTCCCTGCGATGCCTTCGATGGCAGAAGTGTAAATCACAGGGAAGTCTAGCTGCTCTTCGGTAGCACCCAGGCGATCGAACAAATCAAATACCTGATCTACCACCCAGTCGGGACGAGAGCCGGGGCGGTCGATTTTATTGACCACCACAATAGGGTTCAAGCCCTGCTCAAACGCTTTGGAGGTTACAAATCGGGTTTGTGGCATGGGGCCATCTACGGCGTCAACCAACAACAAAACAGAATCTACCATCGACAAGACACGCTCTACCTCCCCGCCAAAATCGGCGTGACCCGGGGTATCGACGATATTGATGCGATAGTCATTCCAGGTAATGGCAGTATTTTTGGCCAGAATAGTAATACCCCGCTCGCGTTCCTGGTCATTCGAATCCATGATTCGCTCGGCGCCTTCTGAGCGTCTGTCCAGCGTGCCCGACTGGTGTAGCAGACAATCAACCAGAGTAGTTTTACCATGGTCTACGTGTGCAATTATGGCGATATTTCGAAGATTGTCGATCACGGGTGGTTCCTCGGGAAAATAGGTATAGTGGCTAAAAATCGGCGCGCAGTGTACCGCAAATATGACGCATTAAATAGTGACTTACTACACCTCAGCTAAGGTGCATAGACCTTGACGTCCAAATTACCCGCCTCAAGTAAGTAGCTGGCGTGCAGCTTGCTCATGACACCTTTGCCACAATACAACATATAGGTTTTGTCGCCAGGTAGCTCTGCGGCTCGAACGTGCAACTCATAGAACGGAATCTTTATCACGAACCCACTCACTACGAGCGGCGCGGCCTCCTCCTCATCTGGGTGGCGAATATCGATAATAGTGGCCGCGGCCAGAGGCACTTTCAGCACCTCGACATCAGCGCGCACCAAGTCTTCATCTGCCAACTGATCGATAGAAGTATAGATTGCTAATTCCACTGCCCGATCAAGAATCGTCATGTCAAAGTTCTTTTCTTCGGCTTCGACTCGCTCCAGACGAGCCTTGGTTACCGGGTTGACCGATATAACACCACAGTACTCCGACATATTCGCGGCGAACTCTTGCGTGCCAATCTGTGTCGCAATATCAATAATAGTACCTTTATCAGCTGCGATTAAGGGTCGAAAAACCAATCTGTCAGTGGCCCGGTCAATAACCGACAGATTCCGTATGGTTTGACTGCTCACCTGACCAACGCACTCACCGGTAACGAGCGCGTCTATCTCCAGCTCGCTGGCAATCCTATCGCCCACTCGCAGCATCATGCGCTTCAAAATCACCCCCATCTGTCG
>JBLHSI010000153.1:0-7632 GCA_047626655.1 Halioglobus sp.
GAATACCACCATCCATGCGTATGCATTCGCCATTGATATAATCATTTTCGATGATGCTCTGCGCGAGATGGGCAATCTCATCAGAACGACCCAGACGCTTTGGGTACAAAACCTGATTTGCCAAAGGCTGCAAAAACTCTGCAATTTCCGGTGTCATCTCCTCGGCCCCGCCCATCATCAGCGGAGTGGCAATTAGACCAGGCACAATGGTATTAACCCGAATACCCAACACCGCCAGGTCGCGAGCCACAGGCAGGGTCATGCCCACTACGCCGCCTTTAGATGCAGAGTATGCCGCCTGTCCAATTTGACCTTCGTAGGCTGCCACCGACGCTGTATTAATAATAACGCCGCGAGCACCGTCATCATTTAACACCTCATTAGTGGACATTTGCTCGGCACAAAGCCGCAGCACGTTAAATGTACCTACCAAGTTCACATCCAGAACCAGTTTGAAGTCTGCTAGAGGAAACGGTCCTTTTTTGCCCATTGTTCGCTTGGCATTGCCAATTCCGGCAAAGTTACAGTTAATATGAATAGCGCCAAATGCCGCTACCGCCGCTGCAATTCCGGCCGCGACGGAATCTTCATCAGTTACATTCACTTGGCAAAAAATTACGCTGTCGCCCAGTTCTTCAGCGAGTGCATTGCCCTTATCAGCGTTCATATCAAAAATGGCGACCTTTGCACCATGTCCGACAAAACGTCTCACTGCAGCTCTTCCCAGCCCAGACGCGCCACCCGTAATAACTGCCACTTTGTTGTTCATGTCCATAGGGATATCCTCGTTTTAGTTGATTGTCTTAATTGATTGAATAGTCGTTTTAAAAATTTCTAGTGTTGAAGGGAGTATAGTCGTCGGATAAACAATCGCGACTGATAATTATTTTCATAATTTCAGAGCTGCCGGCATAGATTGGCGATACTTTGGCGTCGGTGCATTGACGGCTGATGGGATACTCATCCATATAACCCGCTCCACCATGCAGTTGCACACCTAGATCAGCGGCTGCCACCTGCAGTTCGCTGGTGACTAATTTTGCCTTAGCGGCATCCATCGCCGTAAGTTCACCGGCACTAAAGGCCTTAACGCACTGGTCGACGTAAACTTGTGCTATGTCCAGTTGCGTGCGCAGCTCTGCCATCTTGAACTGTGTGTTCTGGAAAGCAGCCAACGGCTTGCCAAACGCCTTGCGTTCATTGACATAACTGGCGGTTAAGTCCCATGACAGGTGGGCAGCAGCCAAGTAACCCGCCGCTCCGATTAGGCGCTCCTCTGCCAAACCCTTCATCAAGTAAATAAAGCCCTGACCGGGTTCGCCGAGCACATTGGTCTTGGGGATTTTGACGTCATTGAAGAATAATTCAGCTGTATCTTGGGCTTTCATGCCCATCTTCTTCATATTCTTGCCTCGCTCAAAGCCCGCCATACCGCGCTCGACAACAAATAGGGTCATATGGTGCGGGTTATTAACTGGATCAGTCTTTGCTGCCACGATCACCACGTCGGCATTGATTCCATTGGAGATATAGACCTTAGAGCCGTTCAAAATCCAGTGATCATCGTGTTCGACGGCCTGCGAGCGCATGCCAGCCAAATCACTACCCGCATCGGGCTCGGTCATCGCAATGGCTAGAATATGTTCGCCACTCACGCACTTTGGTAAAAATCGTTGGCATTGTTCCGCGCTGCCAAATCGGGTGAAATACGGCCCCACCAGTCGGCTGTGCAGAGAGCAAAACCAGTCACCTGCACGAGCATAAGCACACTCTTCGATAATGATCTGCTCAAAGCGAAAGTCGGCATCACCCATTCCGCCATACTCTTCATCGGGCCAAATCATTAAAAACCCGCGTTCTCCCGCTGCAGTGAACGCAGAGCGGTCTACAATACCAGCCTCACGCCATGCCTCCATATGTGGCACAATCTCTGCTGCGAGAAATTTGCGATAGGCATCGCGAAACATATTTTGCTCATCAGTAAATTCTCGTTGTAACATCGTAGTGACCTTAGTGTGTAATATAAGTTAAATCTGGCGACAGCTAGTATGGTAACGCGCTGCTGGGGCATCAATGACCTGCCCCGACAAATAAATTGACTAGAAGTGACACGCAAACGACACAGGGCAGATAGAGGACATATGGATCTAGCTTTGCCCGATACTTGGGCCTACATGTATTACGGACTCATTGTCACCATTACGGTGGTATTGCTATTAGTCGTTTATGTGCTTGGTAAGTCGACCCACCCGCCCCGTGGGCTGGGCATGTTTACCGTGTATTTTGTGGCTGCTCTGCTCAGCTGGATCGCGCTGACATTTCAACAGGGCGCCGGCGTCTCTCTGACCCTCGACCTCCCTGCCATCGCAGCCATCATTAGCAGTTACATTATGTTTTTGGCTGTGGGCGAGCGGGCACAAAACACCGGTGGGCGCTACCTCCTGGGGCTTGTATGTCTGAGCGCCAGTATCGGTGGATTTTTCCTTCAGAGTCAGCAGATGTTTTTGGTTCAAGCCTGCTCTGTCGCTCTTTTCTATCTATCGGCAGGCATCATCGCCGTTCGCCGTACCTATGTAGAGAGAAATGCTGGCGATGCAATGGTAGTCGCTGCCGCGCTCATTATCGTCATTGGCACTTTAATCGCTCTGTATGGGCCACTTTTGGGCAACGAGCCACTGTTGGCACGGGCGATCATATCTGGTGTACAAAGCACAGGCTATGTCATCGTAGCGATGGGCTTTTTAATCGGCGTAGTGCTTGAATATCAGCGTCACCTCGTGCAGCTCGCCACCGACGATCCTTTGACTTTACTGTTGAATACACGCGGACTAGAAGATGCATTGCAAGTGACTCTGGCTGCTGCCGCTCGCTCTAATTTGTCGACTTCGGCTATCATGGTCGATATAGACCAGTTCCAAAAAGTGAATGACAACTTTGGCTACGATACCGGCGATCATGTGATTCAGGCGACGGCCGACACGCTTAGCCGCATGGCCAGGAATAGCGATGTTATCGCCAGGACGGGGGGCAAGGAATTTTTACTAATCCTGCCTGATACTCCACTGCACTCTGCCCGGGTACTGGCCGAGCGAATCCGTCAAACGGTAAGCGACAAACCGTTGGTGGTGGATCAACATCGCATCCAGTTGACTGTCAGTCTTGGTTTGGCTAGTGCCGAAGGGCAAATTACTCTGGACGAACTCCACCAATCAGCGCGTCGGGCCATGTACCTGGCCAAACGCGGTGGGCGCAACCGAGTCGCGTCGGTAGAGCATAAGCCTGTGCAAATCGTCGCCGATTCGGCCGGGAAATAGCGGGCGGTGAGAGATCTCTCTATTTCTGTTTTTTTTGCACGGGCGGTGCTAAAAAATGCGGTGACGCAAGGCCTAGACGTCGTAGCCTTATTGCGAAAAAATCGAATATCTCCACGCCTCTTACAAGAACACAATGCAAGAATTTCGATCGAGCGCTTCGCTGATCTCCAGGTCAGTACTATTATCGCCATGCAGGACGAGGCGCTCGGGTATAGCTCCCGGAGAATGCCAGTGGGTACATGGTCTATGATGTGCCATGCCGTAATCGCTAGCGACACTTTGGGTCAAGCGCTTCACCGCTACTGCCGCTTCTTCCAACTGTTCGAGTTCGGCCTGCGACCCGCACTAGAGATAGACGGCGACTACGCTCACATTAAAGTGGAACCCTTCGATGATAGAGATATCGACCAAGGTTATTCCGGCCAAACCATTTTATTTAACACCCATCGTTTTACCAGTTGGCTAGTACAGGAATTTTTACCTATTCAAGCGATCGACCTGAAAGGCGCTGCGTGGGGCGAGCCGGATGATTATCGGCGTATGTTCTTGTCCCACCCTGTTAACTTTGAACAAGATCACACGCAGCTTACGATCTCATCCAATTTATTGGAAAAACGAGTTACCCAAAATGAGCAGGCACTGACTCGATTTTTGCGACACCCGATTTTAATTATGCTGACCGAAAATTATGCAAGAAGCAGCTGGACGGCTCAGGTTAGAAATAAAGTGCGTCACGATCTGGCTAATATGCCAGAACTAAACGAAGTTGCAGCTAATCTCGATGTTCACCCACAAACACTGCGGCGGCGACTTTCCGCTGAAGGAACACATTTTAAAGAGATCAAGAATCAGCTCAGACGTGACACTGCCCTACATTTTCTAGGCAAACAAGGTTTGAGCATTGAGGAAATAGCGCATCGCGCTGGTTTTTCTGAGCCCAGCGCATTTATTAGGGCGTTTAAAGGATGGACAGGGATCACCCCTTATACTTATCGTAAAGGACTGTGATCGGATCAAAACAGTATGACACCGCTATCGCGGCAGAACCTATAAAAGACAGACAACAGAGGCTAGATCATTGACGAAAGTACTACGTTATTTAGGAATTGGGTATACGATTTACATCGCCTTATCGTTACTAATTATTTTTCCTGTGCTCAATTTAATGGCACCTAGGTTGGCTGAAAGCGAGTTGGGTCGGGAGTTTAGAGCCAGCGTTATTGTCTTCAACCCCTTTACCGTTGCATTAGATGTGCGCAATGGCGAGTTTTATAACCCCGACGGCAGTTTTTTTCTAGGCTGGAGAAAAGTCAGCGTAAACATCTCCCTAAGCAGTATCTGGTCGCAAGGGCTGGTTTTTGATGCCATCGAACTCGACTCCCTACATGCGGAGGTAGAACGAGCAGTCGATGGAACGTTCAACTTTGCAGATTTGCTATCCGACTCAAAAGAGAGTGTTGAGAGTGCACCAGCCCCACCATTGCCCGGGGTTACCATTCATCACCTGGCTCTTCACGCTGAGAAAATCGGTTTTACTGATAACGCCAGAGAACCTAGATTCACTACGTATATACGCGGTATAGACATCGCGATAGACGACATCTCTACCGTCCATGAGAGCGACGAGCCTTACAGCCTTCATGCCAAAGCGGAGGCCGGCGGAGAATTATACTGGGCCGGACAAATTTCACTGCCCAGTGCCAACAGCACAGGGACACTTTCGCTAAAAGACATCAACCTGATCGCTGTATCACGGTTTCTAGAGCCCTGGGTGAATTTTCGGCTGCCCTCTGGGCGACTAGAGATCGGCGGAGAGTATTCAATTGACTGGAAAAATGAACTCACCTATCGAGTAGCGGAAGGTAGGCTTGCGCTAACCGGTGTTTCAATCGCTGCACAGCATACCGATCTCATACCCGACACGTCTTTATCATTTGATACAATGAACCTCACCGACATAGCGCTCGACAGCACAGAGCAGCGCCTGGATGCCAATGCTCTGACAGTTTCAGGGCTAGAGGTGGCCGGCTGGAGCGAAGGTAATCGAGTTAGCCTAGTAGAAATGTTGACACCCGCAGCTAGCGGAGAATCGGATGATAACGCCGTTGTTGAGGATCACACACCCGGCTGGAGCGTTACTCTGGCTAGCGCAGATATTATAGCGGCAACAACTCAGTGGCGTTCGCAGTACACCAGCCCCGAACTGCTGTCTTTATCCCCCATTGATGTTCACGTTGGAGCGCTAGAATGGCCTGCCATAGGACCAAGCGAACTGGACGTTAGCATTGTCATTAATGGCCAAGCAACGCTGGCTATTAATGGAGGCATCAATATTGGAAAAGGCGATGGTCTTCTGCAGTACAACATTACCGATCTACCATTATCTTGGTTCAACCCGAATTTACCCCAGGCTTTGGACGCGACTATAGGTCAAGGCCTGACAGAAGCCGAAGGAGCTTTAGCGTTAATAGAATTTGCGCCAACCCAGATAGACAGCACTGGCTCGATTACAGACTTTGCGATTAAAGTAGCCGAAGCCGATGATGCAATCACCCGCTGGAAGTCGGTGCGTTGGACCGGCGTGTCTGTCAGTTTGCCGGAGCAAGATCTTAGCCTCAAAAGTCTGACTATAAATGGCTATTCTGGTCGCTTGCACGTCTACTCGGACGGCAGTATTAATGCCCAGAGACTATTGCGCGAAAACAACAGCGAACCCGTCTCGGAAGTAGAAATAGCAACTGATACTCGACCGTGGACATTTAGTGTTCCGTCGATTTCTATCGTCGACAGCCAAATCGATTTTATGGACGAATCTCTACCCATTCAATTTCGCACAATCATTGGCGATTTACACGGTAATATAAGCAACCTCAACAGCCAAGCTGGCGTGTCTACGTCGGTTAATTTGGCGGGTTCGGTCGATGGCTATGCACCGGTTTTGCTAACCGGCTCGGCCTCGCCCTTCAAGGAATTACCTGAACTGGATTTAAGCCTAAGCTTCAAGGGGATGGATATCGCCGGACTCACACCCTATACGGGCAACTATGCGGGCTATGCCATAGACCGGGGCATACTCAATATCGACCTTGCCTATACCTTGGAAAACTCTCATTTGGTGGGCGCGAATCGAATCATCATTGAACAACTCAAACTGGGCGATAAAGTAGACAGCGAACAAGCTGTCGATCTACCACTGGGCTTGGCGATCGCCTTACTGACCGATCTAAATGGGGTCATTGATATTGACCTGCCCATTAGCGGCGATGTAGCCAGTCCGGAATTCTCCATTGGCAGCGTTGTATTTGGTGCCTTGGTCAATCTCATTACTAAGGCTGTTACAGCCCCATTTTCACTTTTGGCAGGTTTAATAGGCAGTGCAGACGACTTTCAGCGCATCAACTTTGATTCGGGTTCTGCCGTCCTTAACGAACGGATGATCTCACAATTAGACGCTTTGACTGAGGCACTGCGCCAGCGCCCCGGTCTGATGCTGACGATTGGCGGGAGATTAGAATTAGACCGCGATACACAAATGCTGGCCCGCAAACTATTCGACCAATCCCTCGTATCCAATGGTCTCAGCGAAGAACAAATAGGCCAACGGGGGCAACCTTGGCAAGAGGCCATCACCACCGCCTACGTCAAGCTAGACAATGCTATGGAACCGGCTGATATCGATGTAGAGCTGCAGTATAAAGCGCTAGTAAAGACAATAGAGGTAGATCGCGACACATTGAATCAGCTGCTGCAAGAGCGAGCGTCAGCGGTGAAACGCTACCTTATTACCGAGGCAGGTATCGAAGTAGGCAGAGCGGTCATAGAATCGACCGCTATAGATGATGTATCAAACGTTTTCAGTGGCGCTGAACTAGGGCTTTCAAACTAAGGCAAATGCAGTCCTGTATGGCGTAACTTTTCTCCGCAGTTAATGCAGTGGTAAATGCCTTTCCGGCGCAATACCCTGTTGTGTCGCGTTGAGGAAAGCATGTGTTCCTGACAGCCACAACGATACGTGTGACGGCGTTGCTTTCGTTGAGGTATACCCGTTAAATCTAGATTAAACGTCACCTCGGCGTTAGCATCAAACTCATGCATTAGGCGCTGCCATTCAATACCGTGGGGCTTTAACGAGGAACGCCTATACGTTTGATCAACCGCAAAATGTGCCACTTCATGAGGGACAGTACCCTCCAGATTTTCATCAAAATACTTGGCAAATATCCATGGATTATAGCGAATACAGTGCTGTCGCCCCCACACTTTGTACATGCCCGCCGAACTGCCGGACAGGTCAAATTGAATGGGTAATGGCGGGAAT
>JBLHSI010000154.1:0-7433 GCA_047626655.1 Halioglobus sp.
GCTTTGGGCTGTTCGAAAATTTCCTTCATCATAAAGTGGTTATATTCGCCGCGATCAACGACTTCCACCATGTCAGAAATTAGCGTTCGCTTGCGCTCAACCGGCGACATCGAGGCATCGAATATCTCCAGCGCCAACGGTGTGATGCGAACAAAATCGCCCTCGTGCAGAAAAATAAAACGATCGGTAACTTGTCGTAAAGCCATCTGGTCAGAGGCTAGGAAATTCTCACCTATACCAATACCCACGATCAACGGACTGCCTTCCCGCGCCGCCACAACTTCCCCGGGGTGGTCACGGTCGATGGCGGCTATGGCATACGCGCCCTCTAGCCGTTTTGTCGTGTTAGCCAGCGCATCAAGTAAACTATCTCCAGCGAGTAAAAGGCTGTGAAGTAAGTGAACAATCACTTCACTATCGGTTTCCGAAACGAATAGATAGCCGGCTTGGCGCAGCTCTTCGCGTAAAGCCTCATGATTCTCGATGATGCCATTGTGGACCAAAGCCACCCTGTCATTCGAGCAATGGGGGTGAGCGTTGGCCAAAGAAGGCGCACCGTGAGTGGCCCATCGGGTGTGTGCAATGCCCGTATAACCCTCCAATGGTTCGTTTTTCTGGGCCTCCTCCAATTGCTCAACTTTGCCCTGACGCTTGTGCTGGTGTAGCTGGTTACTGGCATCAAGCAGGGCCATTCCCGACGAGTCGTAGCCTCGGTACTCCAGTCGTCGCAAACCCTCTAATAATATTTCCGATACTTCCCGCCGCGCCGTCGCAGCTACAATGCCACACATAATTATTCCCCGGTCTTCTTGGTAGGGCGTTGCCAGCCCTGTATGTTTTTTTGCCGCGCTCGGCTAACTGCTAACTCATCTTCACCCACTGTCCGGGTCACGGTAGAGCCCGCTCCGACAAACCCGCCTTGCTTAATTTCGACCGGTGCGACCAAGGTGCTATTGGAGCCAACAAACACATCGTTTCCAAGGATTGTTTTGGATTTATTGACGCCGTCATAATTACAGGTAATAGTGCCTGCACCTATATTGACCCCCTCGCCCATATCACAATCGCCAATGTAACTGAGGTGATTCACTTTGCTCCCCGCCCCGATAAAGGATTTCTTTGTCTCAACGAAATTACCAATTCTAGCGCCTTGGGCCAGTACTGTACCGGGACGCAAACGGGCATAAGGGCCTACCGAGCAGTCATCTCCCAGCGCAACTTCCTGTAGATGGCTCATGGCGTGGACACTGCAACGATCGCCTATGGTGGTGTCGATAAGGACGCAGTTGGGCCCCACCGAAACACCATCACCGAGACGTACCTGTCCCTCAAAAACGGCACTGATATCAATACTCACATCTTTACCACACACGAGACTGCCGCGAATATCCAGTCTATTCACATCGGCAACAGAGACGCCGTCACGCATCAAGTCTTCTGCCTGACGGCGCTGATATTCTCGCTCTACCTGATTAAGCTGCACCCGATCATTAACACCCATCGCCTCAATTTCAGAACCAACCTCACAAGACTCGACCAACATGCCATCGCTTACCGCCAAACCAAGGATATCGGGAAGATAGTATTCACGTTGCTTATTGTCGCTACCAACAAGAGGTAAGTACTCTTTTAGCAGGGCCGCCGGGGCCGCAAGAACCCCTGTGTTTATCTCTCTAATGACACGCTGTTCATCTGTCGCATCTTTTTCTTCCACAACGGAAAGGAAGTGGCCTGCATCATCACGAATAATCCTACCCAACCCGAAGGGCTGTGCCACTGCAGCTGTAAGCAGCGCGGGAGATGCGCTTGCCCTTGCCACTAGATCTGTCAGAGTCACCGAGCTCAATAATGGCACATCACCAAACAGCACCAAAACCGTACTGTCAGTAGCAATATTGGGCATAGCTTGCAGTACCGCATGGCCGGTACCTAACTGTTGTGCCTGCGGTACCCATTCTAGCTGATACTCACAAAGAGCACTGCGTACCTGCGCCGACTCGTGACCCACAACAACGTGAATTACTGCTGGCTCTAATGATTGGGCAACGCAAACTACGTGCTCTAACAGCGGTCGGCCCGCCACGCAGTGCAACACTTTAGGCAAATCGGACTTCATTCGCGTGCCTTGTCCGGCCGCGAGAATGATAACTTCCAAACTCATAAAAATTCTCTTTTTATATCTTATGCTTTTATTCTGTCAAAATATTTTTGACATTGGTAGGCAGGAAGACGCATATTAAACCGTTACTATCCTAATACAAGCAGCTATGTCACAAATAAAATGACAACAATAAAGCTCGAAAGCCTGCGTCAATTAGACCTGGACGACCGCCAGATTAACATCTATCAAGCGCTGTTGCGCCTGGGTCCTTCCTCAATACGCGATATCGCCGCCGCCGCAGATGTTAACCGCGGAAGCACTTATGAAACGCTGAAACAGTTAGCAACCAAAGGAGTAGTCAGCTATTTTCCCAAGGGCAAACGACGGATGTTTCAGGCGGAAGACCCGCAGCGGTTACTCAGTTTGGGCGAGAGCAAGCAACAGGCACTCAGTCAGGCGATGGACCAGTTGCGCAAGGAAATTATTCCCGCACTGAAGCAGACACAAAGAGAGTTCAGTCCGGGCAATGTGCGCTTTTATGAGGGCGATGATGGTGTTGAGTTAGTACTGCGCGATATCCTCGATAGCTGCGCTAAAGACCCGGAAAAGGGCTACGCCGTAATGTCGACCAAAACACTGCGGGAGCATCTATACAGGCCGTTTCCTAACTTTACTAAACAGCGTGTAAGTCTGGGTATTAAAGTGCGAGTGATCGCGGTGGGCGAGGGTGGTGATGAGGCCGAACTAGCCGAGCGTAAGTGGCTGCCTTCCAGTGAAGCAACCGATGCGTCTTATATTGCGCTCTACCCACCCAAGGTTGCCATGATTACCTTGGCGAGCAATAAATACCCGGTCGTGGTGATTATCGATTCCGCCGCCATCGCGTCAACCCAACAAGCCATGTTTGACACGCTCTGGAGTTTTCTCTAGACGAAAAAAAACCCTGAAACTCAGGGTTTTAATAGTACAGAGACGCACTTTAAGGTTTTAGCCACGGCCAGTGCGGTTCTTCATTTTACGCAGGGTAGCCAGCTGAGCAGCGGTTTCGGCTAGGCGTGCCGAAGCGCGACCGTAATCGAACTCTCCCGACTGGTTCTCCAAGGCTTGCTCTGCTTCCTTACGAGCCTCTTCTACTGCTGCCTCATCTATGTCATCTGCGCGCAGCGCTGTGTCGGCAAGCACCGAAACCACGCCGGGCTGTACCTCAAGAAAACCACCAGACACGTAGAATATTTCTTCTTCACCGCCCTGCGTAATCAAACGAACAGGGCCCGGTACCAATGATGTCAGCAACGGGGCGTGGCCATAGCCCACCCCCAGTTCACCCATATCACCATTAGCCACCAACATCTCGACCAAGCCGGAGAAGATTTCTTCCTCAGCACTAACAATGTCGCAGTGAATTGTCATAGCCATACTAATTCTCCGTTACTTACAGGGCTTTAGCTTTTTCGATAGCTTCGTCGATACCGCCAACCATGTAAAACGCCTGTTCTGGCATATGGTCGTACTCGCCCGCCAAAATGGCCTTAAAGCCAGAAATAGTGTCTTTCAAAGACACATATTTTCCGGGAGAGCCCGTGAAGATCTCAGCAACGTGGAAAGGCTGTGATAGAAAGCGCTCAATTTTACGGGCGCGATCTACACTCAGCTTATCTTCTTCAGACAGCTCATCCATTCCCAAAATCGCAATAATATCTTTCAGCTCTTTGTAGCGCTGCAACACCGATTGAACGCCGCGGGCCACTTCGTAGTGCTCGGTGCCGATAATCAGCGGGTCGAGTTGTCTAGAGGTAGAGTCCAGCGGATCAATCGCAGGATAAATACCCTTGGATGCAATATCGCGGCTCAATACAACCGTGGAGTCCAAGTGAGCGAACGTGGTCGCCGGAGAGGGGTCAGTCAAATCATCCGCCGGTACGTATACCGCCTGAATAGAAGTAATAGAGCCCGCTGTTGTGGATGTAATCCGCTCCTGCAGAACACCCATCTCTTCGGCCAGTGTTGGCTGATAACCTACCGCAGAAGGCATACGGCCTAGCAGCGCCGAAACTTCGGTGCCCGCCAAGGTATAGCGATAAATATTGTCGATAAACAGCAATACATCTTTGCCATCGTCACGGAATTTCTCCGCCATGGTCAAACCAGTTAATGCTACGCGCAAACGGTTTCCAGGAGGCTCATTCATCTGACCGTAGACCATGGCCACTTTAGAGTTGGAGGGTACTTCCACATCCACAACTTTGGATTCCTGCATCTCGTAATAGAAGTCGTTGCCTTCTCGAGTACGCTCTCCCACACCGGCAAAGACCGAAAGGCCTGAGTGCTCTGTGGCGATGTTGTTAATCAACTCCATCATGTTAACGGTCTTGCCGACACCGGCACCACCGAACAATCCCACTTTACCGCCTTTGGCAAAAGGACAAATCAGGTCGATAACCTTGATGCCCGTTTCTAACAAGTCATCAGAAGCGGCGAGTTCATCATAGGCCGGAGCCTTACGGTGAATAGAGGCACGCTCTTTTTCTCCAATAGGACCACAGTCGTCAATGGGGTTACCCAGAACGTCCATAATGCGACCCAGCGTCTCAATACCAACGGGCACAGAAATTGGCGCCCTGGTGTTTTCAACACTTAGGCCGCGGCTCACGCCCTCGGATGCACCCATCGCAATGGTGCGCACAACGCCGTCACCCAACTGCTGCTGAACTTCCAGCGTTAGTTGCTTGTCGGTAACCATTAGGGCGTCGTATACCTTGGGCACATCTTCGCGTGGAAATTCCACGTCAATGACGGCGCCAATAATCTGTACGATTCGTCCGCTACTCATGTCCGGATCCTCTCTTTCAAAGTTCAATTCGCTCTGGTTGGGGTTGTTACCCCGAACCGTAAATTTAGCCATAGTAATCTGGCTAGCTGATCGCAGCTGCTCCGCTCACAATTTCTGACAACTCTTGTGTAATCGCAGACTGTCGTGCTTTGTTATAGATAAGCTGTAAGTCATCAATCATATCGCCAGCATTGTCAGTAGCGCTCTTCATGGCGAGCATGCGCGAAGCCTGCTCACAAGCACCATTTTCAACCACTGCCTGATATACCTGCGACTCGATATAGCGGGATAAAAGACCTTCCAGCAATTCTTTGGCATCGGGCTCGTAAAGGTAATCCCAATGGTGACCCATCGTCTTACTCTCTTCGGCAACCAGCGGTAAAAGCTGCTCTACCGCGGGATTTTGCGTCATCGTGTTCACAAATTCGTTACTTACCAGAAAGAGCTTGTCTATTTTGCCTTCTTCGTAAGCGTCCAGCATTGTTTTTACCGCACCAATCAAATCGGCAATGGCAGGTGCTTCGCCAATATCTCTAACAGCGGCTGTAATATTGCCGCCATAGCTGCCAAAGAAAGCAGCCGCTTTAGCACCGATTAGGCTGAGCTCAATCTCAATGTCCTGGTCGGCCCACGCTTTCATAGACCGGATAGTCGCCTTGAACAAGTTACCGTTCAGACCACCACACAAACCGCGATCGGAGGACACAATAATATATCCTACGCGTTTAACCTCGCGCTCCTTCATGTACACGTGCCTGTATTCAGGCGCCGCGTTGGCAATGTGGCCAACTACCGCTCGCATGCGCCTAGCGTAGGGCTTACCCAGCTGCATGCGCTCTTGTGCTTTGCGCATTTTACTGGCGGCGACCATCTCCATCGCACTGGTGATCTTTTGAGTGTTTTGAATACTCGAGATCTGCGTCCGAATTTCTTTTCCGACTGCCATCTAACGGTCCTCGCCTTACCAGGTTTGGGTGGCTTTAAACTTCTCGAGTGCTTCTTTGAAAGAGGCCTCGATATCGCCGTTATAGTCGCCCGACTCAACGATAGACTTCATCAAATCGCCGTATTCGGCATGCATATAAGACAGCAGAGCTGACTCAAAATCACCGATTTTGCTCACTTCTACATCTTTCAGATAACCTTCGTTGGCGGCATACAGCACAACGCCCATCTCCGCGACACTTTGCGGTGAGTATTGCTTCTGCTTCATCAACTCGGTCACTCGTTCACCGTGATCTAGCTGCGCTTTAGTCGCTTCGTCTAGATCGGAGGCAAACTGAGAGAAGGCGGCCAATTCACGATACTGCGCCAACGCGGTACGAATACCACCAGACAGTTTCTTCATGATCTTGGTCTGCGCTGCACCGCCTACTCGAGACACCGAAACACCGGCGTTCATAGCGGGACGAACACCGGCATTGAACATGTCTGCCTCGAGAAAAATCTGGCCGTCGGTGATCGAAATCACGTTGGTGGGTACGAAAGCCGATACGTCACCTGCCTGAGTTTCAATAATAGGTAATGCTGTGAGTGAGCCTGTTTTACCCTTAACTTCACCATTGGTGAACTTCTCTACGTAATCGACGTTCACACGTGCTGCGCGTTCCAGCAAACGAGAGTGAAGATAAAAAACATCGCCGGGATACGCTTCACGCCCTGGGGGTCTGCGTAACAGAAGAGAAATCTGGCGGTAAGCCCAAGCCTGCTTGGTCAAGTCATCATAAATAATCAGAGCGTCTTGACCGCGATCGCGGTAGTACTCACCCATGGAGCAACCGGCGAACGGCGCCAGATACTGCATTGAGGCGGGATCGGCTGCAGTCGCCGCCACAACAATAGTGTGGTCCATGGCGCCGTGCTCTTCGAGCTTGCGTACTACGGCGGCTACCGATGAAGCTTTTTGGCCTACCGCGACATAAATACACTTAACGCCCGTATTTTTCTGGTTGATAATGGCGTCGATAGCGATTGCTGTCTTGCCAATCTGACGGTCACCAATAATCAGTTCGCGCTGGCCACGACCAATTGGCACCATCGCATCAACGGCTTTCAAGCCAATTTGAACGGGTTGATCAACCGATTTTCTGGCGATAACACCAGGCGCCACTTTCTCGAGCGCGTCTGTCAGTGCGGCGTTGACCGGACCCTTACCGTCAATGGGGATACCCAATGCGTCAACAACACGGCCCTGCAACTCGGGGCCAACCGGCACTTCAAGAATACGCCCAGTACAACGACAGGTCTGGCCTTCTGCCAGACTCTTGTAGTCGCCCAAAATAACCGCGCCTACTGAGTCGCGTTCCAGGTTAAGCGCCATTCCGTATACGCCGCCGTCAAACTCGATCATTTCGCCAAACATTACATCGGTCAGGCCGTGGATACGAATAATACCGTCGGTCACCGATACAATGGTGCCCTCATTGCGCGCTTCGCTAGACACATCGAGCTGGTCGATGCGTTGCTTAATAATTTCGCTGATCTCTGATGGATTCAGTTGCT
>JBLHSI010000155.1:0-7365 GCA_047626655.1 Halioglobus sp.
CCCTCCTGGCCTCACATGAGGGGGTTCGCTCGGAAAAACCCTAGTATCCCTGATTGGCGATGTTTCTTTCATCAGCCTACAAAAATATCTGGACGGCGGCTTACCCTTAGCGTAGATTTCCGGTCTCATGAAAACCTCCGGAAACATTCGCGTCCGCCGCTGGCTGTCATTTGCCCTATTTGCAGTGCTGCTTGGCGCGCAATCTGCGCAGGCGGGGCACTTTCATGCTGACATCCTGTTCTCAGACGACTGCATGCAATGTTTGGTGGATTGTGGCCAAGCCCTAAAGCCGAGCAGTTCGCAAACGACCATTACAACCACGCCGAGTTCTGATTTTCGGCCTGCGGTGTTACCCGCAGTTTTTTCCGCCCATTATCGCCTTGCCGCCCGAGGACCTCCCCCTCACTCCTGTTGATCCAAAACACTCAACTTTTAACAGGAGATAGATATGAAACGCATTCTTTTGGCGACCCTCGTGGGTGCCGCCAGCCACGCTATGGCACAAAATTCTAACGACCGCTTGGAACACGTACTGGTGTCCGTGCCCATCCACAAGAAAACGTCTGAGACCGCGTTGCCGGTGACCGTGTTATCCGGCGAGGCGCTGCGACGAGCAGTGGCCAGCAATATCGGGGAAACACTGAATGGCATGCCGGGCATCGCCAGCGCGTCATTTGGTCCGGGTGTAGGTCGGCCGGTTATCAGGGGGCAGCAAGGTGCCCGCGCCATAACGCTAAATAACGGCATAGCTGCCGCAGACGCATCGAGCCTCAGTCCAGATCACGCGGTGAGTGTTGAGCCGATGTTGGCCGAGAGTATTGAGGTGCTTCGTGGGCCTGCCACATTGTTGTATGGCGGTGGCGCCATCGGCGGCGTGATCAATGTTATCGACAATCGTATCCCGCGCGCACCCATTGAGGGTGCTCAAGGTTCAGTGGAGTATCGTAATGATAGCGCCACCAGTATGGACACGGCGACGGTAAAACTCGAGGCGGGTACGGGCGATTTTGCCTTCCATTTCAGCGGCACCACCCGAGACTTTGATAACCAGGAGATCCCTGGCTTGGCTATCGATGAAGCGGCGCTGGAGAAGCAGGAAGAGCTGCTAGGCGGTGAGCATGATGAAGAGCATGAAGAGGAAGAAGTCGAGAATAGTGATGGGTTTATCGCTAATACCGACGGCGATTCAGATACCTACACTGTGGGCGCAAGTTATCAACTGGGAGAGCGCGGTTTTGTCGGTTTAGCCTATAACAGCTTTGAAACAGTGTATGGAATACCTCCAGGCTCCCATGGTCATGAGGAAGAGCATGGAGAGGAGGAGCACGAGGGGGAAGAGGAGCACGAAGAGGAAGAAGAGGAAATTATTCGCATCGATCTAAAACAGGATCGGTACGATGCGCAGTTGCATTACCACGACTTGGCGCCGGGACTGATTGATGTAGCTCGAGCCTTTTTGACCTATACCGATTATGAGCATGTAGAACTCGAAGGGTCCGAGGTGGGAACTCTCTTTGAGCGCGAGACTTGGGAAGGTCGTTTGGAATTGGTACGTGAGACCGAAGATCACTCGGTGTTAGGTCTTCAGTGGCGTTCAGACGAATTTGCGGCGATAGGTGAGGAGGCCTATATTCCCAAAACCGAATCTTTGGAGTGGGGCGTTTTTTATGTTCAAGATTTCCATGCCGATGATTGGCAATTCGAAGCAGGCGCGCGCGTCGACTGGGTCGAGCGAGATCCGGATGCAGTTCTAGCCGACCAGGAAGACTTTACAAGCCTTAGTCTCTCAGGCGCGGCTGTTTACACCTTCGGCCCGGCCTGGAGTCTTGGCTTTGCGCTGTCTCATTCAGAGCGCGCCCCGGCTACAGAGGAGTTGTTCTCCAACGTAGACAACAGCGGTGAATCGCTCGTAACTCACGCAGCGACCGGCATCATTGAAATCGGCGACCCGGACTTGGATAAAGAATCTGCGCTCAATGTGGATGTGTCACTGAAGTGGGAGGCTGCGCAGTCCTGGGCAGAGTTGAACGTATTCTATAACCGCTTCGAGGACTATATTTTCCTGCTTAATACTGGCACCGATCTAGACGAGACCCCGGTGTATGCGTACGAGCAAGACGATGTAGATTTCTACGGTATTGAGTTCCAATCTAGCTTTCACCTTGCCGATATCGCCGATGGTGGTTTGGCTCTGGAGGTGTTCGGTGATTTCATCAGTGCGGAGTTTGACAATGCGGGTGACGTACCGAGATTACCTCCTCATCGAATCGGCGCAAAGTTGGCATGGACAGGCTCCGCGCTAGGAGCGTATGTGAGGGTAGTCGATGCAGGTGATCAAGATAACCCCGGTGATTTCGAGACCGAAACCCAGGGCTATACGCGCTGGGATGCAGGTGTGGATTACAGCATGAAACTGGTAGGCGATGTCGAACTGCTGGCTTTCCTAAAGTGGAAAAATATCTCCGATGAGGAAATACGATTGAGCACTTCGTTCTTGCGTAATTTCGCGCCCCAATCGGGCGAGTCAGTGGAGGCTGGAATTCGTTTGACCTTTTAGCGAGACGTGCAGACGAGTTGCATTGGTACTTAATGTCCGGGTGAATACCACGGCTGCCTCAAGTTGAACTTGAAGCAGCCGCGGTCTTTTGAAGGGTGGCATTCACACAAAACTCCGCGAGCATAGTGCAGTAAGGCAAATCTGTCCCAATGATTGCAAGCTCGGGCACGACCAGCTAGTGGTCGCCTGACCGCGCGTTTTCAATTGATTCACCGCGAACGGATTCCCCTCGTAGAGTCATTGTGCCATTTGACATGTAGTGTGTAATGAGTGCTGGTTTGCCGGCGCCGGTTCCAAACCCAAGTTGATCCTGAATATGAAAGTCACGGTCGGTTCCGTGGTGTTTCCACTGTTTCCGCATCGCCCAATAAAGTCCCCAGCGTTAACCTGATCTCCCTCAGAAACAACGATGCTACCCTTTTGCATATGAGCGAGCAAAGCAAACTCTGCGTTACCCAGATCTAGCCAGACGGGGTTACCGGGTATTCTGGGGCGGGCCATATCGCTCGTGAGGACATCGAGCTTCAGTTGGATTTATTCGACCAGCATACGTCGGAAATTCCGCAATGTCAGTTGGTGGCCCAGTCCTTTTTTAGCAGTCCCAAGACGACACCATCCTAACCCCTCACTTACTTATTCGGCCTCAGCGTTCCGAGATTTCCACATAAACCATGCGCTCAGTAGCATGGTAACCAAAAGAACTATCGCGACAATTTCCGATATGTAGGGAACGAGTGCGCCCTCACCAGAAATATTTGTATCTGTTCGTCCACGGCCAACCCAATAATTAGCGGACTTGTTGAAGTTATAGATCGTAAAAATGCCAAGTACTTGTATTGCCAAGTACACGCTGTTCGCCAATAAAAATTGAGCTTTACTCAACCGGCTACCGACAATATATGCCGCGACCAGATAGCCACTTAGAAGCGCAATATATATTGATAAATAGGCTGCGGAAGTCGAGAAGTTACTTTGAGCCAGGTCTAGCATTTCGTAGGATGTCATTGTATGTCACTTGGCGATAAGTTGAGTTGTTAAGAATAACCGCTGTGTAGATTACGCGATAGTTTTGATCGCAGGTGTGAATGGCTTGCGGTCGCTCTGCTTTCACCGCACAACCATTGCGAGTCGAAAGCGGTTTTTTCAGACTATCCAGCAGAGCGCTCCTGCATGGCCCCAATGTGCCGGCAATCACCCTCGTAATAACCTACGATAATCTAATCGGGGTTAAGCACCCCCGATATCAATGTGTAAGTGCCATGTCCAGCTACGCCCACTCCCAGTTCTAATCGCTCAATGGTGTTTGTTCCACCGCTCCATGAGCACGTTTTGTCGAGGCTTCGAATACAAAGAAAACAGCTAGATAAAAACCCGCAGTAAACACTTTTATAAAGATATGACGAATAAAATAGTTGATTCAACTATTTTGTAGTTAAAAATAGGTCAGAAAAGTTAAAATTGAGCCATTAGAATGGCGTTTCAATTAATCGTTCTGTAAAGGCCTTTGCTATGTTAATCGGTGTACCTAAGGAAATTAAGAATCATGAGTATCGCATCGGGCTTACACCATCTGGCGTAAAGGAGCTTGTGCGGCACGGTCATCAGGTGATGGTAGAAAACAATGGGGGTCTATCCATTGGTTTTATTAACGAGCAATACGTTGAAGCGGGTGCCGAGATTGTTGTTACCGCGGCCGAGATATTTGCCCGTGCCGATATGATTATTAAAGTAAAAGAGCCTCAGCCCGTAGAGTGCAAAATGTTGCGCCAGGGACAACTGTTGTTCACCTACTTACACCTGGCTCCCGATCCCGAGCAAACTCGTTTGTTGCTGGCCTCCGGTGCTACCTGTATCGCTTATGAGACCGTGACTCAAGAGGGCCCTGGTCTCCCTCTGTTGGCGCCAATGAGCGAAGTAGCGGGGCGCATGGCCATCCAGGCAGGCGCACATTGTTTGGAAAAGGCGCAGGGCGGCAATGGTATGTTGCTGGGAGGAGTGCCCGGTGTTGAGTCGGCTAAAGTATTGGTTATTGGCGGCGGTGTAGTGGGTGTTAATGCTGCCAGAATGGCTATGGGTATGGGGGCAGACGTGACTATCCTTGATCGCTCGCTGGAGCGCTTAAAAGAGTTGGATATGGCTTTTGGTGGCCGTTTAAAGACCATTTATTCCACTGCCGACGCAGTTGAGAAGCATGCGATAGAAGCTGACCTTATTGTAGGTGCCGTTCTTATTCCTGGTGCTGCGGCTCCCAAGCTTATTTCCAGAGAGCTCGTTAGCCGCATGAAGACGGGTGCTGTGATGGTTGATGTGGCAATTGATCAGGGTGGCTGCTTTGAAACCAGCAAGGCCACCACTCACCAAGACCCAACTTATATCGTCGATGGTGTCGTTCATTACTGTGTGGCGAACATGCCGGGCGGAGTAGCGCGAACTTCTACGATGGCGCTAACCAATGCAACTTTGCCCTATGCGGTTAATTTAGCAAACAAAGGTGCCTCGGTAGCACTGCGTGATGATGTTCATTTGCGCAATGGCTTAAACGTGCACGCGGGCATGGTTACTCACAAGGCAGTATCTGATGCGTTAGATTGTGAATTTGTAGATCCATGTACAGCACTTGATCGTACCGAGCTGGAGCAGTCTGCCTAGTTAGATTGCTCACAGTAAATTTTTGGGGCTGGGGCTTCGGCTCCTGGCCTTTTTTTATGCTGAAAAAAACAAAGGCGTTGGCATTATAGGGCAGGGTGGGGTATGCAGCCCGACGTGTCACTAACATCGCAGTACAGCACTTCAAAAGATGACTGCCCCGGCCGCCCCCACCAACAACTGTCGGCATCTAGTCGCAGCTGCCAGTGCTCCCGCAGTAACGACAACTCTGTTGGAATAGCCTGCGGATCTAATATAGCGCAGTTAGTGCCCTTCTCTTTGCGCGCCGATGGGAACCATATAGCAGCGGTGCCCGTGTCTCGAAGCTTGTCTCCCAGTGCCTGTGAGTGCGCATAGCTTGCCGGGTTGGTCAGTTGTTCGCGCTCGAACGGCGGGGCGGTTGTTAAGTTGCTCACTTTGTTGTGACGGAAGCTGAAGCGTATGGCCGTTCTGCCATCTAAAATATTATCGAGTGGTCCTAGGTCTAAGGGCCCGCTGCGAAACAACCAAAGATAAACAGCCGACTCCGTCATGGCTGTTTCCAATTCCTTTGACGCGTAGAGTATGCCGGGATGAAAAGGTGAGCCAAAGCGAGAGCCGTGACGTAGCGGCGGATAGCGAAACGGTGTTTTAAGCAACCAATGCAGATGTTCGGAGCCAGGCAAATAGGCTGGCTTATTGTTATCTAGCAGTAGCTCTAGTCTGGATTGTTCAGCCGCTGAGTGAGTGATTTGTCGGGTGGCTGCTTGTTCCTGATTCTCTACAATACGCCAGACAGTGCCACGTGACGGACCAGTGCTTAGTAGCTTGGCTGAGTTCAAAGTCGTCCGCGCATAGCGTCCAGGTAGACGTTAACTTGGGCGAGACCTTGATAACTCTCCACTAACGTTGAGGGTGAGATGTCGTTAAAGTGATGGTTAGGTGTGCGCAACCAGTGCTGCATTTGCACTCGATTGCCGCCAAGAATAGCGAATAGCGCCCTGTAGGCACGAATAAGCCCTAATGATAACTCCTGATCTTTCTTGGAACTGATAACGGAGGAACCTCGAGAGTAGTTTTTCATGGCGGAATTACTCACACCTATCACCTGAGCTAGCTTGTTTAGCGTCATGCCCAGCTCGCGACCGGCTTCCAGGTAGGCTGTGGTGATGAGCTCTGCATCACTACGAAGTAGTGCTGTACTTGTCATTGGGTACCCCCTAGTTGAGGTTTAAATATATACCTTTTATTAAAAAAAGTCTATATTAGATCCGATGGGGAATAGCTGAAGGTCGACTACTTGCAGATTTCGGCACGGTCGCTATGGTACAGGCAGGGCATTAATGGTTGTTTAGATCCAACAGGAAGGCGGATACAAGTCGATGAAGAAACTGGCGCACGAAACAGAGTTGGTCGTAGAAGCGTTACGCGTGGGCGCGGTATACGCCGAGAAACGCGGAATGGGGACCTTTGAAGCCTCCGATGCAGCGAAAGACAAAGTGACATTCATTTATCGGGTGCTGGTGCTCGATAAGCTTATTCAACCCTTGGCGAGGGGGGATGAAAACGATCCTAATATGAAACATAAGCTCGCCTTGTGGATGTCCCGTCAATTGCCTGAAGGCCACGCATTGTTAAAATAGCGGTCGTCAATGTAATTTTAAAAAGGGCTGGGTGAAAGTTTTAGATTTCTGCAGTAGAATGTCGCGCTTTTGTCGCATTCAACGCAGAGAATAACCTATGAAGCACTACAAAATCGCGCTACTGCCCGGAGACGGTATCGGCCCAGAAATCATGGCGGAAGCCGTCAAAGTCTTTAAGCTGGTTGAGGAGCGCAACGATGTCAGTTTTGAGTTGATCGAGGCAGACTTTGGCGCCGTCGCGTATTTTAAGTGCGGACATCCTTTTCCCGACGAAACCAAAGCGATCTGTGATGAAGCTGATGCCATTATTAAGGGTCCTATTGGCCTGAGTCACGAGCAATCAAAAACTATTCCGGTAGACATGCAGCCAGAGCGAGGTGCTCTATTGCCTCTGCGTCGTCGCTACAATACGTTTGCCAACTTCCGTCCTGTCTTTTTACCAAAAGCACTGGGCCACTTCTCGCCACTGAAAAGTGAGATTATCGGCGAGGGTATTGACCTCATTATGGTGCGCGAGTTGGTCGGCGGGCTGTACTTTGG
>JBLHSI010000156.1:0-7330 GCA_047626655.1 Halioglobus sp.
TCGCAGACTCGCATGACTGGCACGCCATGTCGTTTTCAGATCATGTTGTACACCCTGAGACAATCAAAACCCCATACCCATACACCAAAAATGGCGACCGTCGCTGGCAGGCTTTCACCGATTGGCCTGACCCCTGGGTGATGATTGGTGCACTCGCGGCGCTAACCACCAAACTGCGATTTACCAATAACGTCTTCGTCTTGCCGTTGCGCAATCCCTACCTAACGGCCAAAGCCATCAGCACAGCGGCCGTTATTTCCAACGATAGAGTGACACCGGCGTTTGGTGTGGGATGGTCGCGGGATGAGTTCGAGTTAATGGGCCAGGACTTCCGTACGCGAGGCAAACGCAGTGATGAGATATTGGAGATCCTGCGACTGCTATGGACCGGTGAAATGGTTGAATATCAGGGAAAATACTACCAGTTTGATCGAATGGAGATGAATCCGGCACCTAACAAGCACATTCCTATTTGGATAGGCGGCATCTCTGACCCTGCCATGCGCCGCGCAGCCCGGGTGGGCGATGGCTGGGTCACCGACCTACAAAGTAGTGACGACATTATTGCCAGTATCAAAAAGATACAGGCCTGGCGGCGCGAGTATGGTGTCGATAATACATCCTTCGATATTATGGCTACTCCTTCCGACGCCTACGATCCCGACGGCTACAAGCGCCTTGAAGATGCCGGCGTCACTCATATTTTGACCATGCCATGGCCGTTCTATCACGGCGACACGCAAGACTTGGACAAAAAAATCGACGGCGTTAAGCGGTATGCGGACGAAGTAATCGCCAAGTGCCAATAGTAAGGTCATTAGAAAAATCAGGTGCTGCTACTTCATGACGCCGCCGGTTCGACACAAAAACCCACAAACACTGTTAAACTGGCCACACGTGACTTCTTACGGAAAGTTTTGGATTTGCAGCCTCATACCTTAGTTCGGTTTTTATTAATGGCAGCCCTCTTACTGAGCACGGGTTGTCGCGTTGTGGTGACGGGGACCGAGGGCGGCTCGGTCTCCCGCTCGTCTGGCGGTGTTTGTTCGCTTACCAGCGAATGCCAGATAGACATCAACGACACAGATTACGACGAAACCTTCACTGCTATTGCAGATCCCGGCTATGAATTCTCTCACTGGAAAAAGTTGTCTAACAGCTTCTTTGGCAATTCCCGTGAAGCCTCGATTAACCTATCTACAGCTCGTTTTTCTGGTCTGCCGAAACTACTGTTTTTTCTAGATTCTAACGATATCTTTTATCTAGAACCTGTCTTTGTAACCGAAGGATCTATTGCCGCGGTATCCGGTATCGCCCGCTACGAATTCCCTCCGCCCCGAAATTTCTGTGACGGGCTACAATTTACCGCCGTCGAAGTTCGCCCCATCCGCGGTGCCACCGTGGAAATTGTAGCTGAAAACGGACAAGCCATACTGGCGACCACCCAAACCAACAACAAGGGTGCCTATTCGGCCATTGTACAATCTAATACTGACGTATTCGTGCGGGTTCGCGCTCAACTAAAACAGGCGGGAAGCCCAAGTTGGGATACTGTCATTCGAGACAATGCCCAAAACACCAATATGCCGCTTTCGAGCAGGCCGCAATACTGGCTCGACAGCCCCTCGTTTAATACCGGTACTGTCGATCATAATAAGAATCTCAAGGCGGCAATCTCGAAAACTATAGTGAGTACAGGGTTGCAAATGCGACCCGCTTCCCCATTTGCCATATTAGACACGATTTACACCTCAATGAAGTACATGCTGACAGTAGAAAGGAACTTGCACTTCCCACCCCTCAACGTGTTTTGGGGACCGGCAAACTCAACTGCAAGCGGCGATGTCGACCTAGGTGAACTCGGTGGTTCCTATTACCAAAACTCGGCCATATTCTTGGTAGGAAAGGAATCTGACGATGACGATTCCTTCGACTCACTAGTAGTCGCTCATGAATGGATGCACTACGCCATGGACAAATTGGGCCGCAGCGATAGTATCGGAGGCGGCCATGGCACCGACGATCTATTAGATATGCGTGTCGCCTATGACGAAGGCGCGGCCACTGCGCTGGCCAGCATCGTACTCAACGAAAAACAATACTGTGACACATTTTGGTTTGGCGGTAGATTGCGCGGCAGCGGCAGTGATTCCGAAAGTGAGAGCAGTGGCCCCAACCCCGGATGGTTCAACGAAACCTCAGCGGTAAATCTCATTTACGATTTATGGGACACAAATAACGACGGAGTTGACACTCAGAGTATCGGCTTCGCATCCCTGTACGATGTAATTTTCAATAAGATGGCCGCAGCGCCTTCATTAGGCAGTCTGCTAACGTTTGCCGCCTTGGTTAAACAGCAACCCAATGTTGATACCGCCTTTATCAACTCGCTTTTTTTGCAGGAAGACATCGACGTTGCCGGCATTAACGAATGGGGAGACAACATTGATAACCCGATAGCGGGTAGCCAGGACATTGTTCCCTTGTATACCAAAATTGATCGAGGACAAACGCGCAGGCTGTGTAGCAATCGGCAATTTGACAAATCCATTGCCGATGGTAACAAACTGTCGGAATTTAGGTTTCTACGCTTTGAATTAAACTCACCGGCAACTGTCGAAATTGTAGCCTCAGCGGTTAAACCATTTCCCTCAGGTGGCGCGGACCCGGATCTAACACTATTTTTAAACGGGTCCATCAAAGCAGTCGGGTATTCGGGACAAGCCAATACCGAAACTCTGACCAGCAGTCGATTACAGCCCGGGAGCTACGTAGTGGATATTACTGATGACCACTACTACAGCGCATCGCTTGCGGCAGCCGGTGTTGTAGACTTTTTCCCGGATAGAATCTGTTTTGATATTACGCTTAGCTACTGAAGGAGTCGTAAACGTGCTTACTCAATCATCCTTTGTGCGGTGCTGCAGGCTATCCGCGGCAATCTCCGCTTTGCTGCTGGCTGCCTGTGTGGATCACTCAGCGCCATCAGTACCTGACGCAGCCGCGATGAGCCAAAGCACTGAGCCGGCCTTGAGCCAGGATATATCTACGTCAGGCCGCACAGATAAACGTAGAACGCCCATCACAATCCAATACCAAATGTCCGACGCTGCCGTGGTTGGCCAGGTACTGGCTGTCACGCTCCAGTTTGGCTCAGAGTCTGAGGAAGGAGTACTGGAGATACACTACCGAAGTAGCTCGCCACAAAGCCTTGCTATAGACCCAGCCCAGTCCAAAACTGTGCTGATTGAAGCCAATACTGCTGGCCATTATGCACCGCAAACGGTAATCCTACTGCCGTATGAAAATGGCCGGTTCTATCTACAAATTTCAGCCGGTTTACGAACCCAAAAAGGCTTGCTAATGCGTCCCTATAGCATTCCAGTTCAAGTAGGCCCAAGCACTATAAAGACATTCAGCCACAAAGCTGGCGCACAGGACGATACCGAGCAGGGGATTTCAATACCTGCCCGCATGGACTAGACTGCCCGTCGGATAAAAAACGAAATAGAAAACTGATTTAAGGATTACGTAACAATGTCTATATTGACAGGAAAAACAGCTGTTATCAGCGGTGGTGCGGAAGGCATAGGCTTTGCCATCGGCAAAGCAATGGGCTTACAAGGCATGAATATAGTGCTGGGCGATATCGACCCAGATCAACTCGCCAGGGCAAAACAACAGCTGTCTGAGCTAGGGATTTCGGTCGCCGCCGTCCATATGGATGTGTGCCTGCTGGAGGATTGGGATAAACTGGCTCAAGCTGCCGTTACGGAATTTGGCAAGGTGCATATGCTGGTGAATAACGCCGGCGTAGGGGGAGCAGCCAGCAGTATCGAGGGAAGTACAGAGAAAGATTGGCGTTGGGTTTTAGACGTCAACTTAATGGGAGTAATGCATGGTACTTGCACCATGGTTCCGCGCATTAAAGAGCATGGCGAGGGTGGCTGGATCATTAATGTCGCCTCTATGGCAGGAATGGTGGGCGTGCCGTTTGCCGGAGCTTACACGGCTAGTAAAGTTGCCGTAGTTGGCATGTCGGAAAGCTGGCAGGCCGAATTGGCGCCCGATAACATTCAGGTGTCGGTGCTGTGTCCGGCCTTTGTGAGAACGCGAATCAACCTTTCACAACGCAACCAGCAATCTAACTATCAAGAAACCACGGCCGGCGAAGAGCAAGTACACGACAGTCTCGGTATGGCCAAGCGTATGCAAGACGTGATAGATAAGGGTTTAGACCCCGATATCGTAGGCGCAAGAGTGGTAGAAGCTGTACTGGCAAAAGAGCTGTATATTTTTACTCACCCCAATTATCGCGGTGTTTTACAACACCGCTTAAAGGCGATAGACGAGGCATTTGAGCGCGCGGCGGCCAGCCCATTGCTGGTAGACGTCTTACACGAGCCTATCGTAAATTTTAGTTAACTAGTTTACCTATTCCACTAAGAGGAACGCACAGTGTCAAATCAAAGAGAATTCGGAATTATCGTTTATGGCGCAACGGGCTATACGGGCAAGTTGGTATGCGAATATTTACATGCACAGTACGGCACTGACAGCGACGTCAAGTGGGCTATGGCAGGGCGTAGTCTAGAAAAGCTGGAAGCGGTGCGAGCAGACCTCGGCATTAGTGAAGCGGTTCCGCTGGTGGTAGCAGACGCTAGTTCGCTGGACTCTATCGAGTCATTGGCGTCGCGAACCAAGGTGGTATTGACGACAGTTGGACCCTATCAGTTATACGGCTCCGACTTAGTGGCCGCTTGTGCCAAAGCTGGTACCGACTATGTCGATCTGTGCGGTGAACCGGCCTGGATGCACGAAATGATTGCCGCCCACGGTGACGCCGCAAAAGCCAGTGGCGCGCGAATCGTGTTTTCCTGTGGCTTTGATTCAGTACCTTTTGATCTTGGCATACTGTTCTTGCAGGAAGCGGCGCAAACACAATTGGGCGCCGTTGCGACACGCGTCAAGGGACGTGTTCGCACAATGAAAGGTGCGTTTTCAGGCGGCACCCTGGCCAGTTTTAAGGCGACAATGGCTGCGGCAGGTAAAGATCGAAGTCTTATTGCGATTTTGATGAACCCCTTTTCGCTCACCGAAGGGTTTACCGGACCGGAGCAACCACCCGGCACGGCACCACAATATGATGAAGCACTGGAAAGCTGGGCGGCGCCCTTCGTGATGGCCACTATCAACACTAAGAATATCCATCGCTCTAATTATCTGTTATCACATCAATACGGCGAAGATTTTGTCTATGACGAGATGATGCTGACAGGACCCGGTGAGCAAGGCGAGGCGATGGCCAATGCGGTTGCCGCGGATACCTCAATGGCTGAAGACACCACGCAGCCGGGCGAAGGTCCAACTAAAGAAGAGCGGGAAAACGGCCGCTATGACGTACTATTTGTGGGAACCACCGCAGACGGGCAGAGCATACGAGCGAGCGTTCAGGGCGAATTAGACCCCGGTTACGGGTCTACTTCCAGAATGATAGCTGAGAGTGCAATCTGTTTACTGCTTAACCCAGAGTTGGCATCGGGCGGTATCTGGACACCGGCATCGGCATTGGGGACACCGCTAATAAGCAGGTTGCAGGAGTACGCTGGCCTCACCTTTAAACTGGAAAGTTAGCCGTCCAGTAAAAAAAACGCGCAGGTACGGAGCTTCCCGGTAATGGCGATAAATTGGTATCCGGGGCACATGCACAAGGCCAACAAGGACATGAAAGAGGTACTGCCACAGGTGGACCTCATCATCGAATTGTTGGATTGTCGCCTGCCCTACAGCAGTCAGAACCCGTCGCTGTTAAAGCTGGGAGAGGGTAAGCCCTGCATCAAAATATTCAGTAAATCTGACTTGGCTGACCCTGAAATTACCGAAACATGGCAGGCGCATTTTGAACAAGAAGCCGCCACAAAAACAATGCTCACCACCTTGGAGCAGTCCGATAAGGCGCAAAAGCTAACCCAACTCTGCTACAAACTTGTTCCCAGAAAATCCAAATCTCAACCCAACATTATGGCGATGATAGCCGGTATTCCCAATGTCGGAAAATCGACTCTCATCAATGCGGTGGCCGGTCGAGCTGTTGCCAAAACAGGTAATGAGCCGGCGATAACTAAGGGATTGCAAAAGATCAGGATGGCCGACGACCTGGTTTTTCTAGACACCCCAGGCGTACTGTGGCCAAAAATTCACAACGATAATAGTGGCTATAGGCTGGCCGCATCTGGAGCCATAAAAGACACGGCGATTGAAATTGAGGACATTGCGTTTTATCTCGCAGCTTTTTTAATCAACCAATATAGTGACCTGTTGGCACAGCGTTTTCAGCTAGATAGCATGCCAAAAACAGAAATAGAATTTTTAGAGGTATTGGGGGCACAACGTGGCTGCCTGCGCGCCGGTGGCAGGGTTGACTTGGAGAAAGTCTCATCTATATTTGTTAATGAATACCGTTCGGGGAAACTGGGCAGGATCACACTAGAAACTCCTAGTATGGTGTTGGCCGAGGAGAAAATCGTCGAGCAAAAACGTCTGGAAAAAGAGCAGCGCGAGGCTTTGAGGAAGCAAAAGAAACACGGTAGTAGGAGCAAGCCGCCCAAAGACGGCTGAACCCAGCTCGCTGCACCTCAGCCTGCTACCCCGTATTTGAAAGCGCTACCCTGCGACAGACATTAATGCCAGTGACAGAGCAATTCCCGCTGTTCCGCGGCACTGCGTGCCAGTTGTTCGGCCTTCTCTGCAAAGCGCTCCTCAACCTTTTCACGGCGAATTTTTAGCGTTGGGGTGAGTACTTCATTCTCAATACTCCAGGCCTCGCGCGTAATAATGACAGCGCCAATACGGGCATGATGTTCAATCTCGGCGTTAATCGTTTTTATCGTTTCTAAAATGGAAGCCTCAACCTCTTTTTCAGGCTTACCCTGAGCTTCTTCGGTGAGCACGGCAATCATCACCGTCTTGGAAAATCCACGCCCCAACAAACACTGCTGCTCAGCATGGTCATTCTTAGCGAACTCTCCCTCTATCGGCGGCGGCGCGACAAATTTACCTTGAATGGTTTTGAAATAGTCTTTCACCCGCCCGGTAATAAACAAAAAACCGTCTTCATCAACTCGGGCTTTATCGCCTGTATAAATCCATCCATCGCGAATTAATTCAGCGGTCTTCTCTGGCTCGTTGTAATAACCCGGCGTGCAACCATCGGCTTTAATCGCAAGCTCGCCCTCTTTGGTGATTTTATACTCCACTTCGCCTATAGGTTTTCCGATAGATCCGATTCGACGCTCCTGATGGCTGGACATAATCACGCCCATCGCCTCAG
>JBLHSI010000157.1:0-7320 GCA_047626655.1 Halioglobus sp.
AGCTCATCTTCAGTTTGAGCGTATAGGAGCAAGCCATTGTGGATGCCGATGATTCCGCCCGGTACTGCGAACGCGTTGATGGTTGCGTTGTCAACGATGACCACCTCTATGCGACGATCCTCCAGTTGACTGTGCGTTGCAAGGTTGTAAATTAGGTTCTCGAGGTAATCTTGCAGCAACGGGTCGTCGATAGTGCGCACCTGAGATCGAAAAGCCCGCAACCATGTTCTGCCCAATTGGTGTTCAAAGTCAGCGGAAAAAAGGCTAGTGCTCGATTCTCCCAGATTAGGCAGCTTTAACTCTTTTGACGTTGCCGAACTTGCCAAAAATAACGCGCCAGCGAAGGCCAGGGTCATACAATTGCGCAATATTCTATTGAAAATCATCAAGTTCATTTGGTGGTGAGCTAATCTCATTCTTTTGTGTTGGGGATTGCATCCGCGGCGGCATTACATCTTGCCTATTGTACTCAAAGTACACAGTAAAGTGCACAGCAGAGAATCCTTATCCCTAAACGGTAAATTGAGTATTTTTTCCTCAGAAAGTTCACTAGGACCAACCGTAATGGCTATACTAGCTGCCGTACCGTGATCTTGGATCTTACTGAAGCTGATGAGTAACACCACTATGCCAGTCGAATTGGACGCAATCGGCGACCTGTGCCCTATGCCTCTGCTTAAGGCGAAGCGGGCGCTCAACGCCATGGAGGTCGGTCAGCAGTTGCGAGTGCTGGCAACCGATCGCGGTTCGGTAAGAGATTTTCAGGTGTTTGCTAAGCAATCTGGAAATACCTTGGCATCGACGGAAGAGCAAGACGGTGTTTATATCCATATGATAATAAAGAACTAGGCTTGGCCTTTTGGGCTATGAGTGCCATAGCTGTTAATAATCGATTGCAATAAGAGATATAGGTCAATGGCTATAATTGCTGGGTTCGAGCGCGCACTGCAGACCTTAGGTCTGCTAACGCTCATCGTGTTGAGTGCGGCTTGTTCAGATTCGAGCGACCGTGCGATCGATATGTTGGAGCCATCGCTGCCCCCAGTGCCCGTCACGCCGCCAGTTGAGTTAATGGTGCGCTACGAACTCAGTAGCCTCGATAGTATTCCTGAAGGCATAGCATTTGATCCGCAAGACAGGGCTTTTTATGCCACCAGTTTACAGGGTGCTAGTATCACAAAGATCGATGCAGACGGCACCGAGAGTCTATTTCGGCCGGCAGATGACAGAGCTCGTCTAGTGGGCGCCAAAGTAGACCCCGCAGCGCGTCGCCTCTGGGTTTGCGCGAGCCGTGTAGATAATATAGACAATCGAGTGTGGGTGTTTGACCTGGATTCGGGCGAGCAAGTCATGGAGTTTTTGCTTGCAGCCTTGGCCAGTAATGGGGCTTGCAATGATTTAGCTCTCGATGCGATGGGCGTCGCCTATGTCACAGACTCAAATAATCCGAATATCTATCGCTTAGATCCAGCAACGGAGCTGGGGTCGGTGTTAATTTCTGACCCGCTGTTGGCGGATACATTAGGCATCGGCTTAGGCTCTAATGGCATCACGGTGAGTCCGGATGGGAGCGTGTTAATAGTAGCAAAATTTGTACCTGCACAGTTGCTGGTAATCTCACTGCCCAACGCGAGCACTATTGCCGAGGTAGCGCTCAATGGTGACGACTTGCCCGCCCCGGATGGTCTGGTGTTTTTGGATGACAATCTGTATTCGGTGTCAGATCGTGCTGTGTCGCGCATTAAACTTGATCCACAATTTACCGCAGGCACCGTCAAGTCTGTTGAGCAGATTGGTGGTCTGTCTACCGCCACCGTTGCTGAGGGCGCGCTTTACGTGATCAAAAGTGAGGTTACTCACTTTAGTATCGGGCAGCCACTGGAAACCCCGTTTGAGATATTCGTACCGGACATGAGTGCATTCGACGACATCTGATCTGTAGTGGCGTCGCTTCGCGCAATTAATTCCCTTTCGTTTCCCGATAAAACTAGCGAAGATGGCACTCGATCTTTGACCGCTCCGCAGAGGCTATATGCTTAATATTTTTAAAAAGTGGTACGAGCGTTATCTGATAGAGGAGGAGGCAGTGCTCCTTCTCGTTTTGTTGGCGCTATCTCTGCTTCTGTTGATGACGGCAGGCGACATACTGGTGCCCGTGCTCGCCTCCATCGTCCTGGCGTATCTTATGCAGGGAATGGCGAGTCAACTGTTTCGCTTTGGTCTGCCTCAATGGGTGGGCGTGAGCATCTCATTTATCGTTTTTATTGGGGCTTTTTTCGCGTTTACTTTGGGCCTACTTCCCCTCGCTTGGCGCCAATTGGTTGGCCTGGCAGGCGAGATGCCGCGTATGATCGAGCGCGGCAAAGAGCTGTTGGGCGTTCTCCCTACGCAATACCCCGAAGTGTTCAGTCAGTTGCAGATAGAAGAGCTGGTGGGCTTGCTGCAGGCTGAGTTGGCGTTGTTGGGGCAATCTGTTTTAACCCTTTCTTTCAACTCCATTCCAGGGTTTCTGGCGGTCATGGTCTATATGGTCCTGATTCCCATCCTCGTTTTCTTCTTTATGAAAGACAGGCAGCTGATACTCGATTGGCTTAGCGGGTTTCTGCCCAATGAGCGCCCCTTGTTGAAAAGAATCTGGAACGAAATGGATACTCAAGTGGCGAATTACGCTCGGGGTAAAGCATTAGAAATCTTGATTGTGGGTGGCGCCAGTTATGTTGCCTTTACCTGGATGGACCTCAGTTACGCGGCACTACTGGGGTTACTGGTAGGTTTGTCAGTTATTGTCCCCTACATTGGTGCTGCTATTGTGACCCTGCCGGTCGTTATGGTGGGTTTCTTTCAGTGGGGTCTGGGCAGTGAATTTTATTACTTATTTGGTGTCTATGCTCTTATACAGATCATCGACGGCAACGTGTTGGTGCCCCTGCTCTTTTCCGAGGCTGTCAATTTGCACCCAGTGGCGATCATACTGGCAGTGCTGTTTTTTGGTGGGATATGGGGGCTGTGGGGGGTGTTTTTTGCCATTCCCCTCGCGACATTAATTAAAGCTGTTATCAACGCCTGGCCGCGGCCAGAAAAAAATGCCCAATTGGATTCAGAGCTAGAAGCCAAAAACCTCGATTGAACGGAGTAATAAATGCTAGATTCTTCAAGGCAGAGAGGTAACTCTCTTCTGCTGTTAGGCCTCGCGGCCAGTGTAATGCTATCGGCGTGTGTGTCGATGCCCAAAGCCACACCGCAGCCGGCGCAGAGCCCCAGCGACTCAAACCAATATCGCTATCTTGTGTTGGACAATGAGCTGCCGGTACTGCTTATCTCCGACCCCAAAACTCAGAAGTCCGCCGCAGCGCTAGACGTCATGGTGGGCAGTGGAGACAATCCTGAGGGGCGCGGTGGGCTGGCTCATTTTCTAGAGCACATGCTTTTTCTGGGAACAGAAAAGTACCCGGATGCAGCGGAGTATGAACAGTACACCACCGAGCATGGAGGTCGTCGCAACGCTTACACCAGCTTTGAGCATACCAACTATTTTTTCGACATTAGTGCTGATTTTTTACCTGAAGCCCTGGATCGTTTTGCCCAGTTTTTTATCGCACCGACCTTCGATGCGCAGTATGTAGAGAGAGAAAAAAATGCGGTGCAGGCCGAGTACCAAATGGGTTTAAAGAGCGATGGTCGTCGCGGGCTCGATGTGCTGCAGGGCGTGATGAACCCCGAGCATCCCTTCAGTCAGTTTTCGGTAGGAAGCCTGGAGAGTTTGGCCGATAGGCCGGGCTCAACAGTGCGCAGTGAATTAGTCGCGTTTTATGACAAACACTATTCAGCCAATGTGATGCGCTTGGTAGTGATGGGCGCTCAGAGCCTTGATGAGCTGGAACAGTTGGTTGTTCCAATTTTTTCTCAAGTCCCGAATAAGTCGTTCGAACCTAAGCTAATTGAAGCGCCGCTTTTCACCGCCGAACAGCTCCCTCTGTTTTTGCAGGTAAAACCTGAGGCCACTTTGCGACAGCTAAGTGTGGCGTTTCCGATTGCCGATTACCGGGCCGATTACGTTGCCAAGCCGCTGTCCTATTTGGGTAACCTGGTGGGTCATGAGGGCGTAGGCAGTTTGTTGTCACAGTTGAAGTCCGAGGGCCTGGCTGAAGGGCTTTCGGCAGGCTCTGGTTTGGCGTGGCGCGGTGGAGCGCTGTTTAGTATTAATGTTTCACTGACCGATAAAGGCGTGAACCAATATCAACGGGTTCTTCAATTGCTATTTTCTTATATGGATATGCTGCGTGAAGAAGGCCCCCAGAAACGCTTGTTTGATGAGCAAGCGCAGTTGGCAGCGTTGCAATTTAGATTCAAGGAAGCTTCCGAGCCGATGGGCTACGTTAGTGGCCTAGCCGCAGGCATGCACTACTACCCGTCTCAGGATATTCTTCAGGGACCTTATCAAATGAGCGAATACAATGGGCCGATGCTACGACAGCTGATGGCAAGTATTGTGATCGACAACGCCCTAGTGACGCTCAATGATGTGGGTGTTGAAACGAATAAAAAATCTGCTTATTACGACGCAGCCTACGCCAGCGAAACAGCAGATGCGGCGTTACTGGCGAGCTGGCAAACAGATGAGCCCCACAAATCGTTTTCGCTACCCTCAGCCAATCCTTTTATAGCCGAGAATGTAGTGCTCAAGTCAGTGGATGAGGGCAATCCGTCTCTACCCTCTATTGCTTACGAAAGTGAACGGCAGAAAATCTGGTTTATGCAAAATGAAGAGTTTCGAGTACCCAAGGGCGCTTCCTATATTAATTTCCGATCACCTCACGTGGCGCAATCTGCCGATCAAGCTGCGGCCGCCATTTTATACACGGCGTTACTGAGTGACTCTGTCAATGAGTTTGCCTACCCGGCACTGTTAGCGGGATTGAGTTTCAATTTATACAAGCATGCCCAGGGTATTAGTTTGAGGGTCAGCGGCTACGATGATAAACAGGCGCTGCTACTGGACAAATTATTGGAAGTGATTAGCCGTTCAAATTTTGAAGAGCAGCGTTTTAGCGATATGCATGAAGACATGATTCGCACGTTGCAAGACTCGGTCGCAAAACGCCCCAGTAGCCAAGTGATGGATGATCTCCGTGAAGCGACAGTGTATGGCGAGTGGGGCGAGCAAGATTTAGTCGAAGCGCTAGGCCATATTTCGCAGCAAGACCTGGAGTTATACGCTAAAGGTTTCTGGCGTGATGCTAGTGCAGAGGTGCTTATATACGGTAACTATGACAAGACGATAGTCACTCAAATTGCAGCTAAAATAGCGACCGTTTTAAGTACAGGCAAAGCGCCTACGCTACCTAAGATAAAGGTGCTTAAGCTTGAAAAAGATAAATCCTTGCAGTTGCAAGTAGACGTTGCTCATGACGATGCGGTGGTGGCGTGGTATTTACAAGGGGCGGGCAATAGTGTTCAGGACAGAGCCGCAACCAAATTGAGTGCGCAAATCATGAAGTCGGGCTTTTTTCAGCAACTTCGCACCGAGCAGCAGCTCGGTTATATTGTGAGTGCATTTTCCTGGGTACAGCACGATGTGCCGGGGTTGCTCATGTTGGTTCAATCCCCCAGTAGTGATGCAAAAGCGGTGGCGCAAGCCATGGAGGACTTTATGCAGGCGCTTGAAGGCGAAATGAATACCGAAAAATTCGAGCGCCATAAAGCAGCTTTAATTAGTGATGTGTTACAACCTGACAAAAACATGTGGGAGCGAGCAGAGTTTTACTGGCAGTCTATTGCTAAACGCCAGCTAGATTTCGGCAGTCGTGTGGCCTTGGCTGACGCTATCGAGGAGTTGACCCTGGAGAGCTGGCTTGATTATTACAAAGAGGTTTATCTCAATCACCGTCATTCACTCCAGGCAGTGGCGCCGGGTAAGTGGGGGCAATTGCCTGAAGTCGATGGTCCTAGTCTTAGCTCGCCAAAGAGTGTCAAAGAGGGGCGTCCTGTTTACACGGTAGAATGACTTTAAGCGCTGATGGTTCCATAATAGAACTGATATATCAATGTGATTTAGTATGGTGTACTCTGTGTGCTGATCATGGCGATCTCGGGGGCTCTTTGGTGGAGAACCTGAGTTAGGCCATGGGTTTTATTTGTTGCTATTTATGGTTCTAATATAGAACCTAGCTAGTGGCTCACAATAATAGAGGCGACTGTTCCATGATCGAAGATACCGATCCCGTTGAAACCCGAGAGTGGCTAGACGCGCTAGATGCGGTGCTCAAGCACGGAGGCGCAGACAGAGCAGCCTATGTGCTTACTGAGCTGGGCAAGCATGCGATAGAATCCGGCATGCGCCTTCCCACGGCGATTACCACGCCTTTTCACAACACGATTACTCCGGCAGAAGAAAAAGCGATGCCTGGCGATCTGTTCATGGAACGAAAAATTCGTTCTTTAGTGCGCTGGAATGCCTTGGCAATGGTCATGCGCGCCAACAACAATAACGATGGCTTGGGCGGTCACATATCAAGCTTCTCCTCCAGCGCCATGCTCTATGAAATAGGGTTTAACTACTTTTTTCGCGGTATCGAGGGCGATCATGCTGGCGATTTGGTGTTCTACCAGGGTCATAGTGCACCGGGAATGTACGCTCGCTCTTATCTCGAGGGGCGATTCAACGAAGATCAGCTGGACAATTTTCGACGCGAGGTAGACGGCAATGGTTTGTCGTCCTACCCGCATCCCTGGTTAATGCCCGATTACTGGCAGTTTCCCACGGTATCTATGGGGCTTGGGCCCATTCAGGCTATCTATCAAGCCAGAGTGATGCAGTATCAGCAAAATCGCGGGCTGATGGATCATGGCGATAGAAATGTTTGGTGTTTTATGGGTGACGGCGAATGCGATGAGCCCGAGTCTTTAGGCGCCATTTCATTGGCGGGCCGCGAGCATTTGGGTAGCTTAACCTTTGTGGTTAACTGTAATTTGCAGCGTCTGGATGGCCCGGTGCGAGGCAACGGAAAAATTATTCAGGAGCTCGAAGGGGTTTTCCGCGGAGCTGGCTGGGAAGTTATTAAAGTAATTTGGGGTCGCAAGTGGGACCCACTTTTAGAGAAAGACAAGACCGGTTTGTTGCAGCAGCGTATGGATGAGGTGTGTGACGGTGAGTTGCAAAACTATAAATACAATGGCGGCGCCTATACGCGTGAACATTTCTTTGGCAAATACCCCGAGCTATTAGAGTTGGTTGCCGACCTGTCCGACGATGACATTATGTACCTCAATCGGGGCGGCCACGATCCGTACAAAGTGTATGCTGCTTATGATAAAGCGGTG
>JBLHSI010000158.1:0-7317 GCA_047626655.1 Halioglobus sp.
AGTGTTGTTCGGTGAGAGTGTTTGCACGGCGCAGAAGGGCGGTTGCTTGTAGCCAAATATTGGGACTGCAGAAACCCAAAGAAACTAATTTTTCGTTGCCCTGTGATCTAAAAACATGGCTTTCGCGTAAGTATGCTTTATTAAACAACCGCAGAACTAAAGCAATATGAGCAAAATAAATGGCCTGTGCCAGTGCTTGAATATAGTCGATGCCAAGCGACTACTAGTGCGCTTTACGGTCGCTTGCTCGCTTGCGGCGCTACTTGTCAATTGTACCGATATCACTGAGGCAGTCGCACCGGCTGCAGCGGTCAAGAGTATGCCGAATGCTGTTCTGGTGCGCACCACTCAGGTTGAAAACCTGCAATTTGATGAACTACTTTACTTCGCAGCCATCGCGCGTGCGCGGCAACGCGCCAGTCTGAGCTTTCAAGTTGGCGGCACTGTGCAGGCACGCCATTCGGAAATTGGCCAGAGAGTAGGCAAGGGCGAAGTAGTGGCGACGCTGTATAACCCGCAGTTACAACCCGCCGCTGAAGCGGCCCAGGCGCGGTTGGAGCAACTGCGATCCGATTTTCATCAAGCCAAAAGAGATCTGGTGAGATTTGAGGAGATTCACGAGCAGGGCTTGCTGGCAATTCAAAGCGTGGAGCGGCAACGCACGTTAGTGCAGAGCACATTGGCATCTATCGATAATGCCAAAGCCCTGGCAGATCAAACACGCCAGCTAAATGAAGAGCGCGAATTACTTGCACCTTTCTCCGGGCGCATCGAAGCTGTTTTGTTAGAGCCTGGGGAGTTCGCCCAACCCGGGCAAGCGGTAATGCGTATGGCTGCCGAAGATGGCATGGAAGTGGAAGTGCGCGTACCTCCGCACATACTCGGTGCAACGCAGGCCGGCGAAGAGATTCCGGTGCGTGATAGTCTAACAGGCAAAAGCTATATCGGCGTTGTCTCGGAAGTGGGTGAAACCAGTTCTGGTGAAAACGGACTATATCCCTTAGTGGTGAGTATGGAAGGCTGGAATTTAAGGGGTGGGGAGTCACTCGAAGTAGGTATAAAGAGAATTACCGTAGCTCAAATGAGTATTCCGATTGGTGCAATCATGCGTTCCGCCGCGGGTTTAACGGTGTTCAAAAATGAACGAGGTATTGCCAAAAGAACAGGTGTACAGGTGACTCAAATTACCGGTGATCGCGCAGTTCTGCTTGCCGGTTCGCTCAACGTGGAAGATGAAGTGGTTTATGCGGGATTAAGCCGACTTGCCGATGGAGATGAGATTGAGGTGCTGCAATGAGCTTTGGTACTGCAGTCTCAAAAGTGATAGGCCGTCCGCGCCTAGTTATCCTGGTTGTGGCCATGCTGTTTTTAGCTGGCCTCGCGTCTTTTGGCAGTATGTCCCGTCAAGAAGATCCACAATTCCCTAACCGTAATGGCTTGATTACTGTTTTGTATCCCGGTGCCACTGCTGAAGTTATGGAGCGCCTCGTTTTAGAACCCCTGCAGGATCAAATTTCTCAAGTCGAAGAAGTACAAGAATATTCCGCGACCGTGCGCACGGGCGTTGCTCTGATTTCGGTAGGTCTACTCGATTCCCTCTATGATACAGCGCCTGCCTGGCAGCGCGTGCGTGTGGCGATGGATCAAGCGCAACTGGAATTCCCTCCAGAAGTGCGTGAAATGGAACTGGATGATCGCTTAACGGGACTCCCTGCAGTGGTCTTAGCTGTAACAGGAGACCCCTCTGTTGTGAATTTGAGCCTTGCCGCAGAACAAATTAAACGTCGACTCATGGATCTACCACAGCTGTCACGCATTGAGCTTGAAGGCGACACCGGCGAGCAAATTAACATTGCGCTACGTGATGGTGAATTGCAGCGTATGGGGATTTCACCCGCTAGCATTGCCGGCTTGATCGGTGAGCGCAATCGAGTGGCGCCGGGCGGATTCCTGGTGATCAATGAAAAACGCGTTAATTTGCTGTCCAACAATGAGTTTGTAGATATCGAATCATTGCGTATGACACAGGTTCCGATTGAGGGCGGCAGCAGTATGCCTCTGTCTGCTATTGCCGATGTTTGGCGCTCGGCCATTGAGCCGCCAGAGCCTAGCGCCTGGCAAGACGGCGAGCAGGTTGTAGCCATCAACATATTCGCAAAAGCCGATCAGGTGGATGCCGTCGCCTTCGGTGACAATGTTCGGCAGCGGGTTAAAAGCCTGCGCGAGGAGTTTGAGCCACTCAATATACAGGAGCTTTTTTTTCAGCCCGACGAGGTGCAAGAGCGGCTAAGCAGCTTGCAGGGCTCTCTGTTGATCAGCATGGTTATCATTACCACTATACTGTTTTATGTCATGGGTTGGCAGATGGGAATGTTAGTAGCCTTTATGTTGCCGCTGGTGACTCTGGTGAGTTTAGGTGTTTATGATTTTGGCGGAGGTGTGCTTCATCAAATAGCGATCATGGGTTTGGTGATCTCTTTGGGTATTTTGATCGATAATGCCATTGTCATGGTAGAGAATATCCAATATCGCCTTAACATTGGTGAGTCTTCTTATACTGCAGCGAAAAATGCTGTGGTTGAACTTGCCGGTCCATTGGGCGCGTCTACCGCGACCACCTTGGCTGCGTTCACGCCTTTGCTGTTATCTAAGGGCGGAACGGCAGATTTCACACGCGGTATTCCTGTGATGATTATGCTAACCCTTTGCATTAGTTATCTCTTGGCCGTTACGCTTGCGCCTTTACTAGCAGGGTTGGTATTAAAACCATCTGTATCCAAGAGAACACAGTGGATTGAGGGCCTCGGAAATTGGCTGGCCAACGTAACAGCCAGTTATCCCAAGGTGTTAGCGTTTAGTGGCTTGCTGATCCCTTTTACCAGCTTGCTATTGCTGCCTCTAGTCAATTTTCAGTTCTTTCCCAATGCAGATCGCCCGTTGGTGGTGGTTGAGATGTTCCTCCCTGAGGGCACCGACATTCGTCAGACCAATGCTCTAGCCCATACCTTAGAATCTGAAATCAGGCAGCGGCCTGCGGTCGCTAGTATTCATCGATTTGTAGGTGCTACCGGCCCCGGTTTTTACTATAACTTGCCCAATGCCACACAGGCGCCGAACCGCGCTCGCTTGGTGGTAAATACTAAAACGCTTGCCGATACATCGCCATTAATAGATTGGCTGAGAACCCGCGTTGCCAACAACTATCCCGAAGTTGAAATTGTTGCGGGCACATTGGCTCAGGGACCACCTCGTATAGCTCCGGTGGAAGTCCGTGTTTATCACGCCAACGACACAATACGGCTGGCAGCTGCCGAACAAATCTTCCAAATTATTAAGTCTATTCCCGGGGCTGTAGATGTTCGTAACGATATAGATACAGGCATGCCTGTGCTGAGAGTGAATGTGGATGATGCCAGCGCACAACGTTACGGTATTAGCCGCGCAGATATCGCACAAACATTGTTCAGTCGTAGTTTTGGCTCGCGCATCGAGCAATACAGACAGGAGCTAGATCCTCTGCCAATTGTTTTACGGTCTGTAGAAGGCACCAGTATGGATATTGAAGGTGTTCTTTCAAGTTATGTATACAACGCCAATAACGAGCCGATTCCCTTTAGCCTTATTGCTAGCACCGAAGCAGATTGGCAAGTTGCCAGCATCAATCATCGTAATGGTGTGCGTGTGCTCTCTATTACGGCCGGCCTTGATAGGGGTTATAGCTTTAGTCAAATTGTGAGTTCGTTGAATCAAAGACTGGCTGAAAACCCGCTTCCGAGCGGAACAAGAATGGAGTTTGGTGGTGACTTAGAAAGCTCAGGCGAAGCCAATAAAGCCATTTTTAGCGTGGCCCCCATCGGTATTCTTTTACTGCTGTTTTTTCTCGTATTGCAGTTTAATTCGTTCAGACGTGTTGGTATTGTTTTGCTAACGGTACCTCTCGCTGCCGTCGGTATTTTGCCTGGCTTGGTTCTCACAGGTTCGCCCTTTGGTTTTCAGCCTTTGCTGGGTGTCATCGCTTTGGTAGGAATTGTGGTGAACAACGCGATAGTGTTGATCGATTTGGTAGATCAGCAGTTAGCGGCCGGGGTTAGGATTAAAGAGGCTGTAAGCGAAGCTGTTGCCAGGCGCACGCGTCCTATTTTGCTGACCACTTGCACGACTATTGGCGGGCTTATTCCCTTGGCATTTTCATCATCCACTTTATGGCCACCTATGGCGTGGGCAATTATATCTGGACTGCTAGCCTCCACGCTGCTAACTCTTTTGGTTGTGCCGTCGTTGTGCCGGCTTTGGTTGTCCGATAACAACCATCCACAAGCTGGGAAAATGGGTATAGAAATCCCCGGCATGGAGCGGTCGGAGAGGGCTGAGACAGGCTAGTCTCAGCGACAAAAGTTGGTCATGGTCAGGTAATAGGCCTAATGCCGGGGCCGTCAGGGGTATCACTAATGGGGTCGGGTTGGTGCTCCTCATGAAACAATTCAACATGCTTTTCTACCGCACCCACCTTGCGTCCATATTGAGCGATATGGAAGGTGGCATCGCCTTCATACACTAGTGGAAGGTTGGTGCGTCCAATTACAACTCCGTCGTCGGGTGCCTCAATGGCGCTCTGGGTGGTGCCCATTGGGTCACCCACCATAGCGATGGTTTGCCCCTTAACGACTTTGCCACCCAAAGGAATGAACGTTCTAAGAATACCGCTTTCGGGTGCGCGCACCCAGCTGGTCTGGTCACTAATGATGAGAGGAGTAGGCCTCTTTTTGCTGCGGGATTTTGGCAACATGCCGATGCTTCGCATGACGTTGATAATGCCTTTTACACCAGCGCGAATGTACGTCTCCTCAAAACGTAGAGCTTCGCCCGCCTCATAGAGAATAACGGGTATTCCAGCATCGCCCGCACACTCGCGCAGTGAACCATCACGTATCTTAGAATCAATAGCCAGCGGCACACCAAAAGCCTCGGTCATTGCTCGGGCTTGAGGGTCGTCCAAATCAGCTCTAATTTGGGGGAAGTTGCTGCGGTGTCGTGAACCCGTATGGAGATCTATGCCATGGCTGCATTTGTTGACGATTTCCTGCAGAAACGTATGCGCAACGCGGCCTGTTAGCGAGCCCTTAGCTGATCCGGGAAACGACCTGTTAAGATCGCGTCCGTCCGGTAAGTATCGCGTATGGTTAAGGAAACCATGAACATTGACAATAGGTATGGCGCACAATGTGCCATGAATATTATTGAGTGACCTGTGCTGCAGAAGGCGACGTATTATTTCTACGCCATTGATCTCATCGCCATGTATAGCAGCACTGATAAACAACGTCGGCCCGGGGCGCTTGCCACGCAAAACCTGAACGGTGATTGATAGATCATCGTGGGTATACATCGGCGCAACAGGCACATCGATGACCTGGCGTTCGCCGGGCATAATACTAACCCCACCGATCGTCAATTCAGGAATAGATGTAGTCACTCTCGATTGCTCCAGCGGTGCAAACTAGCTGTTTTCAACTTCTGGGTACTCATGGGTTTACGGCGTTGGATGACGAACCACTTTTCTTTATCTTTCGTTTCCGCTTTCCCCTTAAGTATGACCCCGCAGGGTCGACGGCGTACAGCCCGCTTATGGCCGTTCGGCCAAGCAATACCCTGAACTTCATGGTGTCCCGGTCAGTTAAGGTGACTTCTACCACATGTTTGCTATCACCTATCGATACGACCGTCTCTATCACATAGCGCAACTCTTCATGCCCTCCAGAGTCTCGCACCACCCGTTGCTCCAAAATAGGAGCTTCACAACGTATCACCTTGCGGGTGTTGCGCTGAGTGGGGTGTATGCCAAAACTTACCCAGGGCAAGCCATCCCGGTCAAAAGGTTCTACTTGGAACGCGTGCAAGCAGCTGGTGCGGGCGCCGGTGTCTACCTTGGCCTTTATCTGCATAATTCCCAGGTCTGGAAAACCAACCCATTCACGCCAACCCAACATATTTAGTTCGTTCATAAATGCTTACTCTGCCGATGTGGCCGTATAGTTATCAGCGACCTCAGAGTCCAGGTCCTTGACCTCTGGACGACGTTTGCGCCTCGTTCTAGCGGGAATCATACTCTTCATTGCCTTCAGTTTACCGAAGCACAGCAGTTTATCACCTGGCTCTAGCGTATGACCATCGCGTGGGTTGGGAATAACTTTGCCATCACGGTACAATGTCAAAACGTTGATATCGCTATCGGATAGCTTGGTTTCAACGATGGATTGACCGACAAATTTAGACCCTTCCGGCACGTAAATTTCACTCACACCGTAACCTTTGCTAACCGTAAGACGTTGCCGCACATCAATTTCTGGGAAATCAACCTGTGCTGCAATGTAGTCAACAACAGCGCCCGCAATATCGAGATCTGTGCATGTCTCAATCCCCTCGAGCCCGGGAGAAGAATTAACCTCCATAACCTGTGGGCCATCCTTGCCCTCAAGCATGTCCACACCGGCAACCTGTAGGCCAAGAATTTGCGTGCACCTTATTGCTGTCTCACGGTACTCTTCGCTCAGTTCTATAGGTTCGGCAATGCCGCCGCGATGTACATTACTGCGAAATTCCTGTCCCTGAGCAACGCGTCTCATTGCTCCTACCACTTGGTCTCCTACAACAAATGCCCGAACGTCCTTCCCCTTGCTCTCGGCGACGAATTTTTGAATGAGTACGTTTTGCTTCTGGCTTTGTAGCAGTTCTATAATTGACTCCGCTTGTTTTTCGGAATCGGCGAGGAGCACTCCAATTCCCTGAGTGCCCTCGATTAGTTTGATGACTACCGGCGCACCGCCAACCCTTGCGATGGCTGGAAGTACATCCTTTTTATCGCGCACAAACGTCGTTCTGGGAATCCCAATGTGATGCCGGCTCAGTATCTGCATACTGCGTAGCTTGTCACGTGAGTTTAAAATACCGTGTGCTGTATTTGCACAAAACACATCCATCTCCTGAAACTGCCTGACCACGGCGGTGCCATAGTAAGTAATCGACGCACCGATTCGGGGTAACATGGCGTCATAGGTACTTAGCGGCTTCTGGCGGTAATACAGGTCTGGTGAGCCCTTATCGAGATCGATGGCAAACTTTAAGGTGTTCAGCACCTTTGCCGTATGACCGCGTTGCTCAGCGGCCTCTTTCAAGCGACGGGTGCTATACGCATTTGGGCTACACGAAAGAATTGCGAGTTTCATAATATATCCACCTTTACGGTTAGTGCGTGAGTGTAGGCCTAAACTTGGGAGCCAGACACTTACGGCAACATTGCTCCATTGCCATTGCCATTGC
>JBLHSI010000159.1:0-7173 GCA_047626655.1 Halioglobus sp.
TCGCCATTGTGATGTGCCGCACGGAGATCGAGGACGACAGCGGTAATGTTAATTCCAAAATGACGCAGATTATTGTGCCTACAGATAGCGAGGGCTTTGAGATAGTGCGCGATATCCCTGTGTGGGGCCATACCAGTGGCTCCCACGGGGAAATCACCTATACTAATGTGCGAGTGCCCAAAGAAAATGCTCTAGGCCGGCGTGGTACCGGACATGCCGCAGCGCAAGACCGTCTCGGCGCAGGCCGGGTTTATCACTGTATGAACTGTGTAGGTTCAATGTGGCGAGCTTTCGATTTGATGGTAAAGCGGGCTACTGAACGTGAAGTACATGGCGGTAAGCTGGAAGATAAACAATTCATTCAGGGATTTATTGCAGACTCTTATATGGATATTCAGGCGTCGCGGCTGATGACTATCCACACGGCGGAGGTTATCGAAAGCGGTAGAGATCCGCGCACAGATATTTCAGCGATAAAGGTATTTGTCCCAGCGGCCATGCATCGGGTAGTTGACCGCGCGATTCAGACCTTCGGTGGCATCGGTATTTCCTCTGATTATCCATTGGCCGGATTTTATCTTGGGGCTCGCACACTGCGCATTGCAGATGGGCCAGATGAGGTGCACAAGATCCTTATAGCCAAAAATATTCTTAAGCAGTATCACAATGGGTTCAGTTGGGACTTCGGTTGAGATGTGAGGCTGGCAGTGAGGCCTAATCAAGGTTAATCTGACGATGCGTGTTTGGAAAATTCGCTGCGCATTACATACACAACCCTATATCGGGAATCTCAATGCACGTAGAGAAACTACAAGCTGCCCTTATTGAGCAGAAACTTGCTGAACTTCCCGGTTGGGTCCTTGGCGAAGACAAGCTATATCGCCGTTTCGTCTTTGATAACTTCGTTGAAGCTTTCGGTTTTATGAGTCAGGTGGCGCTGCTTTGTGAGGCCATGAACCATCATCCGCAGTGGACCAATGTTTACAACCGAGTCGATATATCATTGACTACTCATGACGTAAATGGGATTTCATCCCTAGATTTCACGCTTGCAAGCCGGATAAATTGTCTTCCTATAGTTTCTTCGATCAGTGACGGGCATTAATTGATTTCACACTCTTCTACCGCTTATTGGTCTGCCTATGGAGCCGCTTTCTAGAGGTGTTTGACAAAGTAATTGGTCATCATAGTATGCAAGTGTAGGGACGTGCCCTCTCCCTCGACTATCCCGTGGCGGCGATTGGGATAGGACATGAAATCGAACTGACGATTGTGTTTGACGAGCTCATTCACTAATCGCTCGCTACCTTGATAGTGCACGTTGTCATCGCCACTGCCGTGTACCAATAGCAGCTTGCCCTCAAGCCCGGCCGCATAGGTGATAGCAGAGACGTCAACGTAAGCAGCTTCATATTCCGTCAATAGCCCGGAATAGCGCTCCTGGTAAATCGTGTTGTAGAGCTGTTTGTCGGGAACCGGCGCCAGCGAAATGCCTACGTTGTATTGCTCGGGATAGCGAAATAGTTGGTTGAGCGTCATCGAGCCGCCGCCAGAATGCCCCCATATACCTACTCGGTCCCGGTCAATATAAGACCAGCGCTCGCAGATCGCCGCTAAAGCATCGGCTTGATCGCTATAGGCAACAATCGCCTTGTCGGCATAGATGGAGCTGCGCCAGTTGCGCCCGCGGGGTGCCTGTGTTCCGCGGTTATCGACCGATGAGACAATGAATCCTTGCTGGGTCATCAGCAGGTGCCAGAGGGTGTTGTGGCCAAACCAGATGTCGCGAACGGTTTGACCAGCGGGTTCACCGTATACAAAGTTGATAATCGAGTACTTGCGGCTGGGGTCAAAATTAGGGGGTCTGAGCATGTATCCGTCCAGGGGTAAGTCATCTCCCGCGTTTACCGAATAAAACTCGAGCTCGCCCAAGTCCAACTGCGCCAGCTTGGCCACCAGTTCCGCATTGTCTTCAAACACATGGCGCACGGTATGATCTGGTAGTGAAACAAGGCTGACCACTGGCGGACTGAGGAAACTAGAATGACTGTGTATGGCCCAGCACGAGTCCGCTGATATCTTGTAGGCATTGGTGCCCGCTAAACTGTCCGGCGTTACCTGTTCCATCTTGCCGCTGCCATCCAGGGGCGAGCGATGTAAGTAGCGCTGCGTGACATTATTCGGCGAGGCGATGAAATAGAGCCAGCCGCCTTGCTCGTCTACCGACACCAGCTCGGTGACATCAAAATCACCCGGCGTCAGATCGATGAAGGTTTTGCCATCGCGCGAGACGCGGTAGATATGCTGCCAGCCATCGCGTTCGCTATGCCAGAGAAATTCCGCTGAACTTTTCAGCCATTGGGGCTCCCTTAGTACTTCTATAAAGGTGTCTTCGTGCTCAGCAAACACCTGAGTTATCTCGCCGGTGTTCGCATCGGCATAAAATACCGTATTGGTGTTTTGTTTGCGATTCAAGTGCTGAATCAGCACCTGTTGGCTATTATCTGCCCAGTTCATGCGCGGCACATACATTTGTGCGGCTTCACCGGGAAGTCTTGCCCAGGTCGTTTCGTTACTCGCCAGCGACACGATGCCGATGCGCGCCGCGGCATTCTCTTCTCCTACCTTGGGGTAGGGGATGGCATCGAGGGTGGGGTACAGCGTATCGGTGTTGTTGATGATCAAAAAGTCCCTAGCGGCATGGGTGTCTAATTGCCAGTAGGCAATACACTTGCCATCCGGGCTCCAGCGAAAACCCTCCTGCAGACTAAACTCTTCTTCATAGGCCCAGTCGAACAAGCCATTGATAGTGGTGTCTGAGGCGTCACTGGTCAGCGCGTTTATTTCCCGACTGAGCAGGTCCTGTACATAGAGGTTGTTTTGCCAGACGTAGGCGATTTTCGCGCCATCGGGAGAGAAGGCCGCATACATCATTTCACTGGGCGCACAATGATCCGCACCCAGTTGCCACAGATCGTCGTCGGCTAGGTTGAGTAACCAGTAGTCACCGCGACTTTTCTCGCGCCAGACATATTCGGCACGGGTATAGATTAACAACTTTGATTTGTCCTGAGACCATTGGTAGTCGTCCACTACCAGAGCCGCTTCACCACTCTTGGGAGTCAGCTGTTCGAGTGAGACCACGATAGTGCGGTCTAATGTCTTCGGATCATATTGAACAATTTCCTCGTATATCTTTATGTCGTCGCCGTATTGATCCTTCTCCAGTTCGGCATCTTCAAAGCCGGCCGCAGTCTCCAGCGCGGTAAACGATGCGCCCTTATCCAGCCAGCGAACCGGGCCGGGACGTTGGGCATTGTATTCGAAGTCTTTAAAAATGGCTTCGTTGGTTAAGCGCATAGCACTATCTCCTTTGTTTATGTGGCGCAGAATAGGGATTTTTGTGCGTTTGAGTGGAGTGAACAGCCAAAGTAACTTTTGTTGGATGAAAACCCCAGTCTGAATACAGACAAAGGTAACCGATTCTTCACCCGACATCGTTTCCCGCTTTATCGGTTATCGATGTAGGCAAGTGGTAATTAGCGCAGTAGAGTGGCGGTCTGATCTCAACCGATGGCTATTGAAAAGGCCGATCTGTTGAACTCAGTCTCTTTTGCCGAAGCGCTTGAATAGCTCGTTTTTAAGTGTGTCTTTGAGTGTCTCTTCGACCGCCTGCTTGGTGTCGAGTTCGATCTTGATCTTATGAAGCGGACCCTTGATGCGCACGGGAACGGCTACGCCCTGGGCTCTGCTGGTGGCTCCCTGACCTTCAATGCTGTCGACTAAGCTCACTGTTAATCCATAGTCAATATTTGTTCTGCGTAGATCTACTTTGCCCTCACCGGATACTCGCAGCAGCGGGCTAGCCATTGTCAGGTCTTCATTGCGTCCGACACCCTTGCTAAAAGTGAGCGTGCCAGCCAGCTCAGAGAAGTCGGTCTGCTCGGCCTCGTCATAACCCTGTGGGAGACCCAGTGCAGAAGCATCTCCCTTGAGCAAGCCCCGGGCGGTACGAACCATCGCTGCAATATTGGCGCCCTTGACTGCCCCGTCGAGAAATTTGAAACCTAGCGTACCGTTAAGTCGGCCTGCAAAATCTTTCTGGCTGACACCGCTGGTTTGTAACTTCCATTGCAACTGACCTTTCCCCAGGACCTGGTCAAAATCTATCGCGTCCGCAAGCAATGGCTGCACATTGATGCCAGTAAGGTTGAAGTTAGTCGCAATCTGATAGGGTGTTCGGCGTGCGTCAACCTTAATGCGGCCCTTACCCTCGCCTTCATATGCAGCAAATTTTGTTAAGCCTATGTCGAGCTTCCCTGCCTCTAGGCTGAGCTTTAGTTGATTCTCACCTAGTGTGATATCACGTGCTAGTAAACCGCTGGAGCGCACATTAACCTTAGCGTTAAACAATCTCAGTACCGACAAGTCGAGAGGCGTATCATCCCATACGATAGCTTGCATCGGCTCACCGGAGTTTGCGGCGACGACTTCACCAGGGCTAGCGGCTATGACAACTGTAGTGGACGACAAATAGGGATTAAGATTGAGCATCCCCAGGTCTAGGTCAGCGCTGATTAGTGGTGTTTCCGTCAAGCGTAGAGTACTTCTGCCGTTGATCTGTAGTGCATCTAACTTGGCCTCTAGGCCCGTTATCTGCAGTGTCTCGCCGGTAAATAACATATCGCCCGCAACAACAAAGCGATTGTAGGCATTATCCTCTCCCCCGAGATCGATACCTTGCCAGGCCGCCAGTTCTTTTGCCGAGTCGCCAGCCAGTTCCAAGGAACCCTGCACTCGACCACCCCCTTCGCTGATATTTCCGCGATAGTTCATCTCGACGAGCCGCGACGCCAAGGATAGTTCCACAGCAAAGGGTTTACCCTCTAGCAGATCAGCGGGAGTCGTCAATGCTAGGCTTAGCTCAATTACCTCACCCATCCAGGTGACCGCACCATTGAGGGCTAGAGCTTCCTTCAGCGAAGGTAGGCTAACAACAAGATCAAGTTTCTCCACCAACTGCTCAGTTTTCGCACGGTGATCCAGCAGACGAATGCGACCCCCGTAAATTGCCACCTCGCCCAGACTCACATCAAAGTCAGCCGGTAATGTCGACCCCTCCCCAGAGGGAGCTTCGGTCGAAGATTCTGCAGCAGGTAAAAGATCCCAGTTCGCGTTCCCAGCGGCATCGACCTCTAATAGAATGTCAGGGTTGTTTATGACGAACTGGTCGACACTCAGTTTTTTGGAGAGTAGTGATAGCCAGGAAATATGCACATCCAGGCTCTCGATGATCGCCATATCGTCGCGAGAACTGCCGTGTTTATTTGAAAAACGAACCTGATTCAATTGCAAGGCCAGCGAGGGGAACACCGACAGCGATTTTTTGCCCTCTACGATCAGCGTGCGTCCGGTGGTTTTCTGCACTTGGTTGGCAATGGTGTCAGTAATATCGTCCATGGAAACAAATATTGGCACTAGCATGGCGATTGCCGCCAGTAATACCACCAGTAAGCCGAGTACTTTGAGCAAGGTCTTCACAATCTAAACCCTATGGATGAAGTGCAAATGCAGTCTATCATTGCTTTGGTGAGTGTGCGCTGTTATCGGCCCGAAGTTGATAGAGTCGGTGGAGAGCTTGCCCCGCTTTACCGGTTATCAATACAAGCCCTGCCGATTCCCTCCCGCGTTACTATGGTCCAGGCGGTAAGAAAAACATCTGCTTGAACAAGCCCAGATCAAGAGAGTTTACAATGCCATCACCGTTCAGGTCTGCATCGGGGTCGGTTGTGAAAAATCTCTGTTTGAACAAACCCAAGTCTAGCGAGTTAACATTATTGTCGTTATTAAGATCGGCGTCGCAGAAGTTGCCAAAGCCATCACCGTTTGTATCGCGCTGCAGTGGGTTGCTGACGACTAGACAGTTATCGCAGGCATTGCCTCGCCCATCATTATCGTCATCTGTCTGGTTTGCGTCAGCAATAGTGGGGCATACATCAATGCCGTTATAGAAGCCGTCCGAATCGCGATCGATGCCAATGCGCTCGCCCGAGCCCGGTGGTACCGCGGTAAAAGTCAGGCTTTCGTCGGGTGTGTTTATTAGTCCGCGCAGGGTAGCTGCCGATATTGGCAGCTCATTCGGGTCATCGCTCTGGAATGTGCCATCTGCGAGGCGCACGAAGCCCCGCGCAGCGCCGTCGATGTAGCCGCTGGCAACTACGTTGACCTCCGTTACGTTGCCTCCCAATACCTTGGAAACGAAAGGCGCAGCGGCTCGAGCAAGTAGCAGGTCTATGCGTGCATCTACTTCGCTCGAGCTGTTGGAGTCGAGTGTGATCTGTTGACCGGTGATCGGCGCAAGGTCAGTATCGAAGGCAAACATGAACTGCTCCATGTCGGCCCGTGCTTGTTGAGCTTGAGCTTGATTTGAGGGAAAACCAACGGTGTCGCCGAAGCCGGAATTAAATACCGTCGCGTTAAAGAATCGGAACATCGTGTCGGTACTCCCGTCATGGAGAAAGCCGGTGCCACGCACTTGATCGCCCATGTGGGTGTTGTCGCCACTATTAAAAAACGAAATATTAGGCATGCCGAACATACCGACTTTCTGATACATGTTGCGCAAGTGTGCGACTTTAAATATCTGCGTTTCGTTTTCGAAGCTGGCCGTGCGCCCTGTACCGAAGAAACCTTGCGAGGGGTCAAGTTCGTGACAACCATTACAGGAAAACCCATCTTGGTTGCCAGTGATATCGAAGGGCAAGCCATCGGAACGGCGGCTGCCGGTGAAGAAGTCGTGGCCGGCTTGTTGAGATGTGGTCAGGCTATTGTCCAGATCGCGAATGGGGTTTGGCGGTAGGGTAATGGTGAGTGCAAATGCCGTATAGGCGTTCATTTCAGCACTCGAAAGAACGCTATTTCTGCCGACTAAGCCGGGAAAGGCCACGTTAAAGTTGTTGAACGACAAGGTGGAGTCGGTTGCGTCTGTCCCGAACACTCCAACGGATCGATCACCGCGCCAGTGCATGGCACCTGAGTTGACCATTCCCCGCAAGGTCTGCGTGGTCATTGGGCCTTTCATGGGGTGCAGCTGGTCACTGACCGGGTTGCCTGTTAGTGCTAAAAGCCCCTGGAGCTTGATTTCCAGAGGATTGGTGATGACCTCACCGTCGG
>JBLHSI010000160.1:0-7102 GCA_047626655.1 Halioglobus sp.
CGCGGACTGCAAACCGCAGCCGACAAAAAAGACCTCTATGTACTCGCCCTGCGAAAATTCATTCGTAAAGAAAGCGAAGAATATCTACTCGATCGCCTGCTGGTTGGCAGTATTATTGAGGCCAGAGGAGCCGAACGGTTTGCTTTGATAGCCGATGCACTGGACGACCCCGCACTGAAAAAATTCTATCAATCTATTGCCCGGTCTGAGCAGCGGCACTACGAACTATTTCTGGATATGGCAAAGCTGTATATCAGCACACCAGTGGTAGAAAAGCGCTGGCATGAACTACTCGATATTGAAGCCGACATTGTCAAGACACTCCCTATTCAAGCCGCGCTGCACTAGTGCCAGACGTTAACAGCAGTAGTTAAGCCATGAAACAAAATGTCGCCATGGCGCGCTATCTGCAAAGGCACATAGAAACAGGCCTGCCCGATGCGCCGGCCGACTCTATTCAGACCGACACCAGCAGATGGCATCATGTTATCGTCATTCCCTGCTACGACGAATCGCCAGCACTGCTTGCCAACTTCGCTGATTTAGCGAGCGACCAACCGACCCTCATCATTCTGATTTTAAACCGCCCAGAGTCCTGTCCCGACGCGGCAATCAACTGCGCGCTTCGGACGGCAATCGCCAATCTCGCCACCGTCATACAAGCCACCGCCACACAAGCGCCTGTCTATGGCGTAACAAACTCAGTGGAACTGTATTGCCACGACATGGAAAGACTCAGCGGTCCCAGCCCCAACACACAGGGTGTAGGACTCGCCAGAAAAGTAGGCTGCGATATCGCGATACATTGGCAAAATCAGGGCGCAATATCCAGCCAGTGGATATGCAGTACCGATGCAGACGCTGTATTACCAGCAGATTATTTTTCGAGGCTGGAACAGTGCGATATGTCCAGCAGCGCTGCAGTATTTCCCTTTGTCCACATTGCAGGTGAGTCGAATGAGATTAACGCAGCAACGGCGTTATACGAGCTTCGACTACACCACTATGTACTGGGACTTGCGTATGCAAAATCGCCCTATGCTTACCACACACTAGGCAGCTGCATTGCCGTGAAGAGTGATCAATATGTGCAGGTTCGAGGCTACCCAAAGCGCTCTGGCGGGGAAGATTTTTATCTACTCAACAAGCTGGCAAAAATATCTCCCATCAGTACATTAATTGGAAAATGCATTACCTTACAATCTCGCCCATCCCAGCGCGTGCCATTTGGTACTGGGCCGGCGACACAACAGATCATGGAACAGGGCAACGGCGAAAACACACCTGTGTTTTATCATCCGCAAAGTTATGAGGCGCTGCGTGCCGTTCTTGCGGTGATAGATGATCTTCGCAATTTTCCGCTGGAGGCCCTACCCTCCTTGTTACATGAACAAGGTATTTCCACTGCACTTTGCCAGGCAACCTATAGCGCACTAAAAGATTTAGGGCTTGAGGCGGCCATAGCCCACTGTCAGAAGCAGGGGCGTTCCGGGGAACAATTTCGACGGCAATTTGATCAGTGGTTTGATGGTTTTAGAACGCTAAAGTTTATTCACGCTATACGCGCACGGGGATGGGATATGCAGCCCATAGCCGCTCTGGCTCATTTTACTCCGACGCTTTTTCCAGATATTAGTGACATCAGCTCTAACAAAACTCTGTTGCGCAGTAGCGTATTAGAGCTGTGGCAATGGACTACTCATTCACTACAGAGCGCTGTCGGAAATTAAGCACCTCTCGATTTTCGCCTAATTGGTAGAGGTAGTGAACCCTGTCCGGAAGCTGGCGCAAACAATTCTCTGTGAGCCGCTCATAAAACTGGATAAATCGCGCGACCTCTTTGGGAGCCATTACCCCCCGACCAGGGTTCGAGTGCTGCGTGTCAGCCAACTTTTGCTCCTGCTCGAGCCGCCATTGGTACACATAATCAAATGAAGGAGCCTTCAACATCAGCCATAAGTCGATGCGATCGTATAACCGCAAAAAATCATTTCTTAAAGCTCTATTCGCAAAGGAGCGCCATACACCATCCGGGTCTTCGTGTTCCTCGAGAGCATTGATAGGCTTATTGAGTATTTCGATAGTTTCTGGCACCGCACCCAGACACCAACCTTCAAGAAAAACGACATCAAAAATGCCGGTCACTTCGTCCCATTCCGATTTTGGCTTGCGATCGTCAGTTGATTTATCAAAGCGAGGTATCGAAGAAACTGAGGCCGGCTTTGCTGTAAATAAGTTATCCAGGGTTAACTCGAGGAGGTCTATATCATGTGTTCCAGGCACACCTCGTACGGCAAGAAGTGGGTGAACATTTTCTGACAGTTGCACGCGCTCCTCATGCGTTAAATAGAAATCGTCTAGCGAAAGGCTAAGTGCCTTGCGCTGGTATTTAAACGCTAAGGCGCTTACCAAGTACTCACACAAGGTTGATTTTCCTGACCCCTGACAACCATTAACAGCAACCAGAAGAGGCCTAGACAGCTCATCGCGAGACTCGAGGAGCTGAGGAATTATATTGTCAATCCAACCTTCAGCAAACTGCAAATAAGATTCGTCTAACTGATGAAAACGTAAGAAATCTAACTGCCACTTCTGTTTTATGTTGTCCACCTATTCTCCTAATAATACGCTCGCTCGTCGAGGATGCTAGAATACAGCTTACACCTGAGACTACCTTTGACAGTGCAGCGAGAGTCAACTCCAAATAAAAACTCGAACCAAGCCACGATTGTACGGTAACTATCCTATGGCGAAACATCTTATTTTACATGTGGGCTTTCACAAAACTGGAACCAGCTCCCTACAAGTCACTTGCCGTGAAAATCTGGAGGCGCTAGTAAAGCAGGGTTATCACTATCCCTGCTTTACGTTTGAAGGCCGCGAAATGTTTAACCATAGCATTCCCATTTATTCACTTTTTTGCGAAGATGCCAGCCAATATCACATCAATATAAAATGGGGCTATGCAGACAAATCTGCGGCGCTGAAGGCTTCCTTTGCGAAACAGCTAGAGATTGCGCTGAAAAACAGCGATCGCATAATTTTTTCCGGTGAAGATATTTCACTTCTGCCAGTCAGTGGTTTAAGAGCACTCAGGCAACACCTCGAAGAGCGAGGCTTTCATATTCGCTTGTTGTGCAGCGTGCGACGGCCCTATTCCTTCACCTGTTCTCACCTTCAACAACAAGTAAAGGGAGGTGGTATTTCTTCGTTCATCAAAGAAACCATCCCTTCAAAGACCAGACATATCAATAATCTTCTCGAAGTCTTTGATGATATTGAGTTCACCAGCTTTGAGCAAGATTGCATCCACCCAGGTGGGCCGGTGCCCGCTATTCTCGGCCGAATGGGTATCGACACCAAGGGAATCGGCATTCATAACGTCAACGAAGGAATTGGAAACCTCAGCACAAGACTCTACGCACGTATCAACGCCCAATACCCTATCGTGAAAGACGGTTTGATGAATAAACACGGTAGAGACCGAGCTGTCATAGATTTTGACGGCAAAAAGTTTTTCCTGACTAGGGCAGAGCTAGAGGTCATGCGTGATCAACTCGATCAAGAGAACTCGCGACTAGCAACGCTGCTGGGACCCCAGTTTAAAGACCTGGATTACCCTATATCAGAACAGCTGAGTATTACAAAGGAGCAGGCGATAGAGATAATGAAACACGCACCTAGACCTGTGCATGTTACCGATGCTGTCAGTGCATTTTTAGCCGAGCACACCGATGGCACTTGGTCCCTGACAGATCTACTCTAGCAATCGCTACAGCACCATTAGCCGAATGTCCGACATCAGGGCCACGAGCTGAGTCATAAAGCGACCCGCATCGCCGCCGTTGATAACACGATGATCATAAGACAACGCCAGCGGCAGCATCTTGCGAGGCTGAAATTCTGCACCATCCCAAACCGGGCGTATATCCGCTTTTGATACGCCCAAAATTCCTACTTCTGGTGCATTCACTATCGGCGTAAAGCCTCGGCCCCCAATACCACCCAAGCTGGAAATAGTGAAACACCCACCGCGCATTTCGTCGGGGCGTAGTTTTCGATCGCGAGCCTTAGCTGCAAGCTCAATGACCTCTTCAGCGATCTCCCACAAGGACTTTTTATCTACGTCGCGAATCACCGGCACCAGTAAACCAGCTGGTGTATCAACCGCCATGCCAATGTGAATATATTTTTTGTAGTTTAGGTTCTGTCCATCTGTAGACAATGAGCTACAGAACTTGGGGTTGTCGCGCAGCGCTACTGCACAGGCTTTTAGTATAAATGGCATCGGCGTCATCCTGGTACCACGCGACTCCGCCTCGGCTTTTAATCCCTTCCTGAACACTTCGAGTTCGGTAATATCGGCATCGTCGAACTGCGTGACATGCGGCACATTGAGCCAGTTGCGCGTCATATTGGCGGCAGTGAGCTTAGCCATTTTGCTCAGCGACTCTATTTCTATCTCACCAAAAGCGGCGAAATCTACTTCTGGCACACTGGGTATGCCAAGACCTACCACTGTTGATGCTGGGCTAGTCTTCAAAGAGCTCTTCACATATTCGTGCAAATCTTCTTTTAGCACTCGCCCGCGCGGGCCGGTAGCGCTGACTTGTGCTAAATCAACTCCAAACTCCCGCGCCAGCTTTCTCACAGCGGGGCCGGCATAGGCGTGCTTTGACCCCCCTGCAAGCGTGATCGCTGCGGAAACAGCCGGGGGTGATAATTTGGTTTCGGCGGGTGCTTTGGCCGGTGGCGCTTTTGGTGCGGAGGGTGCATTGTCAGAAGCCACTGGCGCTGCGATTTCGGCGGGCGCACTGTCAGACCCAGATGTCGACTCAATAACCACAATGCTGGCACCTTCAGACAGAGACTCTCCCTCGGCAACCAGGATCTCAAGCACCGTACCAGCAGCGGTAGACGGAATTTCCATGGAGGCCTTATCTGACTCCAGCACAATGAGGCTCTGATCTAATTCAACCTCATCGCCTACCGCGACGAGCAGCTCAATAACTTCAGCACTTTCTGAACCGCCAATGTCGGGAACTCTAACCTCTTGCCTGCTAGTGTTTGTCGAGGCCGATGGCTCCACTGTCTCTTGCGGCTCGATAGGTGCCGCTGCAGGCGCTGCTGCTGCGCTTTGCGCTGGCTCCACCGGGTTTTCTGCAGGTGCATCAGGTTCAGCGGTTGAACTGGCGGCCGTTTCAATGACCACAATGACTGACCCCTCGTTGAGCTCTTGGCCTTCGCTCACAAGCAACTCAACCACGGTACCCGCTGCGGTCGCTGGTATTTCCATTGAAGCCTTGTCTGATTCCAACACAATCAGACTTTGCTCCAATTCTATCTCATCGCCAACAGCAACCAGCAACTCAATGACTTCCGCGCCTTCGGCACCACCTATATCGGGAACTTTTAACTCAAGCTTCGCCACTGGGTAATCCTCTAGACTGTTACTGGGTCAATTTTATCGGCATCAATACCGAACGTGACCATCGCCGCACTGACGACACTGGGCTCTAATGAACCTTCATCCGCTAGCGCCTTAAGCGCTGCTATAACAATAAATTCTCGGCTGACCTCAAAAAACTCACGCAGTTTTTTCCGGCTATCACTCCTGCCATATCCATCAGTACCCAGCGAGGTGAATGATCCCGGTACAAATTCTCGCAGTTGGTCCGAGTACGATTTCATGTAATCGGTAGCGGCAATTGTCGGCACTTTTTCGGCGCCCAGTTGTTGGCTGACATACGCCTGCTTGGGCTCACTTTCAGGGTTTAGCATGTTCCAGCGCTGAATTGATTTACCCTCGCGTTGAAGCTCGTTCACACTGGTGAGACTCCACACGTCACTCGCCACTTCATAATCAGCCTGCAAAATTTCCGCTGCAGCTTCTACCTCGCGAAGAATAGCCCCACCACCCATTAAGTTCACACGCAGTTTGCCCTTTCCTTCTGCGGCCTTCAGTCGATACATCCCCTTTACAATACCCGCTTCAACACCCTGGGGCATCTCGGGCTGCAGATAGTTTTCATTCATAGTGGTTATGTAATAAAACTTGTTCTCGCCCTCCGCAAACATTCGTCGCATACCGTCTTGGATAATTACCGCTAGTTCGTAAGCGTAGGCCGGGTCGTAGCTCAAGCAATTGGGAATGGTCGACGCCAATATGTGACTGTGGCCATCTTGGTGCTGCAGGCCCTCACCATTGAGTGTGGTGCGTCCCGCTGTTGCCCCGATTAAAAAACCTCTCGCCTGACTGTCGCCCGCCGCCCATGCCAAGTCACCAATACGCTGAAAACCAAACATAGAGTAAAAGATGTAAAACGGAATCATCGGATAGCCATGGGTACTATAAGATGTTGAGGCCGCCAACCAAGCTGAAAAAGCGCCCGCTTCGTTGATTCCCTCTTCCAGTATCTGTCCCTTAATATCTTCTTTATAGAACATCATCTGGCCAGAGTCTTGCGGAGTGTATCGCTGGCCTACAGAAGAATAAATTCCGAGCTGGCGAAACATGCCTTCCATGCCAAACGTGCGCGCTTCATCCGGCACAATAGGAACCACGCGCTGGCCGATTTCCTTGTCTTTTACCAGACCCGACAGAATACGAACAAACGACATCGTGGTTGAAATTTCTCGCTTGCCGCTGCTCTTGAGCTGCCCGGACATAGTCGACAACGCCGGTACCGGCAGGACTTCCATCTGCGAACGCCGCACGGGAATTTGGCCACCCAGAGCCGCTCGACTCTTGTTCATATAGCGCATTTCAGGGCTATCTTCAGCGGGCCGATAATAAGGGACCTTCTTTAATTCAGAGTCGCTGATCGGGATTCCGAAGCGATCGCGGAATGCTTTGAGACTTTCGATATCCAATTTCTTGAGGGAGTGCGTCTCGTTGTTTGCCTGTCCCGATTCACCCATGCCATAGCCTTTTACCGTCATAGCAAGAATCACGGTAGGCTTTTTGCGTTGAGCCACCGCTTTATCATAAGCAGCATACACTTTGTACGGATCGTGGCCGCCCCGATTGAGGTACATAATGTCATCGTCGGACAGGTCGGCAACCAACTCTAATAGCTCGGGGTATTTGCCAAAGAAATGT
>JBLHSI010000161.1:0-6989 GCA_047626655.1 Halioglobus sp.
GTAGGCAAGATAGTAACCATAGAAGTTATCAACTTTTTTGGTAGGGCTTTAAGACTCTATCAAGCAGCCTCGCCATGGAGACGTAAATGATAGTTCACCCGGCACTAAGCCGATGGTTGATTGGCTGTTCGGCCCACAAAGTACGGCGCCATTTCCAAACTGCGTTCACGATAATAGAAGTCATGGTAGTGACCGCAATACTAGGCGTATTGCTTGCAGTGGCTGTACCGACCTACCAGGAATATATTGATCAGACTGCAAACGTCGAAACAATTGTCGAACTAACCTCCATAGCCCTGCAAATTGAAGACTATTTCATCGAAAACGGTCGCCTACCAGACACCCTCGAGCAGATCGGCCTAGGGACATCAGTAGATAGCTGGGGAAACCCCTATCAATACCTCAATATCTCGACAGTCAATGGGAAAGGCAAGTTGAGAAAAGACAAAAATCTAGTGCCTATCAATACCGACTTTGATCTTTACAGCATGGGCCCTGACGGAAGCAGTGTCTCTCCTTTAACCGCTAAAGTCAGCAGGGATGACATTATCAGGGCTAACGATGGCGGTTATTACGGTGTAGCGGAAGATTACTAACACACTAACAAAGCATCGATCAAGCGACTCCTAATGGGACATAGACAAAGCAAAGTACTGTCACGCGTACAAATTTTGTTCTCACTGGCAGTGATACTGCCCCTAACAATCACCGCTTTTTTTTCCTACCTACAAGTAAAGACTTCTCTGCTGGATCAGGCTCATGAACGATTATATACCGCCAGTAAATTTCACGGTAATGTACTAATTGGTCGGCTAGGGCAAACAGCATTGCTGGTGCAGAATCTGGAAGCCTCCACCATCAGTGAGGCGCCTTACTGGCTCACAGAACTGGAAGCTCATACTGACTTTATTCTGGAAATAACGAAGGAGGCTGCCCCAAAGTCAGTTTTAGGTCGCGAATTTACGCTGAGAAAAAATAGCCTGACTGACCATATCCCCGAAAAGCCAGGTGATAAATCCAGAGTCACACACAATGGAGAGGACGAGGCCATCTGGCTAGAAGTTCATCGGCAGGACAGCGTCCGATTCATCGCACAAATAAACAAATCATACTTATTTGGTGAAAACGAAGATCGACTGTTAAACAATAATTTTTGCGTTTTCGAAGGTTCCGCAGTTCTTTATTGCACGGAAAGTCTAACCAGTGAGCTAGCCAATTTGCGGCAACTGGATCACGGGACCGGTTATGCGGGAAACCTACAATGGAAGTCTGCTGATCGACATTATTTCGCTACAGCAAGAGAACTATTTGTGCGTGCTATTTTTGATAGCGCTGACTGGACCGTAGTTTCGGTAGAAGACTCGGATACTGTCTTCGCACCTATCCGAATATTTCGCTGGCTGTTTCCCGGACTAATAACCCTAACAATATTATCCATGCTGGTGATTGTCATGGCGCAGACCAGGCGTCAACTGACACCCATCTCCGTTTTGCGTGAAGGTGCACTAAAGCTTGGAGCAAGAGCGTTTGAAACACGGATTGTACTCGATTCAAATGACGAGTTCGCAGAGCTTGCGGGGGCCTTTAACGGCATGGCCGACAACTTAGAGGCACAGTTCAAATTTCTGACAGCCATGTCGGAGATAGACAGAGCACTGTTAGCCTCGACAGATATTATGGAGATCATAGAATTGGTGGCTAGTCGTCTACCAGAATTGCTACCGGCTACTGCAGTAGTTGCAGTAAACAATATGAATAACTCGCAGCACGCAAAACTATTTATCTCGAAAGGTCATACAACCTCGACTTCAGTGAACCAAGACATCGCTCTGGATACATTTTTTTCAACTATGGGATCGACTCGAGACTACTATACGATATGCCCAGAAAAACAGGCACCAGAATTTCTTACAGGCATATTCAGCAACAGCAAAAAATTACACCTTTTCCCACTGCGATATGAGCAACACTGTTTAGCTTGTTTATACCTCAGTAGTGACAATGAGCAGCCACTGACGGCAGAAGTTGTAGATCAGGCCAAGAGTGTCGCCGATCGACTCACCGTCGCGCTGTCGGCCACCGAGCGCCAGCGAAAACTCTACAAGCAGGCCCACTATGACGGGTTGACAGGACTACCCAACCGCACATTGTTTCTTGAACGGCTACGACACTCCATGACCCAGGCATCGCGCAAGCACACCAAGGTAGCTCTCATCTATATAGACCTTGATCATTTTAAATTGGTAAATGATACTTTGGGACACTCACAAGGTGATGAAGTCCTTAGACAAGCCGCTGACCGATTTCGCTCCAGCATACGTCAATCAGACACTTTGGCTCGCCTGTCGGGAGATGAATTTGCGGTCGCATTGCCGGAGTTGACCAGCGCACAAAGTGCGGTGAAAGTCGCAGAAATATTAATAGCGGAACTAACCGAGCCGTTTCAGTTAATGGATCAAAAGTTTACCATAGGCGCGAGTATTGGCATTGCGATCTACCCAGATGATGCGGGATCTGCAGAAGAGCTGCTAAAAAATTCCGATGTGGCTATGTACCGCGCCAAAGCCGAACTGGGAAATCGCTATCAGTTCTACGAAAAGAATATGAATAATGATCTGGTGGAAAGATCATCCATAGGTCAGAGGCTGCGGGAGAGTGTTAAAAACAAACAGCTACATTTGGTCTACCAACCTAAAGTCAGAGCCGCCTGCGCCACATTGCATTCTGCTGAGGCGCTTTTGCGCTGGCATGATTCTGAACTGGGTTGGGTGAGTCCGGAGAAGTTTATTAGCATCGCCGAGGAGATCGGCATCATCGAGGAAATTGGTGAATTTGTGCTCAACAGTGCCTGTGATCAATTTGTCGCGTGGCAAGCGGCGGGGCTGCCCATCTCCCAAATCGCCGTCAATGTCTCTCCTCGCCAGATTTTGTATACCGATATTGTCGCGACGGTCGCGCAGGTCCTAGATCGAACAGGGTTAGCGGGAGATAAGTTAGAGCTGGAGATAACCGAGAGCCTCATGATAAACGACTACAATCAAACTCATGAAACCCTAAGCGGGCTAAAAAAATTAGGTGTGGGCTTGGCATTAGATGATTTCGGAACCGGCTACTCGTGCTTAAGCCATCTTCATGAGTTGCCCTTTGACACACTAAAAATTGACAAGTCGTTTGTTGACCACTTGGGTACCGGCGAGGATGCAGATGTAATCATCCTGTCTATAATAGCATTGGCAAAAAGTCTCAATAAAACTATTGTGGCAGAAGGTATTGAACACCAAGAACAGCAACAATTTTTGGTGCATAAGGGCTGTGATTTACTCCAAGGCTACCTCTTTAGCAAACCATTGTCCGTGGAGAACATAACCTCAATGCTGATGAACTCGGGCCAAACGCCCCTCGTGCTACCAAGAGTTCGCGGGGAATAGCTCTCCTCCTAGATAACACTTCCCTCTAGGGGGCCTAACATGCTGTCGAATTCTCCTGCACAAATTGTATGGCTTTACATGCGCCTTTATTCGAGGTTTTGGAACGGTATACCAGACTGTGAGCGAGCTCCACTTGATTCGCACCAGTGTACCAAGCAGTTGCAAATATTCTCTAGTTGATGGAGCCTAGCCTTTTCAGCCGCAGAGGGCTTTTTCCATGTTTTTAGCAATGGAGCGTGCAGTGTTGCGCGCTTGATCGGTCTTGGGACCCAAAAACCCTTCGTCCAAAGTGCTCTCAAAGGTTTGCAGCCAGTGTCTAAAGTCTTGCGGGGACAGAGCGTATCTACTGTGTAATTGACGGTGAATGTTCATTGTATGTCGCTGATAGCGACTGTCGCCGAGTAACAACTTGCACCAATAGTCTTTGATATGCGGCAGGTGGACGGCCAAATCGATATTTGCTACGCCGATAAACAAAGGGGCCAATCTGTCGTCAGACAGTACTTTTTGGTAAAAAGAGTCAACAAAGCTATCTATATTCTGTCGACAGTCCAAGTCCCGGCGGGACATAGTCGTCATCGCTTTTTTCGCGAATCGCTCGGCTTGGGATACGCATTTAGCTGGCGTTTGCGCACGGTTTGTCTGTCTGTGAGCTTGCCTCGCTTCTCGTCGAAGGGGTTGTTCTCACTGGCCTTAAATTCTATGCGCACAGGTGTTCCCACCAGTTTCAGGTGTTTGCGGAACGTTTTTTCAAGGTAGCGCTGGTAGCTGACAGGAACCTTGTTAGTCTGATTGCCGTGAATGATAATCAAAGGGGGATTTTGGCCACCTGCATGTGCGTAACGCAGCTTAATACGTCGACCGTTCACCATAGGGGGAGCGTGGTCAAATACGGCACCTTCCAGGATGCGGGTAAGCATATTAGTATTTAGCTTTTTGGTCGCTGACTCATAGGCCGCATCAACCGATGCATAAAGATGCCCTACTCCCGTCCCGTGGAGTGCCGATATAAAATGTGTGTCGGCAAAACTGGCAAATTGCAATCGCCGGGTCAGCTCCGTTTTGATATAGTTTTTGGCGTCTGACTCTAGTCCATCCCACTTATTGATAGCCAAAACAATACCCCTACCCGCCTCAACACAATGGCCCAAAAGGTGTAGATCCTGATCTACGAGACCATCATGAGCGTCCATCATGAATATGACTACATGGGCGTCAGCGACTGCTTTTAACGTTTTGACGATAGAGAACTTTTCTACTGTGAGCTTGATGTTTTTTCGGCGACGAATGCCAGCAGTATCAATCAGCGTATAGCGCTGTTCGTTACGCTGATAGTCAATATAGATACTATCGCGAGTAGTACCCGCCTCATCAAATACAACGACTCTATCTTCACCCAGTAGACGATTAACCAGAGTAGATTTCCCCACATTGGGTCGCCCCACTACCGCAACGCGTGTGCTGTTATGACGCTCGGCCGACTCTTCTATCTCTGGTAAGGGGAAATCAGCAAGGACTTTGTCAACCATAGCGCGCACACCGCGCCCATGGGAAGCGGCTATCGCGTGCATCGATTCAATTCCCAATGAGTAAAAATCACTCACTGCGAGCTCTTCATTGACACCGTCGATTTTATTAACAACCAAATGAAAGGTCTTGTTGCGCTGCCGCAAATGTTTGGCTAGAGCCTCGTCGGCGGGGTTTAACCCTTGGCGCGCATCGACCATAAAGAGCACGGCGTCCGACTCTTCTATGGCAAGCAGAGATTGGCCCGCCATTTTTGTATCAATGCCCTCCTCGTCTCCGCTGATACCCCCCGTATCGATGACAACGAAAGGTCTATCGCCTATGCGAGCCTCACCGTATTTTCTATCTCTAGTGAGTCCAGGGAAGTTTGCTACCAGAGCATCGCGGCTGCGAGTGATCTGATTAAATAGCGTAGATTTTCCAACATTGGGGCGCCCCACAAGGGCGATAACAGGTAACATTAGAGTGGTCCATTCAGCCTTTGGCTGTTATCTGGTAGGCGATGAGGTCACCGCTATTACCATAGATGTAAAGTAGGTTTCCATCGCTCAGCATATCGGCTCGCGCACCATCACCATCTGCCTTGACCCGACCTACGATCTCGCCATCAATTTGTGATATGAAGTGCACATAGCCCTGATAATCAGCCACCGCAACATAACTGCTCACAGGGGTGGGGCGAGAAAGTTCACGATAGCCCAAGGCGTTCTGTGACCAGCGTTCACCCTGACCATTGCGATAGTAAGCAAACACAGTGCCGTCTTCATCCGTCACGTAGACATTGCCAAACCCTTGAGATACGCCGGCAAAGGAGGACACATCTCTCTGCCATAGCTTGCGGCCGGAGGCAACGTCTATGGCGACTAAGCTGCCTTGGTAGCTAGCGGCATAAAGCTCCTTACCCGCCAACACCATGGTGCCGTCAACATCAACAATTCTTTCAATTTCGGAGCGCCCCTGAGAAATAGCAACGCGTACTTCCCACGATACTCCTCCGGTATTGGCGTCGAATGCGGCGACCCTACCATTGGCAAACCCGGCATAAACTGCGTTATTACTGAGAATGGGCGTACTAGTGCCTCTGACTGTCAACACTGGTACATTACTGTCGAATACCCACATTTTCTCGCCGGTATCAAAATTCAAACCCTGCAGTTTTCCATCATAGGTTTGAGCGATAACCATCTTGCCATTAGCTTGTGGAGGAGCCAATATCTCACCGCTGAGGCGAGTCGACCACACAAGTGAGCCATCGCTGGCCGACAATTTAAGCACCGAGCCATCGCTGCTACCCAGCAGCAAAGTGTCTTCATACAAGCCAACACCGCCCGACAAGGGAGTATCCAGCTGGACATCCCACACCTTCTTGCCAGTATGGCGATTGAGGGCTACAAGTTCACCATCAGCGGAGGCTACGTATATTAAATCTCCATCGATCACCGGCTTAATTTTGAAAAAGCCCTGGGCCTGCCCATCTCCGACGCCGACCGACCACAATTTTTTGATATCGATCTTTTGTACGATATCGGTCAACTCAACGGGCTGAGTTGGATCCTCATCATCGTCAATATCAAACCAACCTTTCACGGTGCTACACGCACCCAGGTTCAAAACCATCAGTACAATGCCCAAGCGAGCGACATTGAAATTGAGACGTCTCATTGTTAGTCTTCCTGGCTCTCTGGAGTGGATTCAATGACTGGCACCTGCGTCGAGTCAACAGCTTCTGCGGCTTTAGACGCCTCAATAGATCGAGCAGACAATGGATTCAAATTCTGAATTTTATTCTCCAAGGTCGGGATATTACCTTCAATAGAGCCTTGCGCAAGCGCTAATTTCGCGACCGCATAGGCGTCTCTCGCCTCATCAATACGCCCTAGTTGCATATAGATATCGCCTTCTGCAATAGCATACGATGCCGCATAAGAGCTGTCTTTGCCCGCTGTTAATATCTCGAGCGCTTGCTCGGGTTCGCCCGATGACGCCAACACTCTCGCTAAACGCAATTGTGCAACAGTGGCGACATCCGACCCG
>JBLHSI010000162.1:0-6952 GCA_047626655.1 Halioglobus sp.
AGGCAAGGGCACAGGCAAGGACATGCCACAGATTGGCCCCACATTGAACGATTTGGCGGTACTTCAATACACAGGCGGTACAACGGGCGTTGCGAAGGGCGCAATGCTTAGCCACGGTAATATTATTGCGTGCGTGGCGCAGTCTCGAAAACACCTTGCAGAAGATGAGGGCGAGGAACTTAGCGGCCTGCTGATCGCACCACTACCGATTTATCACATCTTCGGGTTTAGCTTGTATCTTTGCGGAAACTTCTCCTTTGGCGGCCGCTCGGTATTAATTCCCAACCCACGAGACCTTGATGGCCTACTGGATGTTATGAAAACCGTTGCATTCACTGGGTTTGCCGGCGTTAACACCATGCTGGTTGGTTTAATGGCAAACGAAAAGTTTGATGACGTGAATTGGTCAAATTTGAGGTGGACTATTGCTGGCGGCGCCGCACTCGTGCCCGATGTCGCCCATGAATGGGAGCGTCGGACGGATTCCAAACTCATTGAGGGCTACGGCCTTTCTGAAACCACGGCCAACCTAACCCTGAATGTACCGTCAACTCGCCGGATTGGCAGTGTTGGTAGACCGGTGGGCTTTCAGGAAATAAAACTAGTGGACGGCTCAGGCAAGGTGGTTGCAGACGGCGAAGAGGGTGAACTTTGGGTACGCGGGCCGCAGGTGATGATGGGCTACTGGGAACGTCTGGAGGCGACCTTTGAGGCAATCGACGCAGAAGGTTTCTTCAAAACTGGCGACGTCGCCGTAAAGCTTGATGACGACTTCTATAAAATAGTTGATCGAATCAAAGACATGATTCTGGTGTCCGGTTTCAATGTTTATCCCAATGAAATCGAGAGCGTGATATCCAGTCATCCCGATGTGCTCGAATGCGCTGTCGTGGGCGTTAAGGATGAACATTCAGGGGAAGCGGTAAAAGCCTTTGTGGTAGTCAAGAATGTAGTAGGTAAAAGTAACCCTTTAACCGAGGCCGCGCTTAGAGAATTTTGTCGCCAAGATCTCGCCGCTTACAAGGTGCCAAAGTTTATCGAGTTTCGCGATGAGCTGCCTAAATCCAATGTGGGTAAAATTTTGCGGCGCGAATTGCGCTAGCCCGGCTAGCGCAGACGTTAATGGAATTGAACCGAAAGACTGAGTGCATAGCTTGTGAAAACCCCTCGAACCGTATAAATATAGGGTTCGAGGGGGATGTGTGGAGTCAGGACCTTAACGTGATACGGGACGCGCCGGGCAGTTGCTCGGCGAGTGTATGCCCCATCAGCTGCGCCGGCATATAACAACCACCCTCACCCTGATAATCGCGACAATAATCAGCGCTCATAACAATCCCATCCATGGTGACCGTATAACCGTCTGGCACTTCAATGCCCGCTGTCACCACCTTACCACTGGGATTTTTAATTTCGCCCCATACATATATGCGATTATTATTGCGCTTCTCGGCACTTGGGCCACGGGTACGACCCGCTATGTCGGCGGCACGCTTGCGAGCAAAAGGAATGGACATAACTAACTTGAACAAAGGGAACAGCATAATTTCAAGCTTACTGCCGCTAAAAGGAATCCATACGCTAATATTAGGAATTTTGGTTTGCCAGTAGGCGGTATCAAGATCGCCCAAGGGATCATCGATGACAGCTTTGTACCGCGACCAAAATCAATAGTGCGCATTTCAAAGCCACGCCCGACAAACTTCCTTTCACCCTTGCGGCGAACTGCCATGCCCTTATGAATATTGCTCCACAAGGTTTTGTTGGTGCCTGGACTGAGGGCCATACCACCATCAAAACCCAGCGCCCGATCAGTAGCATCAGGTAATTGCTAGTGTGAAAAAGTGGCCAGGCAATCGGTAGGGATCACATCAAAACCTACGCCACCCATCAACACCACACCGGCTTTTTTTTGCCTGCTCATGTAAACCCTGACCGATGCGAAAAACAGGGCCCTCACCGGTGATATCGGTGTAATGGGTTCCTGCTTTTATACAGGCGGTCATAGCACATTGAGAGCGGCGCGCCCGTTGGCTCGCTCTCGCAAATAAAGATATAAAGGAAGTCCGCTGGAAATACCAATAAAGGTAATCGCGACTATCGGCAGCCAGGTTTTTATCCCAAGTTCACGACCTTCGGTGTGCATTAAGATCGCCAGGGTAATGCAGCCTATGATCACATTTATCCCAACCATGGCAGATACTGGCGAACTGAATATGGCGGGCATAAGGTGCGCAGGGTTGTATCCATACTCAAGAAGATAAGGCGCACCTGCTATCACGGGCGCCAGGGTGCCGGTAATGGCCAATGCGAGATAAATATTTTTTCGGCTCATAGATTGCTTGCTCAAAGTTTGGGTTCCTCAATCAGTTGCTAGCATTGCCTCGACACCGGTGCCTTCGAGCAAGGCGTCGACGCTGGCGCGATCTGCTGCACTGAGCGCCCGGTAGCGTTCATTGGTCCAGCGCAGGCACTTGGCCTGGTAGGGGAAGGTCTGTTGGGTCCAGGGCGCGCCGTCTATGCGTGACTCCCAGGTTTTCTCTCCCGCCTGTACCGCGCGAACGTTGGCCAGTTGCGAGGGGGCATACATTCGCCCGATTTCTTGCAGCAGACCGCGCAAACTCTCCGCTTGATCCTCCAGACTAAGCCAGTCTTGTTCTGCCGGTTCCAGTCCACTCTGGTCGCGCATTAGATCGACCCAGGCTACTGTGCGAGGAGAAACTTCATGGGCAATGGCTCTGGGCGTAGGGTCGAACCCCACCAATTGGCTCAACTGGCCGTAGAGGCCGAAATCTGCAGCGGAGGGTCGGTGGCCTAGCATAAATTTCTGGTTGGCTAGATGGCTTTCCATAGCTGCCAAAAAGCGGCGATAGCTAGCATCGATCACTGGCGCCGTGGTGTCATTAGATCCCACCACGTACAGGCGGCTGACCTGGCGGTCTTCCACCCAGTGTTTAAATTCTTTATGCGCGTTCTTCGCCATACTAACGTCCATGCTCAGCGGCAAGAGTGTGCTGGCATTGCCCGCGTCCAACTTCGCGTGCCAGCGATAATGGAACATGTACTTGGTGCACCACTCGTCAGCGAAGTCTTCAATCAGGTAGTCGATAAAGGCCAGCGCAGAGTCGCGCGGCACTACCGAGCGGCCGGTATAGATGTCCTCAAGACGCCGGATAATAGGGGTGGAGTCGCAGACGGCCTTGATGTCTCCGTCCTCATCGAAAAAAAACGTAGGCTCAAAAATCGGCTTAGGTTTCTCCACGCCCATCGCCTCACAGACCTCCGCTGGTATGCCCCAGTTCACGATATAGGGCAGCCGCCGGTAGCGCATTAGTGCCACCATTTTTTGTGTATAGGGTGATCCTGTGCCACCCGCCAGCCGAATGGATTGCTGAAATATCATGATATTTTCCTTTAGGTAGACAAGGGCTGATGGGGTAAACGGATCAGTGAATAGCCCGCATCGTCTCTGGCTGCTCAAGACTGATAAAGTGATTGGTGCCTTTGGTCATAAGGATCGAAAGACGCTTGTTCTGCTTCTCTCCTTGCAAGGCACTGACGTGCATACTGGTTTTATCCAACGAGCTATCCCGTTCACCGAGTACTACCGTTATCGAATCGAAGTGGCAATACACATCAAATCCGGTCCGTCGCTGCCAGTCAACAATAGATTTTACGTTGGTGACACAGGTTGCATAGCTGCGGGACACACTGAAGATGGAAAGGCAAAGATGGGTTTTTAGCGCGTTGGTGGGGCGCATCATGGGGAGTTTGAGTAAACGCTCGGTGCTGATAGTGCGCGATAAACCGAAATATATCGGTATGAAGTAGCAGGACAACCAATGCTGCAGTGGCTCTGAAGCGTTGCCTGCCGTGCGCGCCTGCGGCAGTACCGGGGCTTCCAGAACGGCGCTTACCGCGCGCTCCTTCGAGTTCGTCAGTTCGGGATACTGACGGCCAGTTTCCAACACGACCGCACCGCCGCGAGAGTGACCATGCATAAGAACTTCACGACCGTTGGCCAGGTGCTCGAGGGTAAGGCCCAGATAGAACGCATCATGCTCGATGGTTCCTATGGCATAGGGGTTTTCCGGCCAATCCAGTTTAGTAACATGGTCGGTATCGCTCTCTGCAAGAAAGGGGCAGTGATAATTGGCGTTGTTGACCAAGATCAGTTCAGCGTCATCGTCCTTGTATACATCCTGAAAATAACGCATATCCTCTAGAAAACCGGGGAAGCAAATGATTGAGCGCGAGCAGTTATTTTTTGCCGGTTTTCGCGCGATATAGCTGGTGCCCACTTTCATCAACTCGCCCGCAAATTCACCGCGATGGATCTGTTGCAAATGGCGCCTATGCCAATATTCGCGATAGGCATGTATCGCCAGAACAAACAACAATACAAGAACCAGCAGCGTTAAACAGAAAGTCGACATAGTGAATTCTCTAGCGAAACTCTAATTCGTCATCGTTCAGACGGCCAAGACGCAAACCGATGAAATCTCTAACGTAATTCTGGTAGTTCTTCCACGGCAAGCGGTTGCCATTTTTGGGAAACTGATCCCGCGCGCGCATTACGTAACCGGCGTCGAAATCTAGCAGGGGTACTTCATCAACTTCCCCCTTCATGCTCGGAGTCACAGTTGCATAGTTGCCACGCTCCATTTTATTGAGCAATCGGCAAACGTATTTGCCCGTCAAGTCGGTCTTGAGCGTCCAGGAAGAATTGGTATAGCCCACTGTAAATGCCATATTGGGCATGCCAGAGAACATCATCCCCCGAAATATAAAGTGCTCGGTTATGTCGATTGCCTTGCCATCAAAGCTGTGCTTGATACCACCAGCAAACTTAAGGCTAAGACCCGTCGCCAATATCACAATATCGGCATCGAGTTGCTTGCCAGATTTGAGTTGAATGCCTTCGCCGTTGAACTGATCAATGTGATCGGTCACCACTTCGGCATCGCCGGCGCGGATCGCAGTAAATAGATCGCCATCAGGTACCGCGCACAGACGCTGATCCCAGGGATTGTAGCTGGGGGTGAAGTGGGTGGCGACGTCATAATCCGGCCCTAGTGCTTTGCGCACCCCGCCAATCAGGAATTTACGCAGCTGGTGTGGTTTTCGGCGTGATAGATGATAGATATACATCTGAAACAGCACCTTCTTCCAGCGGGTCAGTCGGAAAACCCAATTGTCAGGTAACCACTTGCGCAGTTTCTTTGCCATGGCATCTTCAGCGGGTATGCTGGCGATATAAGTCGGTGTGCGCTGTAACATCACCAGGCTGGCCGTGTCTTTTGACATTGCCGGCACCAGCGTCACTGCTGTGGCGCCACTGCCAATCACGACAACACGCTTGCCTTGGTAATTTAAATCCTCGGGCCAATGCTGTGCGTGAACGACCTGTCCGCTAAAGTCATCGATACCGGCAAACTCCGGTATATAACCGCGTTCGTAATCGTAATAGCCGCTGCAATTAAACATAAACTTGCAGCTTATCGTTACGGACTCACCGGTGTCCCCCCGCTCGGCCGTCACCAGCCAGCGCTTGTCGGACGACGACCAGTTGGCGGCTACCACCTTGTGCTGATAGCGAATGTGCTGCTCCACGTCGTATTCTGCTGCCGCCTCGCGAATATAGCTGAGGATTTTGTGGCCGTCGGCGATGGTCGATTTGTCTTTCCAGGGTTTGAAACCATAGCTGTAGGTGTACATATCACTGTCGGAACGAAAGCCAGGGTAGCGGAATAAGTCCCAGGTGCCGCCGCTAGTGGCGCGGGACTCAAAGATCATAAAGCTGTGATTCGGACAATTGCGGCGCAACTGGCAAGCACCCCCTATCCCAGCCAAACCTGCGCCAATAATTAAAACATCTACCGATTCAATACTGTTATTCATGGTGCTATTCATTGCGGTCTCAATCTACAAAGTTGTTGTTTTTACGCGACGCGCTATACCAGATAGGTGACGACCATGCGCGTTCTTGAAGGGTGGAAGACAAATCTGAACGTGGTGTTTGGCCTGCGCGAATAGCGTCCCAGGTCGACCAACGACAAACCGGGTTTTCAAGAACACGCGCATAGTAAAATGCTTCCTGCCCGGGGGTGAAGTTGGGGTCTTGCCACAGAGTTTTAAGCTCGCCCGCGCCGACATCAGCCGTGATAGAGCAGTCATCGAGGTTTACGCGTGCACCGTTGTCAGGGCAGCGGTTGGTATCAGGGTCTACGCTCAAACCATCTGAGCAAGCCACATCGTAAACACGCTCTTTGTGTTCGCCATTTTCTAACCAGCCCTTAATGATTTGCACGCGCTGCAATCGAGCGGTGTTGGGGTCGGCTACCGCCCAGGTTAAAAATGTGGGCTGGCGATCACCACTCGCGCGCAATGTGCCACCCATGGTGGCACCGCTCTGGTAAGCAATGCTAACTAAGTCAGGGCTATTCAACGGTGCATCATTCAATTCATAACCGGCAAAAAATCGAACTTTGATACGTGTACCGCTAGTGGCAAACGTTTCCTTACGGCGCAGTGCGTCATAAATGGCTTCGCGGGTATTTTCGTCTGCCCATACCCCGGCAATACCAGAGGCTCCCCAATATTTATAACCTGAAAAGTCGAGATAGGTTTTGTCGTCTACCTTTTCCACCATTTCTGATGCGGCCAGTTTAACGAGCGTGCCATAAAGAAAGCTCGCAGGCACAGAACCGCGTTTTTCCGCGGTGCTATCAAACGATCCTATCTTGCCAAAGTAGTTATCCTCCTGCGTTGAGGCCGCGCCTGTATGCGTATCGCTAGAGCCAATAACGCCGAATTTGTAGGGGTTTACTGTGGTGCTGTCGGCCGCGCTCTCCGACAGAGACAAACCGCGTAACCAAGCGTTCCGCACATAGCTGCCAGCTGGATCACTGAGTAATCGGGTAGAGGTGCGCAGTGGGAAAATTTCAAAATT
>JBLHSI010000163.1:0-6945 GCA_047626655.1 Halioglobus sp.
TAGCGGTTGCACTGGCGCATTGCCTATTTAATGTTCCGCTGGCGGTATGGATACTCGAGGGCTTTATGTCGAGTATTCCAAGAGAGATTGATGAGACAGCATACATTGACGGCTATTCCTTTCCGAGATTCTTTGTCACCTTGTTCATGCCATTGATCAAGCCCGGGATTGGTATAGCGGCCTTTTTCTGCTTTATGTTTTCCTGGGTGGAATTGTTGATCGCTAGAACGCTCACTGTCACCGATGCGAAGCCAATCGCCGCCATAATGACAAGGACCGTATCTGCGTCGGGTCTAGATTGGGGCGTGCTGACCGCTGCCGGTGTGCTCACCATCATCCCCGGCGCCCTGGTTATTTACTTCATTCGCCACCATATTGCCCGCGGCTTTGCCCTGGGCAGGGTTTGATAAGACAATGGATTTGAGCTGGATGGCCTGGACCACACCCACCGCAATTTTTTTTGGCTGCATTGCAGGTGCAATCCTTACTATGTATATATGGGAGCTACTGGTGCCCGGCGGCAATCCTCGCAAGGGCATTCTTGGACTTAGAACCACTCGCGGTGATCGTTTTTTCATTTCCCTGTTAACGAGTGCGGGTGTCTGTCTGGCCTGGTTGGTGCTGGTGCCGTTGCCGCTCTGCTGGTCACTTGCAGCTTGTGCCGTGCTCGCTGTATTGATCTTCTGGCTGGTTTAGTAATATGGTGCTCCGGGCAACCTTAATTTCAGCTTCTAAAAAATGAGTGACAAAACATGCTTAAGTCGACTGCTTCGAGACTGGTTCTAGCTTGTGTGGCGATTGTTCCCGCCACTACGTTTGCTAACAGTGCGGCTATTGAAAAATGGCTGCCAGAGTTCCAGCCCTCTACGCTGACCCAGAAACAACAAGTTGCGGAACTGGAATGGTTTGCCAACGCTGCCATACCCTATCGGGGAATGAAGATAAAGGTAGTCTCTGAAACCATTACAACGCACGAATACGAGTCGCAGACGCTGGCGAAAGCCTTCACTGACCTCACCGGCATTGTAGTGAACCACGACCTGATTGGTGAAGGTGATGTGGTAGAGAAACTACAAACCCAGATGCAGTCAGGTGAGAATATATATGATGCTTACATCAATGACTCAGACCTGATCGGTACGCATTCTCGCTATCAGCAGGTGAGAAATCTTACAGACTGGATGAAGGGTGAGGGCTCATCAGTAACCTCGCCAACACTGGATCTTGATGACTTCATAGGGATTTCTTTTACCACCGGGCCGGATAACAAAGTCTACCAACTTCCTGATCAACAGTTTGCCAATCTATATTGGTTTCGCTATGACTGGTTTACCGATGAAGCACTGATGTCACAGTTCAAGAACACGTACGGGTACGAACTGGGCGTTCCTGTAAATTGGTCGGCATACGAAGATATCGCCAATTTTTTTACCAACGACGTAAAGGAAATTGATGGTCAACGCGTTTACGGCCACATGGACTATGGCAAGAAAGACCCGTCGCTGGGCTGGCGCTTTACAGATGCGTGGCTTTCGATGGCTGGAGCCGGTGACAAGGGGCTACCCAATGGGCTTCCGGTTGACGAGTGGGGCATTCGTGTAGATGGCTGCCGGCCAGTAGCGTCTGCCGTTGAGCGTGGCGGTGCTACTGACGGGCCGGCTGCAGTTTACTCTCTCTCTCGCTATATCGACTGGCTGCAAAAGTATGCGCCCCCCGAAGCGAGTGGAATGGTATTCTCCGAGGCCGGTCCGGTACCGGCCCAGGGACATATCGCACAGCAGATATTCTGGTATACCACTTTCACTGCAGACATGGTGAAACCGGGGCTGCCCGTTATGAACGAAGACGGAACGCCGAAGTGGCGCATGGCACCCTCGCCCCATGGTGCTTATTGGGAAGAAGGTCAAAAGCTGGGTTACCAGGATGCTGGATCCTGGACACTGATGAAATCAACTCCAATAAAACGCGCGCAGGCGGCGTGGCTTTATGCGCAATTTGTAACCGCGAAGACAGTATCTCTGAAGAAGAGCCATGTTGGTCTTACGGTAATCCGGGACTCCGACATTCGTCATGAGAGTTTTACTGAGCGGGCAGCAGAACTGGGTGGCCTTGTTGAGTTTTATAGATCACCTGCTCGAGTCAAATGGACGCCAACGGGTACAAACGTTCCTGACTATCCACGTCTGGCGCAACTGTGGTGGCAGAACATCGGGAGCGCAGTATCCGGAGAGAGCACACCGCAGGAGGCAATGAGTGCCCTGGCTCTTAGTCAGGAGAAGTTAATGAAGCGTCTTGAGCGTGCAAATATACTCGGAGAATGCGGCCCTAAGCTGAACCAGGCCAAAGGTCGTGATTATTGGCTTGCCCAACCAGGTGCACCAAAACCGCGGCTGGAAAACGAAAAACCTCAGGGCGAGACTATCAGCTACGACGAGCTTATTAAGAGCTGGCTGTGAAAATCACGCACTGATAAGTAACGGGATGGGGCAGGGTGACTGCGTCCGGTTCGGAGAGTGCGTCGGGTTGGGGCATATCGAGGAGATATAAAAATGTTTGCTTTCGTTAAACGCGGCTTTCGTAAGAGTCGCAAGATTGGCCTTGTCCTAGCAGTACTTATATTGATTGTTCCGGTCGCTACCGCCCAGACACAACTTGAGAAATTTTGCGATCGCCTGCCGCGCGCTGCCTATAGCGAATTTGAAAAAATCGACGTTAGTAATGATTGGCTTGAAGTATATGAAGTAGAAACAGATGTCTGGGCAATTTATGAACCGTTTCAATGGTAGGAAGTTATCTCTTACCTGATCATCGGCAGCGATTTCGATCATATTGATGGCAACTACCAGTTCGAAAAAGTACTGTCGCCATCGACAAGATTCTCTATTGCTAATAGCCTGGGTGATAACGGTGAGGCATTAAAAACAGAGACATGACCAGAAGCCTTGTGCAAAGGTCCTCCCGCAGGCGTTACGTAGGAAACGCCAAGTACTGTTAATTCTAGGACATACAGATGACTCTGTTGCGTTACTCGACGAAGACTCCGGGCTGTTATGGATGGGCGATACTTACTATGAGGGGCCAATCTGGTTGTATTTTTCGGAAACGGATCTTAGTGAATATAAGAAATCGCTTTCCACTCAACCCAGATCGGCTTCAGCTTTAACTAACATTTCGAATTCTTCTTCTGCTGTTCTCGCCACCAAGTGATTCTTGCTGTAACAAAAATAGTACGCCGCTATCACCACAAAAAGAATCAATGTGTACCAGAAAGCACGGGGGTCATAGGCGTAGACACCGGTTAGGGCGATAAGAGACAGAATCAAAGCGATGCCTGAAGTGAATACACCGCCGGGTGTTTTATAGGGGCGATGCAGATCAGGTTGTTGTTTTCGCAGCAAAATATGACTTAACGCCATAAGCGCGTACGAAATTGTTGCACCGACTACGGCCATCGATAGCATCAGACCACCTTCGCCCGACAACGAGGCCAAAAATCCGATGACGCCAGGAACAATCAACGCCCAGGTGGGAATATGGCGCTTGCCGGTCAGAGAGAGAAACTGAGGCAGATACCCAGCTCTAGAAAGCGCAAAGACCATGCGACTGTAACCGTAAATTATTGAAAAGAACGAGGCTATGAGTCCCGCCAATCCAAGTGCGTTGACCGCAGTCGCAAGTTTTTCATTGCCTGAGGCATTCAAAGCGTCCACCAAGGGCACGCCACTGCCACCTATGACAGAAGCCCCCGCAGCGCCTGGCAGCAAGAACACCACGAGTGTGGCGGTGAGAAGCAAAAATAGCATTGCACCCACAATCCCCCTGGGCACGTCTTTGGCGGGGTCTTTCGCCTCTTCCGCCGCCAGCGGCACACCCTCAACGGCGAGAAAAAGCCACATGGCAAATGGCAGCGCAGCCCAAATGCCGTAATAGCCCCTGGGTAGAAACTCCGAGGAACCAAGAGCTGCCGGGTCAGCAGCGATATCGAAGAGCCTCGCACTGTCAAAGTCGAGGACCAGCGCCAATGCCGTTGCAAGAATCGCAAATACGGCGAGCGCTGTGATGGCCATCATCACTTTCAATGCCTCACCGACACCGACCAGATGAATACCCACAAACACGGCGTAGAATACTGCATAGACCACAGGCCCATTCAGGCCCACGAGTTCCTCCACGGCTGCCCCAATAAATATAACGATGGCCGCGGGTGCCAGCATATATTCAATCAGCACGGCTAGACCGGTTAGAAAGCCTCCTGTGGGTCCCATAACCTGGCGAGCAAAGCTATAACCACCGCCGGCAGCAGGAATAGCCGCCGACATTTCGGCCAGAGACAATACCAGAGTGAAGTACATTATGGCCATCGCTACCGAGGCAATAAGGAAGCCGCCCCAACCCGCGACAAGAATACCCTCGTTCCAGCCCGCAAAATCGCCAGAGATAACATAGGAAACGCCCAGTCCTGCTAAAAGAATCCATCCGGCTTTTCCCCGCTTGAGCTGACGTTTGGCTAGGTAGTCTTTATCAATATGTTGTTCAGACATGGCCGGTTTCTCATTTTTGGACCGCTGTTACTATCGTTGAAACATTAACCACAAAAGGCGCCCAACTCAAGGATTTCATATTGAATTATCGTCAGTAGAAGTATATGAAAGGCACTGACAAGTTAACTTATTTTTGCTCGAAAAGTGGAATTTCAGAGCAACAAAATTAGGGTAATGCAGTTAAAAGTGCGTTCTGATGACGTTGTTCAGGTTACTTGAACCGTGTTTGTGTCGCTCCAGCCCATGACTTCAAGTTAACTTGGCGGTACCTTAGATGGACTAGGACTGTGGCGTAAGACCAGCGCGCTGATTTCTTAGTACTTCGAGAATTAACGTGTCAGTACCAATTTAAGCCTTGAACACTACAACATGGTCAATTTCAAGCCGAATACCAATTGCTTCGTTTTCGGCATGATTATGATGACTGGGCACCAACGCTAGTAATTGCTCACCATTGGCCAAGGCTAATGTGTATAAAAATTCTGCGCCGCGAAACAGTCGCGACTTAACCATGGCTTGTAAACGGCTGTCGTCATCGTGAATAATATCATCCGGGCGCAGTAACACGCGCACTTGGTCACCTTGACTCAATGTCTCTCCAGTTAATGAAGGGCTGAGTTCAAACTCACCCAAGGTGGTCGCTACGACTCTCTCACTGCTCGAATTGCCATTGAGAATAACGCCGTCAATAAATGCGCCCTGGCCTACAAAATCAGCGACAAAACGACTGATAGGCCGGTGGTAGATATCGTACGCTGATCCCCATTGTTGCAGTCCCCCGCCTTGGATCACACCAATTTTGTCGGCAATTGCAAACGCTTCGTGTTGATCATGCGTCACCAGAAGCGCCGTGGTATCGGTCGATTTCAATATTGATTTAACGTCTTGCCCTAAGCTCTCGCGCAACTCGACGTCGAGGTTTGAAAACGGTTCATCTAATAGTAACAACGAAGGCTGAGGCGCTAGGGCTCGTGCTAACGCGACTCGTTGTTGCTCACCTCCGGATAATTCGTGAGGCATCGCCTGTTCTCGATGATGCAGCCCGACTTGCTCTAATAGCATCAACGCGCGCTGCTGAGCCTTTTTCTTATCCCAACTGTGCAGACCAAAACTCACATTTGCCAATACGCTCAGATGCGGGAACAAGGCGTAGTCTTGAAACACCATACCGATATTACGCTGCTCGGTAGCAATCATTATTTTTTTCATCGGCTGCGAATGATATTTACTTAGTAACCGTGCACTGAGCGTAATCTCTCCCTGAGCAATGGGATCCAAACCCGCAATACTTCTTAATAACGATGTTTTGCCGCAACCACTGGGGCCCAACAGGCAACCGATTTCTCCTTTTTCTAAAGTAAACCCGATGTCACTGACGATGGACTTGCCATCAAATTCGATGGCAAGTCCATCCAAACTAAGAAATGCCTGCTGTTTATTCACTGTACCTAGATCCACTGTATGAGGTTCACTGTTTACGATTCATGGTAGAAGATTTACTGTATTTTTTTTACCGTTGCCGTTCTACTCTCTATGTTTCTCTTCTCTCAATTTTCTATTGAGCTGCTTTTATCAAAGTAGACTTTCGGCCTTTCGTTTTTGGCGATCGTGCGATATCGCTGTCCGATTGTCTAACCAAAAGGATGACCGGTATCAGACCCACCAGCACGATAGCGACCGCAGGTAATGCTGCTCGCTGCCAAAGCCCTTCTGAACTGAGCTCGAAAATTCTAACGGCTAAGGTGTTAAATCCGAATGGCCGTGTCATCAATGTAATCGGCAATTCTTTCATCACGTCAACAAAAACTAAAATCATTGCGGTTAACAAACCACCCCGAACCATGGGCAGATGCACACGCCGCAACATATTCAACCCCGACACACCCATGCTGCGCGCCGCTGCATCGAGGGACGGCGTAATGCGCAACATATTCGATTCTAATGGCGCAAACGCAACGGCCATAAAACGCACGCTGTAGGCTAGTAGCATCACCAGCATCGTGCCTTGTAACAAATTCGACTCTGCACCCATGGCCTGTAGTAAGCGATCGATACCCACCACCGGTGCATACAAACCAATCGCAAGCACGGTACCAGGTAAGGCATAACCTAAGGTGCTGATTCGCACTGCAATACGCGCAACTGCGGTGTCGTGCGTGCGTGCGGCAAACGCCATTAACAAAGCCAGCGTTGCAATAAGTAACATCGCGATGGTTGCCAAGCTGGCCGAACCAACAACATACAACCAAAATTGCTGTGTGAGTTCAGTCGCCAAATTAGGGATTGCCCACGCTAGCAATTGCGCACAGGGCAAGACAAATGCAAAGCCAAAAATAAAACTACAGTACGAGGCCGCAGCCCACTTTTGCCAACCTTGCAGCGTGATTCTCCGGGTATTAATCAC
>JBLHSI010000164.1:0-6806 GCA_047626655.1 Halioglobus sp.
GATTGATGTTGAGTTCCAGTTCAGCGGCGGCAAATCCACCACAGGCCACTACGGCCCTAAATACGCGCAGTAGCCGTAGATCATTATCGGTTACCGATCCAAGAAGAGCTTTTTTGACCATATCGTGCACCGTAGTCTAGAACTGATAAAGTTTCATTTTAATGAAACTTTATGTTTATAGATATGCGTTTGTGCATCTAAGTTTTGGAGTTACACTGCCCGTAAATCGCCTGTAGGCGAACCATTATGGATGGAACTCGTATGACTGCTATGCCAAAGTACACGCCTCTGACACGAGAGCAGCTGGAAGCCCACTGGATGCCTTACACTGGCAATCGACAGTTTAAGGACGACCCGCGAATGATCTTGGCGGCAGACGGGGTCCATTTTATTGATGATAAAGGACGCCAGATTCTCGATGGACTATCGGGTCTTTGGTGCTGCGGCGCCGGACATAACAGGCCTGAGATCACCGCAGCCGTGCAGCAGCAAATGCAAACTTTAGACTACGCACCGGCGTTTCAATATGGCCATCCCAAATCATTTGAGCTGGCCAACAAGATTAAAACGCTAACACCCGAGGGGTTGGATTATGTGTTCTTTACCAACTCAGGATCGGAGTGTGCAGACACCTCGCTAAAAATGGCGAGGGCCTACTGGCGTCTTAAAGGTCAGCCTGCCAAAACAAAATTAATTGGTCGCGCCAAGGGATATCACGGGGTTAATTTTGGAGGAATAGCGGTGGGTGGCATCGCCGCAAACCGCAAGCTTTTCGGTCAGATGGTAGACGCAGATCACCTGCCACACACCTTGTTATCAGAAAATGTTTTCCAACGGGGCATGCCCGATCACGGCTGGCACTTGGCCGACGAACTCACCGAGATTATCGCTCTTCACGATGCTTCTAACATAGCTGCGGTTATCGTTGAGCCTATGGCGGGTTCGGCTGGAGTCATTCCGCCGCCAGCAGGGTATTTGCAGCGCCTGCGTGATATTTGCACTGCGCATGATATTTTGCTGATCTTTGACGAAGTGATCACCGCCTTTGGTCGCTGCGGTGCGATGACGGGTTCGGACGCATTTGGTGTAGTACCGGATATTATGAATGTCGCCAAGCAACTGACCAATGGCGCCATACCCATGGGTGCGGTCATCGCCCGACAGGAAATTTACCAGACCTTCATGGATCAGGGCGGTCCGGAGTATATGTTGGAGTTTCCTCACGGCTACACCTATTCGGCACACCCGGTTGCGTGTGCAGCGGGCCTGGCTGCGCTGGATATTTTGGAGACCGAAGACCTGCCTGGCAGAGTCAACCGGCTCGCGCCTTATTTTGAAGATGGACTTCATGAGCTGAGAAACTGCCCACACGTTGCCGATATTCGCAATTATGGATTCGCTGGCGCGCTGCAAATTTCCCCTTGGGAAGGAGAGCCAGCTAGGCGCCCCTACGAAATAGCTATGCGTATGTGGGAGAAGGGTTTTTATGTGCGCTATGGCGGCGACACCGTCCAATTAGGGCTGCCTTTCGTCATAGAGAAAGATCAAATAGACAGCCTGCTTTCAGCGCTAAAGGAATGCCTTAACGCACAGCGCTAGCGGCCCAAAATCGATCTGGCCACCAATTCCCGCATGATTTCCGACGTACCACCGTAGATGCGCTGGATGCGGGAGTCGGTATAGAAGCGTGAAATAGGATATTCGGCGATGTAGCCGTAGCCGCCAAACAGTTGCAGGCAATCGTCAATCGTTTTGCATTGCATCTCGGTGGAGGCGTATTTGAGCATGGCTGCGTCATCCGCCGACAATTCCCCGCGTGTATAAGCCTCTGCGCATTTGTCGTAAAAGGCACGGTTCAGCGCGATTTGGGTCTTCACTTCAGCTAATTGAAATCGGGTATTTTGAAAACTGGCTATTGTTTGACCAAAGGCCTTGCGATCCAGTACATAATCTATGGTGATTGCCAGCGCGCCCTCGGCGGCACCGACAGCCTGTGCTGCTATACCAAGGCGTTCGCGCGGTAGTTCTGTCATCATGATGACAAACCCTTTGTTCTCTTCGCCCAGCAGAGCGGAGGCGGGCAGTCTTACATCTTGGAAAAATAGCTCGGCAGTGTCCGATGTGTGTTGGCCAATTTTTTCTAGCTTTTTGCCTTTTTCAAAGCCCGGCAGAGAAGTGTCGACCAAAAACAGAGAGGTACCCTTGGCGCCTTTGCCCGGATCGGTTATTGCGGCAACAATGACAATGTCGGCGTGATAGCCGTTGGTGATAAATATCTTAGACCCGTTGAGTATCCACTCATCGCCGTCTTTCACCGCATTGGTGCGTATGCCCTGTACGTCTGATCCCGCACCCGGCTCGGTCATTGCCAGGGCGCCTACCGCTTCGCCGTTAATCATTTTGGGCAGCCATTCCTGCTTTTGTTGTTCGCTGCCAAAATGGTTGATGTACGGCGCCACGATATTACAGTGAATGCCCCAGCCGGTGGCGACGCCGCCAAAGCCCATGCGAGACAGTTCTTCTATGAGGGCTAGCGTGACCTCGGGACTAGTGCCGGCACCGCCGTATTCCTCGGGCATGTCAGGGCACAGTAATCCGGCTTCTCCCAAGGTGTTCCACAAAGATCGCGGCACTAGATGCTGCGCCTCCCACTCTTCAAAATGAGGGGCTATTTCCTGTTCGAATGCACGACACGCCATATCTCTAAATAGGGTTAATTCTTCGATGTCCATGGTGGATCTCCGTAATGTGGGCGTGTTTGGACCGCGGAATTTGGCGATAGCCTTCGGTGCGGTAAAAATTCAGCGTGCATTGTGCTAAAACGCGAAACGATTGGCAATGTTATTGGAGTTTTACTCTTACTTTGCAGGAGTGCGGGTCGGCTGGTTGCGCGGTAACTCTATTTGGGTGGTTCCGCTTCTGCGAGAGAATGCTACACTTGGTTTTTTGGCACTATTACATCACTGGAGACTGCACCATGCGCGAATACAAGCAATTTTATATTAATGGCGAGTGGGTTGATCCCGCCACACCAAACCAGCTCGATGTAATCAATCCCGCAACTGAAGAGGTGTGCGCACATATCTCAATGGGTTCCGAGGAAGACGTTGATAGAGCTGTTGCCGCGGCCAAGGAAGCATTTCAGACATATAGCCGCACATCGCGCGCTGAGCGAATTGAACTACTGGAGTCTTGTGCTGCCACTTATCAAAAGTATTACAACGATATTGCCGATGCCATTCGCGAAGAAATGGGTGCGCCGCAAAAGTTAGCGGCCGGCGGCCAGGCGTTTACCGGTTTGGGTCACCTGCAGGAAGCGGCCAAGATATTGAAAGATTTCCCTTTCGAAGAAAACATGGGTGAGCACCGTGTGTTCAAAGAGCCTATTGGTGTTTGCGGCTTGATTACACCGTGGAACTGGCCTGTTAACCAAATTGCCTGCAAAGTGGCGCCGGCATTGGCTGTGGGCTGTACTATGATATTGAAGCCCAGCGAAGTGGCTCCTTTATCAGCCTATTTGTTTGCCCAGGTGATGCATGAGGCGGGCGTCCCAGCGGGTGTTTTCAATATGATTAATGGTGATGGACCCATTGTTGGTACGGCGATGTCGCGTCATCCCGACATCGATATGATGTCTTTTACAGGTTCTACCCGCGCGGGAACATTGGTCGCCCAAAACGCGGCTCCTACAGTCAAGCGAGTGGCACAGGAACTGGGTGGTAAGTCGCCCAATATTATACTGGAAGATGTCGATCTCGAGGCAGCTGTCACCGGCGGGGTTATGCACATGTATAACAACACGGGACAGTCCTGCAATGCGCCATCTCGTATGTTAGTGCCAGCGAGTCGTCTGGCCGAAGCAGAGGCTATTGCCGTCAAAGTTTCCGAGTCAGTGGTTGTGGGTGACCCCACGGCTGAAGGGACGACAATGGGGCCGGTCGTATCCGAAGTGCAGTTCAATAAAATTCAAGGTCTGATTCAGGCTGGCATTGATGAAGGTGCCAAAGTCGTCACCGGTGGTACCGGTCTGCCCGATGGTCTAGATAAGGGTTATTTTATCAAACCCACCATATTTTCTGATGTAAATAACAGCATGACGATTGCTCGCGAGGAAATATTTGGCCCGGTACTGGCCATGATTCCCTACGAAACAGAAGAAGAAGCGATTCGTATTGCAAACGATACCCCCTATGGTTTAGCCGGCTACGTGCAGGGCAATAATCCCAGTGAAACTCGAGCAGTCGCCTCACGTATTCGTGCGGGTAATATCCATATTAATGGCAGTAGCGGCGGTTTTGGAGTGCCTTTCGGCGGTTTTAAGCAGTCTGGCAACGGTCGTGAGTGGGGACATCATGGTTTCACCGACTATCTGGAAATTAAGGCGGTAGAAGGTTTCGGAGAGTAGCGCCATGGCGCGGTTTATACTGGCTATCGATCAGGGGACAACGGGCAGTACCGTTGCCCTCATGGACGCCAGAGGTAGGCTGCGTGAAAGCATCAACTATGAGTTTCCCCAGATCTATCCAAAGCCTGGCTGGGTAGAACATCGCCCAGCTGATATTTGGAAATCGGTCGAAAAGGGGATCGCGGCGATCTTTCGAAAGAAGATCTGTAAGCCTGGCGATATTGCCGCCATTGGCATCACCAATCAACGCGAGACCGCACTACTGTGGGATAAGCGTACTGGTGAAGCGCTCAACAATGCCATCGTGTGGCAGTGTCGGCGCACCACTGATTTTTGTGAATCGCTGCGAGCGCAGGGCCACGAGAAGGCGGTAAAACGCAAATCGGGCCTGGTGCTCGATCCGTATTTTTCGGCCAGTAAGTTTCGTTGGCTGCTCAAAAACACTACGGGTATAGGTAAGCTGTTGAAAAGCGATCGGGTAGCTGCCGGCACAGTCGACAGTTTCTTGATTTGGCAACTGACTGCGGGCCTAACGCATTTTACTGATGTTTCCAACGCTTCCCGCACCTCCCTGATGAATATTGAGAAGGGGTGTTGGGATAAGTCACTTCTGGACTTGTTCGACGTTCCAGAACACATACTCCCCCGTATTGGGCCTTCAAGTGGTGTGCTGGGACATACGCGCGGCGTGAAGGGCCTGCCCGACGGCATTCCCATCGCGGGTGTAGCAGGTGATCAGCAGTCAGCGCTGTTTGGTCAGGCCTGTTTTTCTGCCGGCGATGCAAAATGTACTTTTGGTACGGGTTCATTCATTTTGATGAATACCGGTGCAAAGCTTGTGCACTCCAACTCCGGTTTGCTCACGACCATTGCTTGGCAATTGGGTAAGCAGGGCAAACCGGTGTATGCATTGGAGGGGGGCGCATTTGTCTGCGGGGCTGCCGTGCAGTGGCTGCGAGACGGTTTGCAATTAATAAAGCGTGCTTCGGACATCGAGGCGCTGGCGGCCACAGTAGCGGATCACCAAGGGGTGGAATTTGTACCGGCCTTAACTGGATTGGGGGCGCCGCATTGGGCACCCGAAGCTCGCGGTGCGTTAACGGGGCTTACGAGGGGCAGTACGCGCGGTCACATTGCCCGGGCTACACTAGATGCGATGGCCTTACAAAATACCGATATCCTAACGGCGATGGAAACCGATTTAGGCAAGCGCATGAAACCCCTTCGCGTAGACGGTGGTGCAGCGGCGAACAATTTGCTGATGCAGATCCAGGCCAATGTGCTGGGCCGTAAACTCATCCGCCCGCAACTCATTGAAACCACGGTTGCGGGGGCTTGCTACTTGGCCGGTTTGGGCGTTGGCTTATGGGATAGCCCCAAACAGCTGCAGAAAATATGGCAGGTGGAGCGTGAATTTAAGGTGGAGATGAAAGCCTCTGACAGGCGCACTCGCCTTGCATCATGGGACAAAGCTTTGGCGAGGGCGCTGCTGTAGTACTCAGGGCCGATTGCTCCATTTCCCTTAGTACAACCTTCAGCATGTTAGCCTCTTGGCTCACGGAGTAACGTGTTTACACCACCCGACCTGCCAGTCTTGCTGGTCCATGAAAATATGCCCAGCTACTGCTTGAATTCGCTCCACCTACAGATGTAAATCATACATGGCATTTTGCTTGCGATCTCAATACTTCATTCGCCAGTGCTCGAAACCACCGTCCATACTGTAAACATCGCTGTAACCTTGTGCAGAGAAATAGTCAGCAGCACCCTTGCTACTATTGCCGTGGTAACAGTAGATGACAAGTGGAACAGTCTTATCTGAAGACGCTAGAAAGTCCTCAATATTATCACCAGAGATGTTGACCGATTGATCAATATTGGCGATGCGATAAGTGTCCGGATCACGAATATCCAGGAGGTTTACTTCGCCGGCGTCGATCAGTGCTTTGGCTTCGTCAATAGAAATGCATTGAAATGGCATGAATCTTTCCTTGTCTTGGTTCAAACGCAAGCTTAGCACGGCTCGACCTTGTGGCGATTGCCCGAGTTCTTTAAAGTGGTGATTGCTAGATCGAGAACATCAATGACAGTGGGGCGCATCATGGCTGATATAATTCCTTTCCGCAGGCCCTCACTCAAAGAGCGGCATAAGGGCAATACACTGTGTCGCCGGGGACATCACAAATGGTTGTTAAACAAAGACTCCAGCTTCGATGTCAAACTGGGTAAGCTCGTCACTCTGTACGAGTGCAGCCGGTGCGGCAAAAAAAAGATGAAGGCGCTCTAGTATGATCAGATCAATAGCAATTGTACTGGCACTGTCACTCGGTGCTTCTTGCTTTGCAGCTAACAGCGACGGTCTCCAGACGATCTATCTTGTTCGCCATGCTGAAAAAATAGT
>JBLHSI010000165.1:0-6788 GCA_047626655.1 Halioglobus sp.
TATCCCGCTTTACGCAAACTACCGCGCAGCGACTCGTCATATTGCAACAAAGCACGAGTGATACCGTGGCGAATAGCGCCTGCCTGACCGAAGCTTCCACCGCCAGCGACAGTGACGTTAATGTCGAATTTATCCTTTAATTCAACGAGCTCCAGTGGCTGCCTAACAATCATGCGGGCCACTTCACGACCAAAGTACTGGTCCAATGGTGCCTGATTGACAGTGATGTTGCCGCCGCCGCTTTTGATAAAAACACGCGCTGTGGATGTCTTGCGACGCCCCGTTCCGTAATATTGAGTAGCTGACATAAATAGGTTCCGTTAAACGTTCAGTACTTGGGGCTGTTGCGCCGCATGGGGATGCTCGCCACCTGCGTACACTTTCAGTTTTCTAAACATAGCACGACCGAGAGGATTGCGCGGCAACATACCTTTTACAGCCTTTTGCAACACACGCTCGGGCGCCTTATCAATCAACTTCTCAAACGAAATTGACTTAAGTCCACCTGGGTAGCCAGTATGGCTATGGTAAATTTTATTTTTGGTCTTGGTGCCAGACACACGCACTTTCTCCGCGTTGATCACAACGATGTAGTCACCGGTATCTACGTGAGGTGTGTATTCGGCTTTGTGCTTACCGCGCAATCTATGCGCAATTTCACTCGCCAGCCGGCCCAGAGTCTTGTCTGCGGCGTCAACCAGGAACCAATCCTGTTCGACATTTTCTGCTTTTGCACTGAAAGTTTTCATCAACATCCGCCTCTTGGAAGGCTCCTATTTCGAGAGCGCGAATACTAGCCAATAGCACGCAGCATTTCAAGTAATAATTTGTTAACGCCCCTGAGTTGACAAAAATAGCGTTTAGACCGCGTTACCGCGACAGCCGTCAAAACCTAGGGGCGGTGCTCACGACCAAGGTATTCGTGGCTTTGCATCTCCTGCAAGCGTGAATAGGTGCGCTCAAACTCAAACTCCAGTCGCCCACCGGCGTACAGTTGTAACAGCGGTTTTTCGGCACTCAAAACCAATTTTACATTGCGGTCATAGAATTCATCGATCATGGTAATGAAGCGACGCGCCTGATCATCCTGCTCTACGCCCATCACTGGCACCCCTGAAATCAGTACCGCATGATAAATTCGCGCCAGCTCAATATAATCATTGGGTGAGCGCGGACCGTCACACAGTTCGGCAAAATCAAACCAAATGACATCATCGGCCACGCGGCGTGATGTAAGGTAGCGCGAATTAATTTCGATACGCTCCCAGTGTTTTCCTGCTTCAGGGGCCAAATTATCGAAACTCTCTCCCAGCCTGATGTCGGCCTGCGCGTCCAACGGACAGTGATACAACTCGGTCTGCTCGAGAGCGCGGAGACGGTAATCCACTCCCGCATCGAGATTAACGACCTGGGTATGGCGCTCGATGAGCGCGATCACGGGTAAGAAGCGCTGCCGCTGAAGCCCATTTTCATACAACTTCCCGGGGAGAATATTTGACGTCGCCACCAGAGACACCCCGCGGGCAAAAAGCGCCTCCATCAGCCCTCCCAGGATCATCGCATCGGCGATATCTGATACAAAAAACTCATCGAAACAGATAACAACAGTTTCTGCTGCCAGCTGGTTGGCTACCTGCTCCAACGGGTTTTTTTCACCCTCCAACTGATGCAACTGAACATGAACTCTTTGCATAAAGCGATGGAAATGAACGCGCATTTTGCGCTCTAGCGGCAGTGAATCAAAGAAAGTGTCTACCAGATAGGTCTTACCTCGACCTACGCCCCCCCACAGGTAAAGTCCCCGCTCCGGCACTAAATGCTTCTTTCGCAAGCCACTTAATACTCGGTTAAGTCTACCGGCAACAGTTTTTTCTCGGGCGACGATTCGGTCGTACAAGTTTTGCAGCAACTCCACCACCCGCTGCTGGGCCGGATCGTGCGTGAAACCGTCCTTCAGTAAGTCGTCTTGATAACGTTGCAAAGGTGTTTTAGATAAGGTGGACAATTATGGTTCCAGAGTATTTTCATCATTACGAACTAGGACAGGCGTGAATTATACACGACCAGGGCTAGACCAAAGCTACAGTCTAACGATCTTTACGGGTATACTCCTGCACCGCGATATAATTTACGAGGATTCACGCATGGACGGCGTCCTACTACAACTATTTTCTGGACTTGCTCTCATAGGATTAGGCACAGCTTTAGGCCTTTCTATTGGTCGACGCACCTCATCTCAGAGCCAAAAAAATCGAGAAGTCGAGCGCAAACTCGATCAGGTTTTACAGGACAAAAAAGTCTATGAAGATGAGGTGGCTGAGCATTTCACCGACACCGCAAAGCTGCTTAATACACTCACAGAGAGCTATCGCGAAGTGCACACTCATCTGGCCGCGGGAGCCGCTGAACTGTGTCAGGGCCCGGTTGCGTTGGCCCAGCTAGAGAGCAATCGCGATAGCGCTGAGATACCCGCCCATCTGGCCGACGTTCAAGCACCACTGGACTACGCACCAAAGACCTCACCCGATGAGAAAGGTATGCTCAACGAATCTTTCGGGCTGGAAGACGAAAAACCTGCAATGGCTGCTCAGGAAAAAACCGCCGCGCAATAGCACTTTGGTTAGACCGGGTTGTCGATATCGAAAAAGCGATGCTGTAAGTCGAACACCTCCGCCAGATGACTTCCCAGCGACTGAGCGCCAAAGCGCTCGGTCGCGTGATGTCCAGCCGCTAGAAAATGAATTCCTTCTTCTCTGGCCACATGGACGGTTTGTTCAGATACCTCTCCGGTAATATACAGATCTGCGCCCGCAGCAACCGCCGACTCGATGTAGCCCTGCGCCGCACCTGTGCACCACGCTATTTTTTGCACCTTTTTCTCCCGCCCGCTGCCAATATAAAGGGGTGAGTGGCGCAATTCACGCTGCAACAGCGACTCAATCTCAGAGACACTTACCGCCTCGGGCAGAGACCCGATATTCACCAAGGTATCGCCTACAGAGGGGTCTAGCGAAGACGCCGATGACACCCCCAGCAATCGACCAAGCCCCGCATTGTTGCCAAGTTCCGGGTGGGCATCGAGCGGGAGATGGTAAGCCAGTAAATTAATATCATTAGCCAGTAATGTGCCAATACGCCGCCGCTTCATGCCGACAATTTCCATTCCATCGCCATGCCAGAACAGCCCATGGTGCACTAAAATCGCATCCGCCTGCCAATCCGCAGCTTGCTCAATTAGGGCCTGACTGGCGGTAACGCCCGTTGCAAGACGGGCAATCAGTGGGCGACCTTCCACTTGCAGACCATTGGGGCAGTAGTCTTTAAATTTATCCGGCTCAAGAGTTTCGTTCAGATGTCGCAGTAAGTCGGGCAATTCAACGGGCATATTGGCTAATCCACCAAAGTTCAAAAAAAGGGTATAGCAGTAGTGTAACGGATAAAGTACACATACAATGTAACGCGAATCAACTACCGTGCATTCCATGCGAAACATTTTTAAATTTATCACCTGGCCCACTATTGCCGGCGTACTCGCTGCTCTGTTGATCCTTGATAGACTGGCATTGCTGCCTAGCGCTGCTGGTCTCCGCGTGGGCGCAACAGCAACCTCCAGTTACGCCGCAGCAGTACAACTGGCATCGCCCTCGGTAGTCAACATTTACACGGCCAAACTGGTCAGCTCGAGAACCAATCCACTGCTTAACGATCAACTCATTCGCAGTTTTTCCAACTACCAGACTCCTCACCAGGAGGTTGAAAACTCACTGGGTTCAGGCGTCATCATGTCGGATCAGGGGTATATTCTCACCAACAACCACGTCATAGCGGGTGCAGATAAGATACAAGTGTTACTGCATGACGGCCGTTCGGCGCGCGCAGTGGTAGCGGGAGCAGACGAGGCAACAGATCTAGCGGTATTGAAGATACAACTACCCGACCTTCAGGCCATTGTCCCGGGCAACTCCAACACCGCCCTGGTGGGGGATATTGTATTGGCTATCGGCAACCCACTGGGCTTTGGGCACAGTGTCACGCAGGGGATTATTTCGGGCCTTGGTCGATACGGCGTGCAAGCGAACACCTATGAAAACTACATTCAAACTGATGCGGCAATTAATCAGGGAAATTCAGGCGGAGCACTCATTGATTCACAGGGCAAATTGTTGGGCATCAACACCCTGACCATTGCAACCAACAGCGGACGGGGAAGCAGTCCAACCAGTGCGCCGGGAATAAGTTTGGCAATCCCGGTAGATCAAGCGCTATTTGTGATGCAAGACCTCATAGCTTATGGTGAAGTAATACGGGGTTGGCTGGGCGTGAGAGTCAATCCGGTCAACAGAACTGACAGCTATAACAATCTCGACCAAGCGCTCATTGTCGCCAGAGTAGCCACCGGCAGTCCGGCGGAAAAAGCGGGCATTGAGCGCGGGGATATCATCACGCATCTGGATAATGAACTAGTGCGCGACGGGCGCCTAACAATGTACAAAATCGCCTTATTGCGGCCTGGCGATTCCATTGACGTCACCGTTCAGAGGGATCAACAGAGTATAGACTTAACAGCAGTAGTGGGCGCTCTACGACAGTCGGCAGGGAGCTAGGACTCCGGTTTTTCGCTCACATTTAATCTCATCTCTGCACTTCTGGCATGGGCGGTGAGAGATTCTCCTCGCGCCAATACAGATGCTATAGCACCCAACTCCTGAACACCTTGTTCACTGCACATAATAATCGAGCTGCGTTTTTGAAAGTCGTAAACGCCCAGTGGAGAAGAGAATCGGGCAGTGCCCGATGTGGGAAGCACATGATTGGGGCCGGCACAGTAGTCTCCCAGAGCCTCGGCTGTATAAGCGCCCATAAATATAGCACCCGCATGGTCGACTAGCGGCAACAGCGCCTCCGGATCTGCTACCGATAGCTCCAAATGTTCAGGCGCCACGCGATTACTGATACGCATAGCGTCTTCAAGGTCGCGTGTGAGTATCATGGCACCACGGCCAAGCAATGACGCCTCGATAATGTCGGCGCGCTCCATTTCTGGCAGCAATCGCTCCATACTGGCCTTTACCTCATCCAGATAGGCACTACTGGGGCTGAGCAAAATCGCCTGCGCATTCTCGTCGTGCTCACACTGTGAGAAAAGATCCATGGCAATCCAGTCCGGGTTTGTCGTTCCGTCGCAGACAATGAGTATCTCAGAGGGCCCGGCTATCATATCGATACCCACCTGCCCAAACACCTGCCGCTTGGCCGCAGCAACATAGCTATTACCGGGGCCGACGATCTTATCGACCGCAGGGATAGTCTGAGTACCGTAGGCCAGCGCCGCAACCGCCTGCGCACCTCCCACAGTGAAAAGCCTGTCCACTCCGGCTATATGGGCCGCCGCAAGCACCAGGTCAGCTATCGCGTTGTCAGGCGCTGGAACGACCATGATGATTTCTTCCACGCCGGCAACCTTAGCGGGAATAGCATTCATTAAGACTGATGAGGGGTAACTCGCTTTGCCTCCCGGCACGTAGATGCCCACCCGCTTCAAAGGCGATATTTTCTGGCCCAGTAGATTGCCTTCGGGATCGCGATATTGCCAACTGTCCTGCGTCTGATGCAGGTGATAGCTATGCACTCTATCGGCGGCACTTTGCAGGGCCGTGCGCTGCTCCACATTGAGCCCGGCGAGCGCATCTTCCATACGCGACTTGGACACTTCTAGCTCAGCAACTGATGCTTGCGTAAGACGGTCGAAGCGCTGCGTGTACTCCAGCACTGCCTCGTCACCTCTGGCCACAACATCGGCAATGATAGATGACACCGTATCGGCTACCGCTTGGTCATGCTCGCTCTGGCGGGCAACGAGACGGTCCAATTGCACAGAGAAATCACTATCGCACGTGTCGAGTCGTCGCATTATCGGGCGCCAACTGCATCTGTTAAATCATTGATTACCCGCGAGATGATTTCGTATCGCGAGCGCATAGCGGCCTTATTGACGATAAGGCGTGAACTGATCTGTGCGATCTCCTCCAGCGGCTCCATGCCGTTGGCGCGCAAAGTATTACCGGTATCGACGATATCGACAATGAGATCAGCTAAGTTCATAATCGGCGCGAGCTCCATCGCCCCGTACAGCTTTATGACATCGGCGTGCACACCTTGCTCGGCAAAGTAACGCTTGGTGATGTTGGCAAATTTTGACGCGACCCGAATACGCGCACCACCGCCGCTCCAACCGATCGGGCCAGCGGTCATCAGGCGGCACCGAGCAATACCCAGGTCGAGAGGCTCATACAAACCTTCTGCTCCGTGTTCTAGCAGGACATCCTTACCCACTACTCCCATATCCGCCGCACCGTGGCGAACATAGGTTGGCACATCGGTGCCTCTTATAATGATCATTTTGATATCGGGTGCGGTGGTATCAAACACCAACTTTCGACTGGTGTGAACATCCTCCAAGGGCACGATGCCCGCCCGGGCAAACAGCGGCAACGTCTCTTTCAGAATACGCCCTTTGGTGAGTGCAATAGTGAGTACTGAGTTCATGACTACATTGGTCCAATCGAGCGTTAATCAGGCAGGCGTCGAATATCGGCGCCCAGTAATTGGAGTTTCTCTTCTATACATTCATAGCCCCTATCGATGTGATAAATCCTATGAATGTGCGTTTCTCCCTTGGCCACAAGTCCCGCTATCACCAAACTGGCCGATGCCCTTAAATCTGTTGCCATCACTGGGGCACCCTGCAATCCTTCCTGCCCATTGATGATCGCGGTATTACCTTCTAT
>JBLHSI010000166.1:0-6773 GCA_047626655.1 Halioglobus sp.
TATTATTCGCAAAAAAACTATTGCAGGAAACCGCTCTGCCGATGACAGAAATAGCATTTGCCGCGGGATTTGGCAGTGTTCGACGATTCAACAGTGCCGTCCGCGCCAGCTTTAAGCTTGCACCTTCAGACATTCGCCGCAAACGCGCAACCGCGACTAGCGATACCGAAATTGAGTTGCAGCTGCACTATCGCCCCCCTTATGATTGGCTAGGCATTATCGATTACTTCGCCCGTCACGCGATAGAACACATAGAACACGTGAGCAAAGATAGTTATCAACGCACGATACTGGTCTCGGGCGGTGCGGGTAAAATGACCGTCAGCCCGATTGAGGGCCGCGATGCTTTACACCTGCGCCTGCAACTACCTCACTATGGCGATCTTATGCCTATTGTGGCCAACGTTCGCCGTATGTTCGATCTGGACGCAAACCCCAGGATCATTCAACAAGAGCTGAGTAAAGATCCCGTGCTCGCGTATTTGAGCAAAAAAATTCCTGGCGTACGATCCCCTATACAGTGGACTGTTTACGAAGCCACCGTTCGGGCCATCGTGGGTCAACAAGTGAGTATTCAGGCTGCGCGCAACGTGTGTGCGCGACTTGTAAGCTCGGTCAATGCTGATAATTGTGTCACGCTATTCCCGCAAGCAGGACAGCTGGCACCTTTGAGCGACGATCATTTTCCTATGCCAGGCAGGCGTCGGGATACACTGCGAGAATACTGTCGCCTGTGCGATGAGCAAAACGAGGCATTGGACATAGACTCGTTTGCAGCACTAAAAGGAATTGGGCCCTGGACCACGGCGGTGGTGGCCATGATGGGCTATGGTGACCCCGATGTATTTCCGGTCGGCGATCTGGGACTGGTAAAAGCCTATGAAACGCTCTCAAGAGACCTCGGCACGCCCGGTATGCTCATGGAAGAGGCAGAAAACTGGCGTCCATGGCGATCATACGCTGCACATCTACTTTGGAGGAGCTTGTCTCTATGAACTACTATCGAATCGATACACCGATTGGCGAACTGCAACTAGTGTCCGATGGCACCCATCTTCATAAAATTCAATTCGCCGGTCGTCATTCATTAGACAGTAATGACATCCACCAAGAAGATGCCGTTATTTGCACCTGCACGGCACAATTGAATGAGTATTTTGCGGGCAATCGGCAATACTTTAATTTACCTCTGGCAGCGCACGGCACCGAGTTTCAGCAATCGGTTTGGTCAGCCCTGAGTGCCATTCCCTATGGCGAGCTGCGCAGCTACAAGGACATTGCCGAGGCCATAGGCAAACCTAAGGCCATGCGTGCAGTGGGTGCTGCCAATGGACGTAATCCGCTGCCTATTGTTGTCCCCTGCCACAGAGTAATAGGTAGCAATGGCACACTCACTGGTTTTGCCGGTGGACTAGCGCTAAAAACTCAGCTTCTCACGCTTGAAGGGGGCATGTTGCTGTAAGGCTAACGCTGGGGCGTTAGCTAGCAGCGACAAAGGAGATCCAGGTCGCCTCAGTAATAAAGCCCCCTCCCCACTGTCCCCACTGCTCTCCCAAGCCCGCTTCGACGATCGCATCGGCGCTCATGCCTTGATCTAATTTGGATCGTATGTCCGCCGAGGTGGTTTCTATCATTTGGAGAAAGCGCTTTAAGTCAGCCTTATTTGCAATAGACCCATGGCCGGGAATAACAATAGTTTCATCGTCAATCCGATCGAGAATCATTTTAACATTGGCCGCATAGCCGGTGACAGAACCGCCGGAACTGATATCTACGAAAGGGAAAGTACCATTGAAAAAATGATCGCCCATGTGGACTACATTTGCCTTGCTAAAAAAGACAACGCTATCGCCATCAGTATGTCCCGCAGGGAAATGCTGCACTTCGACATCATCGCCATTAAAGTGCAGGGCCAAGCCCGACTCAAATGTCACGACCGGCAATGCCGCGCTGGGACTGGCCTCAACAACCCAACTCAAGGCCTTGATATTTTGTTTGGTAGACATCCGACGCAGCACGTTTTTGTGAGCGACAATAACGGTCCCCTTTTCACTCCAATAGGCATTACCGCCAGTGTGATCTGGATGCCAATGAGTGTTGAGCAAAAATTTAGGTGCGCTCTCTTGCGGCGCAATTTCCAATAGCGCGCGCTCATAGGCGGGAGCGTACTCCGTATAATCATCATCAATAAGCAATAAGCCATCATCGCCCACCGAGGCCAATACGTTTCCGCCTTTGCCCTGCAGCATATATAAAGTGCCCTTTATAGGACTCACTGTCACCGACAGTTCTTTCTCTTCCTCGGCCATTGTCGAGAAACTCAGGGTCAACATGAGCGCCACGATAGAGCAGCCTACAGCACGTTTTGACGTCGATATAACCATTGATAACACTCCAAACTAGCGATATAAAACAGAAAAGACTAGGTGACACTAACCAGATGATTTAGGCGTTTAGGTCAGGAACGAGTTCATTTTTAAGTCGTTCAATACAATCTTTAAGTCGCAACTTCTCTTTTTTAAGACGTTGCAACAGAATTTGATTCTGGTAGGGATATTCATACATTTCGACGATCTTACGATCCAATACACGATGTTTTCCTTGTAGCTCGAACAAACGCATTGCCGGGGTAAACAGCTCATTGGCCGCGTCCTTGTCGACAGCTTGATTTCCATCACTGTCGGGATAAGTATCTATTTCGGGCGGCTCACTCATAGCAGAACATCATTCATTGGGTCATCGCAGCAAGATCGAGGCACAACATTACACCTAGATGAAGTCGCTATACAAGCTAAAGGCTATTATAGAAAACTTCAACGCGCTGGCTGGGCAAATAAACCCTGCCAAAACGGGTGCTGGCCATCGGCGATGGCGTAATAGTCGGGACTCAGTAACGACTCCCCTTCGTTATAGCGCAGGGATTTACCGTTCATACCCAACACACAGCCTCCTACAGCTTCCAGTAAAGCCTGTCCCGCTGCGGTATCCCATTCGCAAGAGGGAGAAAAACGGGGGTAAAAATCGCCTCGACCGTCTACCATTTGGCAAAACTTGATGGCACTGCCACTGTTGACTCGCTCGGTGGCGCCCCAATGCTGGCTTAACCACGCAAAGCAGTCTTCAAGCTTTTCACCCCCGTGCCTGCGACTCGCCAGCACAGTAATCGATTGTTTTCCCGCAAGAGATTGCGCGCAAAGCTCTCGAACGGACCATTCTCCATTGCCCAAGTGCTGATAGGCGCGAGCAAAAACGCCTGGAATGCCAACATACGCCTGTTCGGTCAGTGGCACATAGAGCACACCCAAAACGGGCGCATGATCGTCTATCAGTGCTATGTTAATTGTGAACTCACCGGTACGCGCTAAAAACTCTTTGGTGCCATCCAATGGATCAACTAGCCAATAGCGCTGCCAAGACAGGCGCTCTGCCACACCTATCTTGTCTGACTCCTCAGACAAGATAGGAATATCGTCGGCTATGTCATTGAGCCCCTGAACCAAAATGCTATGTGATAGCGTATCGGCTCTAGTGAGCGGCGATTGGTCGTCCTTAGACTGGTATTCAGCGGCCGAAGAGGAATGATAATGCGCGCTAATCGCATTGCCGGCCAAACGGCACAGATCAATGAGGGGAGTTACTAGCGAATTGAGCTTTTGCACGTTTTGTTCCCTGAAAAAATCCGCGCAACTATACCACGTCAAAACCCGTGACAGAGCCCATGCTGTGGCATAATCTCAGTTTCACTGCCAAATCGAGATAGCGATGATTGACTGGAAAAGTATCGACACGGTACTGCTAGACATGGACGGTACTTTGCTGGACCTTGAGTTCGATAACTTTTTTTGGAACCAGCACCTGCCTAAAGTCTACGCCGAAACTCACAAGCTGAGCGAGGCCGATGCTCAACTGCAAATGAACACAAAGTTCAACATTGGTAGAGGTACTTTGAACTGGTATTGCCTGGATCACTGGTCTCAGCAGTTTCAACTCGACATCCCCAGCCTAAAGCGAGAACAAAGCCATCGGGTCGCACTGCGCCCGTTGACGGTTGAGTTTCTACAACAGCTAAAGAAAAGCCCCGTGAATGTTGTGATGGTTACCAATGCTCACCCGGAAACACTGGCAATAAAGATGGAGAAGATAGATATCACTATGTGGTTTGATCGAATCGTGGTGTCGCACGACCTAAATGCGGCCAAAGAAGAGCAGGAATTTTGGCACAAGTTGCAGCAATTAAACCCGTTCGACCCTGCTCGTACCCTTCTGATAGACGATACAGAGGCCGTACTGGACTCTGCTAAGCGCTATGGAATCGCCCACTTAATCACCCTACTGCAACCGGACAGTCAGCAACCAAATCGATTAAAAACCACTTATCCCGCCATTCATCATTTCGATGAGATTATGCACGGTGAAACACCATGAAAAAGCCCACAACAGAAGAATCAGAAGCGCATGGCAAGCTGCGTCTGGACAAGTGGTTGTGGGCAGCCAGGTTCTTCAAAACCCGCAGCTTAGCTAAGGCTGCAGTCGAGGGAGGCAAAGTTCAGGTTGCGGGACAACGAGTAAAAGTTGCCAAGGAAATATCTGTGGGCGAACAGATACAGCTTAGGCAGGGCTTCGACGAAAGAATTGTGGTAGTGCAAGCTCTGTCGAATCAGAGGCGCGGCGCACCAGAAGCGCAACTGCTATATCAAGAAACTGTCGAGAGCCTGGCAAAACGTGAAGCCGAGGCCGCCGCGCGCAAAGCTGCCGGAGGCATGATTGACCGGCCCGTGAATCGCCCCACCAAAAAACAGCGGCGCCAAATTCACAGGTTTAAGGATTCCTCGGCATAGTCAACTCAATGAAAGCACTCAGATCAGATTCGTCGCTGGTTTTTACACAGTTCCTGCCCGCGTCTTTGGCTTCATACAAAGCCTTATCGGCCAACTCTATCAACTGCCCTGGCTCAAGTTCGCTCGATGGCCTCGCTGTGACCAAGCCTTGACTGACTGTGAGATGATTTGCCACCTTAGAACTTGAGTGTGCGATATGTTCTCGGTTGACCGCAGCTTGAAGCCTTCTGGCAGTGCGCATGGCCGCTGAGCTGTTCGCACCAGGCAGTATCAATATAAACTCTTCGCCGCCAAACCGCCCCACGACTTCGCCTGCCCGGGTCGTGGCTCGCCGCATCACTTCCGATAGCAACTGCAGCACAACGTCACCAGCAGGATGGCCATAGGTGTCGTTATAGTTTTTGAAGTAGTCTACGTCTAGCAATATGATTGACAGGGGGGCTCCGCTGCGGCGCGATCGGTTGATCTCAGCTTTCAGCACAGCATTCACCATCCTGCGGTTCCCCAAACCGGTAAGTTCATCCACATTAGCCAACTCGGTGAGCTGTCTTCTAGCATCGCGCAACTGAGTATTGCGATCGCGCAACGAACTAGTCAATCCGCCCAGCTCCCGAGAAATTGCCTCACGCTCCCAAACTGACGCTATCAAATTCCTAAAGGTCTCATACATTCGATTTGTCGCAGAAACCAAAACAGCACAAATTAACAACAGAAATATGCCAATAATGAGATTGTACGGCTGCTCCCAGTAATGCACTAAAGTCCACCAGGCTATGGGCCAAATAGAGGCGAACAGATACACAATAAAATACTCGCGAATAACAACCGTCACACCAACCGACAGAGCCGCAATTATGACGATTAACATGAGAAACACATACTGCATCTCTTGCGGGATAATGGCGACTGCGTAAAGGTAGGCCACAGACCATGCAGCACCGGTAACGCTGGCCGAAAGAATCAGCCACCAATACACGCTCATAGGCTTATTTTGATAGCGGCGCTGCGACAGAGCATTGCTCATATACCAAGAAGTAAGCAGTAAAAAACCAGCAAAACTACCCGCCCAGCCAACTAGGTAAGCCTCGTCAAGAGACGACCAAAACATCAAAACTGTGGCAAAAATTCCCGATAGATGAACACCCAGAGTCGCCATGCGAGAATTCTGCATGAGCATTTCTAGCTGCGCTGAAAAAAGCTCCTCTTTGGGTATGTGACGTTGGTAGATCATGCCTGAAGCGTACACTCTATAGGGGTTAAACATAGGTATCGAGGGCAAAGCTGAGAACCCATTCACAGTAAAACGAGCTGTGATTGCTAGCATAGATCATATAAGACAGACTGGCGATTCCTCAACTAGGAGCGGTAACTATGCTTTCCTGGAAGACAATTCGCAGCGCAACCACAATTTTGCTGCTAATCCCTGTGCTTCATCTGGTATTTCTAGTTGCGAGCGAATTCTCATCAATGATTAACACCTCCCCCAGTGCCTGGGCTGATGAAGTAGACGCCTATATGGCGGCTGACAGGCTAACCCAACTGGAAGAAGACCCAATCGTCATTGTGGGTGGCAGGCAAGTCTTGTTGTGGCAGGGCGTAGAGGAAATTTTGGCACCCAGAAAAGTGTTAATGCGTGGTCTGGGGGACGCCACCGTTAATGACATCGCTTTTTACTACGAAAAGGTCGTCAGCTTCTACAACCCCAAAACAGTGGTCTTACTGCCGGGAATCACTGAGTTTCACTTGCGCGACAATAAATCGGCGGACGAACTGGTGACGGCCATTCGTCAATTGGTAGACATGGACCTTAAAGTGCGCCCATCGGGCAAATTTTACATATTCTCCCCCCTGCACAGCATGCTCTACCCGGGAGACAAGACCAAAATCGAAGAGGTGAGCCAACAGCTACAACTCTGGGCAAACTCAGATGCCAGA
>JBLHSI010000167.1:0-6759 GCA_047626655.1 Halioglobus sp.
GCAAAAAAGTGGCCGTATTCTCACTGCCCGGCGCCTTTACACCCACTTGCTCTTCAACCCATTTACCGCGCTACGACGAACTCTATGAGCAATTTAAAGCACTGGGCGTCGACGAAATCGTCTGCGTCTCGGTCAACGATGCGTTTGTGATGTTTAAGTGGGGCAAAGAGCAAAACAACCAAAATATCTTCCTGCTGCCAGATGGCAACGGTGAATTCACTCGTAAGATGGGCATGCTGGTAGACAAATCTAACATCGGTTTTGGCATGCGCTCTTGGCGTTACTCGATGATCGTGGATGATATGAATGTTGAAAAAATGTTCGTTGAAGCTGGCTTTGAAGACAACTGCGGATCTGATCCGTTCGAGGTTTCTGATGCCGATACAATGCTGGCTCACCTGAAGGGTGTTTCATCAGAGGGTGTAGCAGCGCCGAGCAAAGCTTTCGAAGGTTAACTCGAAACACTTCGGTAAATTGCGCCCGAAGCCTCTAAGGTTTCGGGCGCATTGCTTGCTCAATAGAGTCACTGCGAACGTTTAGCTTCTGGCTTATCCACACTTGTATCCAACCCCCCTGATTTGAAACCCGCTGAGTTATCTACTAAGCAACAAGTGTCGTTTGATACTAAGCTCCGTGAACTGGGGCTCACGGCACGTCTACAGAAAAGAAAAAGTTTACTATTTCTTCGGGCCCTGAGATATCAGCCGCCGCTATGCCAATTATCCTTGGTGCCTTAGCTATTTTCGAGGGAATCACATGTCCGGACCCTTGCAAGGTATACAAACGAACTTCTAGCCCGTTTTCTCCAAACCATCGCCGCTGCGTTACAGACGTGCCGGCCAATCCATCGACTTCGGGGAAGGTCTTGATCGAGGCGGGCTGACTAATACCTGCCAGGTCACGCCAGTACTTAGCCGTGAGCTCAGACGACAGCACTACACCTCGACTAGCGTTGCCAAACAACTCCACAAGGCCACCATCGTAAGGATTAACAGGGTCATCAGTGCCATTAAAAATAGCGATTGAGATCGGTTGGCCAGACTTATGACAATCGAGGGTATCATCAACGGGGAGATTCGCCGCCATAGGCGCCACAGCGGCAAAGCGTTCGGGTATTTCTAAAGCAAGCTTATAAGCCATGTGTCCGCCATTGGAGATACCCGTAGCAAATATACGCTTGCGATCTACCTGTTCCTGCGTGACAAAAAAATCAATCATTGCTTCGAAAAAGGCAACATCGTCGATGTCATCTCTATTGGCAGCATAATCCGCCGAACCCCTGCAGTCATTCCAGTGACGTTGATAACCGTCGGGGTATACCGCGATAAAACCGTATTGTTCGGCCAGTACGTCAAACTCATAGGCGGTGCTGGTTCGCATGCCGTCGCCACTGCCAAGAGAGCCGTGCAGAATAAACACTAACGGTGCATTATCGAACATGTTACTGGGCCGATACCAAGAATAGGTTCGGTTTAGCTGTGAAACATTCATTTCACTTTGCATCAACTCACCGGCCAACGCCGGCTTGTCAGGAGCGGGAACATAGACATAGTAAAAGAACAAACCAACCATAAGGACTGCCATCATAAGCAGGGCAAGAAGTATTCTCTTTATCCAAATCATTCTACACTTAGCGCCTTATATTTTTCTGCTCAACCGAAATAGAGAGTTGCACTTTGCATGTACCGTATAGACAATACAAACCGGCAGCAAATATAACTTGAATAATCAGGTATAGCTCGAAAACACCCTACAATATGCAACGATGAAAAATACAGATACTCTCGCAAATAGTCGCAAATTTAGTATCGCTCCGATGATGGATTGGTCGGACCGCCATTGTCGCTATTTTTGGCGCCTGCTAACAAAAGAAGCGCTGCTATACACCGAAATGGTTACCACCGGCGCACTGATACACGGTGATCGGGAACGCTTCCTGCACTTTGACCCCATCGAAAACCCGGTTGCTCTGCAACTGGGCGGCAGTAATGTGGACGACTTGGCGCGCTGCGCCCAGTGGGCACAAGAATGGGGCTATGACGAGGTCAACATAAACTGTGGTTGCCCCTCGGACCGGGTTCAGTCTGGCATGTTTGGCGCCTGCCTAATGGCAGAGCCGCAATTGGTTGCCAAAGGTGTGGCCGCCATGCGCGCTGCCTGCGATATACCGGTTACGGTAAAACACCGTATTGGTATTGACGATATGGAGCACTATGACCAGCTTGCCGCCTTCATCGAACCAGTGGCGGCAGCGGGTTGTTCGGTGTTCATCGTACATGCACGAAAAGCGTGGTTGAAAGGCTTATCACCAAAAGAAAACCGTGAAGTGCCTCCTCTTAACTACCCGTGGGTGTACCGGCTAAAACAGGACTATCCCGAGCTCACTATAGTGATCAACGGCGGCATCAATTCTATCGACGAATGCGAGCAGCACCTAAAACAGGTAGATGGCGTGATGATTGGCCGCGAGGCCTATCAGAACCCCTGGATGTTATCTGAAGTTGACTCCCGCTTGTTTGCAAGCAGCTCTCCATCCGCCGACCGCGATGACGTTATTGAATCTCTGCTCCCTTATATTAAGGCGCAAATGGCCGCCGGCGCACGCTTAAACCACATTACTCGGCACATACTTGGGTTGTATCAAGGTGTTCCCGGTGCGAGAAAGTTCAGGCGTCATATCAGCGAGAATGCCTACGCAAAAGAGGCCAACATTAACGTTCTCGCTGAGGCATTTCAATTGGTCAAAGACTCGCATGGCCAGCTGGTTGCACGTTCCGCACAACACTAAACTTATCACTACCAATGAGAGAGACCCAATGAGCAGTAAACTCGATCAGCTCAAAGCCATGACAGATGTTGTGGCCGACACCGGCGACATAGAAGAAATAAAGCGCTTTCACCCGGTGGACGCAACCACTAATCCATCGCTATTGCTTAAAGCTGCGTCGCTGCCCCACTACGGCGCCCTGCTCGACCAGGCCAAGCGTTGGGCAACAAAGGCTGGTGGCACTAACGCCGAGCAATTGGCCAACTGTTGTGATCGCTTCGCAGTTGATGTGGGACGCGAGATACTCGACGTTATTCCGGGCCGCATTTCTACCGAAGTCGACGCGCGATTATCCTTCGACACACAGGCGACGATTGAACGCGCGCGAAAAATTATCGGCATGTATGCCGCCTCTAATATTGACAAAAAACGTATCCTGATAAAAATTGCGTCTACCTGGGAAGGTATTCAAGCTGCTGCTGCGCTTGAAAAGGAAGGTATCAACTGTAACCTCACGCTTTTATTCGGCTTCAGCCAAGCTGCTGCCTGCGCCGATGCGGGTGTATTTCTCATTTCACCTTTTGTCGGTCGTATTTTAGACTGGCACAAAGCGAATACCGATATCGTGGTCAGCACACCTCAGGATGACCCCGGCGTACGCTCGGTGGCAAAAATTTACAACTACTACAAGAAAAACGACTACCAAACCGTCGTCATGGGAGCGAGTTTTCGCAACGTGGGTGAAATTGAGGCGCTGGCCGGTTGTGACCGCCTCACCATCAGTCCCGGCCTTCTGGAGACACTGGCTGGCGACACAGGCAATTTAGAGCGGCAACTATCATCGTCTACCGCCGAGTCGGATAACGGACGAAGCAGCCCGCTAGAGTCGGAGTTTCGGTTTCAACTCAATGAAGATGCAATGGCGACGGAAAAACTGGCTGAGGGTATTAGAAATTTTGTTGCCGATCAAATCAAGCTGGAACAACTCATTAGCAATCGCTGAGTGGCAACAGGGCCGACCGGCTTAGCGGTCGGCCTCTAAAATGGCCATTAGGTCTTTAAACTGTGCTCGATTGTCTTCGTTTAGGCCCATTAACACCCGGTGCGCTTCAAGAACCTTTTCTTTTACTGCTTGTTCGGTACCCGGCACAGCGGGTATTTCGTTGACGTCCTGCGGGGCAACGCAAAGCTCTTCATGCAGCTCAAACAAGCGTTGAAAACCCATGCTTTTGAGCAACCGGTTTATACCGGAATTAGAAGAGTAGATAGCGGGTACAAAGCCAAATTTTTGTTTCACTTCAAGTGCCAACTTGGCAAGCATTCCAAGCGTGGTACTGTCTATACCCTCTACATCGCACAAATCTACCCATACACTGACAAAGTTTGGATCGTCATACATCGCATGAAAGTATTCGTCGATAGTGGTCGATAACGTGAGGCGAACATCACCTGTGAGGCGAATAACATAGGCCCCATCTCGACTAGCTGCAAGAAATTTGCCGTCTGCCATGTCAGACTCGCTTGCTCAAAAAGAGTGCCGCTATGTCGTCTGGAGCTGTCTCAACTTTGTCTAAACCTAAACGCGTTACCAGCTCCTCTGGTGAATCTACTGTTTGTTCAAACACATCAAGAAAGTATTTTTCTTTCTCTATCAGATCTTTGGGCGGCAATATTTCAAGTATCCCATCGGAGAAAAGTCCGAGCATAAAGGTGTTGGGAAGATCAATCAGGTGTTCTTCAAAATGCGTGTCATTGGAAATACCCACAGCCGACCCCTCGCCTCGAAGATAACGTGCACCTTTGCTGGAGACTAAAACAGGTTGAGGGAGGTGTCCGGCAACACTGTAACGCAAAGAATTATCTTTCATATCCAGTAGGCCAACCACCATGGTGGCAAACTTGCCCACACCTAAATCCAGTAATTCATTATTGGCCTGCTTAAGCATGGCTACAGGGCTCATTATTGAATCGTCATTTCTGTGCAAATAGTCGGAACGCTTTCGTGCGAATAGATTTTTGAGTAACACAGTGGCGAAGGCGGAAGAGCTGCCATGCCCCGATACATCGGCCATAAAAAATGCCATGTAGTCTTCGCCCACAGTAAAATAGTCAGTAAAGTCACCACTGAGATAGAGCGAAGGAATAACAGTGTGGCTAAAAACGTAGTCTTCCAGTACCAAGGGCGATATTGGCAGCATGCGCAGCTGCACTTGCCGCCCCGCTTGCTGGTCCTGCTCTAACATTTTGACCGTACCACGCAATTCGAGATTAGCCGCTTCTAGTCGCTTTCGTGACTTTTGCAGCTCGCGGCGGATTTCGCGCTGATGAACACACCGATTTATGGACTGCATTAAAGCCTCAAAATCCTCAATAGGACGCACAAAGAAATCGTTAGCACCCAGACGCAGTGCAGTCATCATACTTTCTACCTCCGCGACATCACTCAGTAAAATCGCGGGTACCCGCACATTCATCTCGCGCAGCGTCCTTCTGGCTTCGCCCCAGGAAACGCCCTTAATGTCGAGCTCACAGAGAATTACATCCAGGTCGCTGTTGTCGGCGAGCGAATAGTTGGAGTTAACAATGTCGGTTACTACTTCGGTATGGTAGCCAACGGCAGACAGCCGATTAGCTAACGCGCTCGCTCGGGCGGCGTCGTCATCAATTACCAATATCTTTCCGATTACAGGCATGGTGTGAGACTTTGAACATGATGTCGGCGTGACAGTAACCCCATCCGCGAGCACAGGCAACAACCAGACAGCAGGTTTGAGCAGAATTTCACAGTTTTGTCAGTGTTTGGTCAGTGTTTGGTCAAACAATGGGGACTAGAACTCGTCGCCCCACTCTTCGTCCTCATCAAAATTGGAGAAGTTGTCTTCCACAACACCATCATTGACAAAGGCATCTCGTTGCTGGAGATAGGCATCGCGGACAAACAAATAGCGATCGCCAGACAGCAGCTGTTCGGCTTGGATCAAACCAGACCGGCCGTCCACAAGAGAGAGAGCGTACAGGGAGTTCCGCCAAGCTACATCATCGAGGTAGGTGGGCGGCGACGAATAAATATCAACCACTACACCGGTCCCGCTGCGCAAGGTGTGTGGACCAAAAAGTGGCACCATCAAATAAGGGCCTGGCTGCACACCCCACAGCGCCAGTGTATAACCAAAATCTGTCCGATAACGCTCTATTCCCATCGCGGTTGCTACATCGACAAAACCGGCAATGCCAAACGTCGTGTTGACCAAAAATCGTCCACTAGTGATGGCTGCCTTATCAATACGCCCCTGCAAAATGGAATTAAAGATGGCATTAACATCAACAAGGTTGGCGAAAAAATTATGCACACCGCGCTCGGCGACATCAGGCATTATAAACTGATAGGTTTCAACCGCTGGGCGCAACGCATAATGGTATAACTCGTTATTCAGAGCAAACATCACACGGTTAATCGACTCAAACGGATCAACGTTCTTATTTTCAGCTGCCATTTGCGCATGCAAGGGGCCTGAAGACAGGAAAAGAACCAGCAAAAATAGACTTCTAAATAAAAACATGGAAAACCGCTAATTGATGATGGCTTAAATATTACGCAGGAGTGGTATCGCTGGCAACAACAAAGGTTTGGCTATTTAACCTATTGTGCGGCGTAGATCATAGACTGACGGCCAAACTGGAGCAAAAGGTCGGCTCCGAATCCCGCTACAGTATCTTTTGCCATACCCAACTCATCCGCAAGTTGATCCAATAACTGGGCACCCGTGTGAACACTATTGTCTCGCAAAAGCTCGAGTAATCTCGCGGTAGCAGCATTGAGTTCCATAAAATGCACTTGATGTTCACTGTCTCTGTACACCGCCAGGAAAGTGGGCTGGTCAGCCTCACAAGGACAATAATCCTCGCCAATTTGGTGCACAGGAAATTGATAGCTCAGTAGCCACGTAAGAGGAGACAGCACCGGAGTGCCGTGCACGGGATCGACTATCACA
>JBLHSI010000168.1:0-6685 GCA_047626655.1 Halioglobus sp.
ATCGCGAGTTTAAATTGCCTATGAGTAATCGCGACCAGGGATTCATTCACCGTATTTTAGAGCGTTCCGACTGTCTCCAGGGCCGAGTGGCGAGTAGAGAGCAAATCCAAATTCAAATTGAATTCCCGCAGCACCAAGCATGGGTCGCCGTATTTAAGGACTGGTGGCGGCAAGGGTTGTTGCTGTGGCGCCGGCGCAACCGGGAGGACGCAACATTTCGGTTCCTATGCGAATTAGGGCCGCCCAGTTATGCCATTACCGATGCTGCTGGTAATGAATTGTCAGACCGATGGCAGGAAGCGTTAACGATTAAGCACTGGATTGAATCGATATGGGCTGACTTAGATGAGGTAGTTGGCAGTTGAGTGGTTCACGCCTGGTGGATTTGCGCATTCCCAAGTTACAGCAGCGCCTTCAGATGTTTGTTCACGGGCCCCACGACAAACATGTTTCTCAACAATTATCGCAGCATGGAGTATGGGAGCCCTATGAAACCTCTCTGGTGCAATTGCTGTTAAACCCGGGTGATGTATTTGTCGATGTGGGTGCTAACGTGGGCTACTTTACTGTATTAGCCGCAAGTCTGGTCGGCGATAGTGGTCACGTCTTTGCGTTCGAGCCCGATCCTGAGAATTTTCGATTGCTTGTTAAAAATACCGAGCACAACAATTTACATGCTCGGGTCGAGGCCGTTCAAGCCGGATTGGCACAACAAGATCGCGCCGGGACGCTATATCTCAGCGGCGACAACTTGGGTGACCACCAAATTTATCCGGGGGAGCCTGGCAGACAGCAGGTCGGTATTGAACTGTTTAACGGATCACCCAAGCTCACTCGTCTAATGACGGCTACCCAGAAAAGTAACATCGATCTCATCAAAATAGACACTCAAGGTTCCGAGTTTGCGGTTATCACTGGACTAGTAGACTTGATAAGTACTTTGCAGACACCACCGACTATTCTTATAGAGCTAACCCCATTTTCATTGAGGCAAGCAGGCTCCAGTGGTCGAGCTTTAATTGAGCTACTGGCGACCTTTGGTCAGGACATGTGGATTGTCGATCATATAGAGCACAGACTTGTTTTGAGCACGGCGGCAGCATTGGCAACGTGGTGCGATAATGTCGACGCCTGTGAGGGGGATGAAGGATTCATGAATATATTGATAGGGGCGGGTACCTGAATAGAGTATCGCCAGGTAGTGGATAGCGAGGCGAGGTGACTACTGCTACTTTCGAGTAGTTGGGTAGCGTGGCCGGAGATTGTAGCGTTCGTGGGTTTAGCGAATATCCTCTTGGGCCGGCATAATATGCACATTATCATCGCCTTCGTAGTCACTTTTTTGTGCCGCAGATGTTTCCCCCACCTTAATCGCTACAGCAAATGCGCGGCCTAGACGCGCTCCACCTTGCTCCGTTTGGACCAATATGTTGAGGTAAAATTTTCCCTCAGTGTTAGCTTGTATGATAACGGGCACTACAATAGGTGACTTACCCGATACAGAGGGTGTAAGTGATTGATTACCTCCCAACAGGATCTTATCCGGCGAACGTATATCAATACTGAGATAGTCGATAGTCTGGGTCGGCCTAAATATTAGTTCAAAGCTTTCGACCTCATAGATGTCAGAATTGCCGTCATAGCTATGGTCAAACGCTATAGCAGCTCCCAGTTTTTTCATCGTGGGGCTAAGGCTAACTGATACGGTTGAATCGGCGACTGTGGGCGGCGATGCTTCTTTACAGCCGGACATTGTTGTCGCTGAAAGTGCGAGTAGGGCGGCTAGAAGGGCAGGCTTAAAGTATTCGGTCATTGAATGCATCCTAATTGTTTGATAAAGCCAAGCTGTAGCAGCCAGGTGTTGCATTGGCTTCGCTCAGCACCAACACATAATCGCCTGCATTAAGAGTTCCAGACCAATCGATACCACCATTTGGGTTGTTCGATATACCCCGAATGTATACGCCATTTCGATACAGAGTCAGTTCAGGTTCGGTATCAAAAGTACCGGAAATACGTTCAACATTGATCACATAGCCACCGCTCGCTATGTTGGGGTAGCGGACAAATACCGAGTTGCCCAGTTTGTTTACACTAGATTGCAGCACACTATTAAACTCGGAAATTGTGCAGACGGTCTGTCCAGCCGCCAAGTTACCCGTTGCGTATACCGGTAGTACAGTTTCTTGCCCCGCACTATTGGTTTCATTGGCGCCCCATTCGTCGGTGCCAAAGACCGCCTGGCCATTGAGAAGCGCATTGACGTTGTCTGTGTGCTCTGGGTACTGGCGGTTAAATTCTGAGACAAATAGGTAGAGAGTGGCCAAAGCGCTTGAGTTGCGATACGCATTACTGGTCATGACATCGTAGATGGCGGCTAAGCCAGTGGCGATTTGATCCACACCATCGGACTCGTCATCGGCTAAATCGTAAAGGATTGATTGCACAGAGGCTTCGCTGTACCAACCGGGATTAAACGTTTGGTTTCTCTCAACATCAAATGAAAACCCGCTACTTTGACCGAATCCGAAACTGTCCCGCACAATCGGGTCCTCTAACACGATCGCTGCCAGCGCATAGCCAAAGCCTTCGCTGAAAGATACGCGCATATCGAGGCGATCTCCCGAGCGATGAGAGCCTCCAATAGAGTCTGATCTCGATAGCTTGTCTTCTACATAATGTCCCCATTCGTGGGCGATAATATGGCGATCGTATTCGTCGGTGTCGTTATCTGCACCGCCTACCAGATAGATAGCACCGGCGCTGTAGAACGAAGTGCCGATGTCACCATCGGTTAGGTTGCCGTCTGCCGTAGTATTGGCCGTACTCCACCGTAACTCCAGCGGTGGAAAGTTTACCGTGGGGTCGATAGCTGCGAACAGCTGCATGGCCTCGTAGATGACATCCAATATGGCCAGGGGTGCGGCGGAGCGGGGCTCGGTATAGCCACCAGTAGCGGTGTTCCAGCCAGACGCTGCATGCAAGTTTCGAGTCGAGTCTAGCTCGCCGCTATTGGTTAATGAACCTTGAATGACGTACAGCGCATTCCCGTCGGTGTTATCGGCTACTCGGACATTCCAGGCCGCCGCGTTGGTACTCAACATTTGCGCTTTCACCTGCAGTCGTACATTGGTATTGCCGGGGGCCTGCAATTGATACTCACCAAAATTATCGGTAGCGGTTGTACTTTGAACTACCCCCGCGTTGTTGACCAACTCGACAGTGACTCCGCGTGCCGGGTCGGTGATTATATTGTTGTAATCCAACCCAGTTCCAGACACTCGTTGGGGTACTCGGTCAAAAGTGACAGTGCCGGATATGATCACGGGGTTGGCTACCGGATCCGTGGGTGTCGAGGGTACTACCGTTGAATTATTGGATGAACCACCGCCACCGCCGCAGGCAGCAAGCGCGCCGATAAGCAACGTGAATAATATTTTAAACACGATACGAGGCATCTGTGTACATACTCTCCTGAGGGCAGGGTTCATAGCCGCATTATGACAATTATCTGACCGAGTTGGGTGAAATAAGTTCAGTCGTCTTGAGAAACCTAACAGACGAGGAGTCTGGAGTGTGGAATAATACCCGCCCGGTGAGCTACGGTAACTGCTGTAGCGGTGTTTTTGAGCGCCCGCGTTGTCGAGCCAGATGAGGCTGGATGTGGTGTTTAGGTCATCGTCAGTATAACAAAAACCATAATGGAGATTGCTCCTATGATAAAAACTTCGTTTTACAGGTTAGTTCTTCTCACGGTCGTTCTGCTGTCACCTGGTATTGTGCAGGCTGCCGGTAAGCCCAATATCCTTGTGATATGGGGTGATGATATTGGTATATGGAACATTAGCCGCTATAGCATGGGCCAGATGGGCTACCAAACCCCGGCGATTGATCGCATTGCCAATGAGGGAATGGTTTTCACCGACTACTACGGAGAGCAAAGCTGTACCGCTGGTCGCTCCGCCTTTATCACTGGGCAGCACCCCGTGCGTACTGGATTGACCAAGGTGGGAATTCCGGGGTCCGAATTGGGCTTGCAAAGTGAAGATCCTACGCTGGCCGAACTGCTGAGGCCCCTGGGCTACACCAGCGGCCAATTTGGCAAGAATCACTTGGGCGATCAGGATAAATATTTACCCACTAACCACGGTTTTGATGAGTTCTTTGGCAATTTGTACCACTTGAACGCGGAGGAGTCGCCTGAAGATCCAGATTATCCACAAATGCCCGGGTTTCGCGAAAAGTATGGCCCACGAGGTGTCATTCACAGCTACGCCGATGGCAAAATTGAAGACAGTGGCCCGCTCACCAGTAAGCGAATGGAAACGGTCGACGAGGAGTTTCTGGCTGCATCGTTAAAGTTTATCGACAAGGCAAACAAAGACGGTAAGCCATTTTTTGTCTGGTTTAATTCAACTCGTATGCACTATTACACGCATGTGAAGCCTGAGCAGCTGGGAGCCAGCGGCCAGGGTTTCTACAACGACGCCATGGTTGAGCACGACGGTCATGTGGGCATTTTATTGAGTAAACTGGATGACCTTGGCATCGCCGACAACACCATCGTTATTTACTCGACTGACAATGGCCCTCATTTTAACCAATGGCCCGACGCAGCCATCACACCCTATCGCGGCGAAAAGAACACAAATTGGGAAGGCGGCTATCGCGTTCCTGCCATGGTGCGCTGGCCTGGAAAAATCAAACCCAATGGCATAAGCAATCAAGTCATGTCGCATTTGGACTGGGTGCCCACCCTCATGGCTGCCGCCGGCGAAGATCAGGTGGTCAGTGAACTGAAAAAGGGCAAGCAGGTGGGTAAAGCTACCTTTAAGGTACATCTTGACGGCTACAACTTTTTACCTTTTTTAACCGGTGAGCAAGAGCAAGCGCCGCGCCGTGAATTTTTCTACTTTAGCGACGATGGTCTTCTCACGTCGGCCAGAGTCGGGGATTGGAAGTTTGTGTTCGCAGAGCAACGCGCTAAACGGTTTGATGTGTGGCGCGATCCATTTGTCACGTTGCGCATTCCCAAAATATTTAATTTGCGTCGCGACCCGTTTGAGCGAGCTGACACCGATTCCAATAGCTATAACCTGTGGTGGGATAAGAAAGTGGGTTCGGTGGGTATGTTGGGAATGGGTGCTGTCACCAAGTTTGTCGGTTCTTTGCAGCAGTTTCCGCCGCGTCAGCGACCTGGCACGTTTACCGTCGATCAGATTATGGAGGTGGTTTATAAGAAATAGGCGTTGCTGAAAAGCAGTCTGGCATGTCGGGTCGGTGGTGTTGATGAAAATAGTCGCAGAGAGCGTATATTTCACCGATCTGGTTGACTCGAAAGCCGGTATAAGTAGTTGCGATAACCGTTGTGTCGACCTTCTGTGGCTCGCGAGACTATTTTTGTAGCCGAATTATTCATCAAGGCGATTTAGCTGTTATCATGCCGGCCCTATGACTGAACTGTTGCAAGCACTTCAAAATCGAAACTCGGCGCCACGTTTATGTGGCCCTGCGCCCTCGCGCGATGAATTAAAAGAGATGATCCGCGCGGCCATACGCGCGCCAGATCACGCCTGGTTGCGACCCTGGCGATTTCTGGCGATAGAGGGAGATAGGCGAGAAGCGCTGGGCGATATACTCGAAAACGGCCTAATTACACGAGATCCACTTGCCGGCGATATGGCGCGTAACAAAGCCTGCAGGGCTCCGCAGCGAGCTCCCCTGATATTAGTAGCAATAGCGCGTCTAATTGAACATCCCAAAGTGCCAGAGTCGGAGCAAAGATTGTCAGCAGCTTGCGCTACCCATTCGGTGTTATTGGCCGCAGAAGCACTCGGCTACGCGGGAATATGGCGAACAGGTGCTGCCTCTTTTGACCGCATTGTTATGGCGGACTTGGGGTTGTCGAACAACGAAGAGATCGTCGGTTTTTTGTATCTGGGGACTCGAGATGGTCCCAGCAAAGCGATTCCAGATTTGGATCCCGAGCACTTTTTGAGTGATTGGTAACTCGCGATCTAACCACGGACAAAGAGCTAACCTATAATGCCCCCCACTTTTGAAACGCTAACATTGGCCGTGGAAGATCGCATCGCGACCGTCAGTTTAAATAGACCCGGCAAAGCAAATGCTGTGATATGGGCTGAACTGCAACAATGTTTTGAATGGTTAGACGACGAGGGTTCGGTTAGAGTTGTTATTTTTGCCGGCAACGGTGGCATTTTTGTGCGGGGCTGGATCGCGGCATGTTCGGGGACGACGGCGGGATATCGGATACTCAGACAGACCCTTCATGGCGCGCGGAGGGTCTTAGGCGCACAATTTTGCGGCTTCAGGGCAATCTTAATGCCATTGAAAATTGTCGAAAACCCGTGTTGGCAGCTATTCACAATACGTGCATCGGCGGCGGTATCGACATGACATGCTGCTGCGATATGCGCTACGCCTCCGAAGCGCCGAATTTGGATTTTTTGAATGAGGTGTTTGCCGATAAAGAAGCGCTGTTGCAAGGCGTTACTACGATCGCTGCAAAGATTGCTAAAAAATCACCACTGGCGGCTAGAGGTAGTAGAGAAATGCTGCTTTACTCACGCGACCATTCGGTCGCAGAAGGGCTCAATTATATTGCTACGTGGAATTCGGGCATGCTATCGCAGGCCGATATCGGTGCTGCATTGGCTGCGCA
>JBLHSI010000169.1:0-6681 GCA_047626655.1 Halioglobus sp.
CGACCGTATCTCGAATCTGATTGACCTTAATGACTCGACTCGGAAGCTCTGGATGCAGCCAACGAAAATCACCATGGCTACCGGCACGACTGAGCTCACAGCCCCGGCAGCGACCACAGTTGAGGCCTTCGTTAGGGGCATGGCACAGTAGTAGTCTTGCCAGCGCCATCGCCAGGTGCTCTTTGCCCGCATAGCGCTCGCCCACCAACAGCAATGCGTGTGGCAGTTTATCGCTTTCAAGTTGCCTGATCAGGTGTGACCAGATTTCGAGATGCCAAGGGAGCACTCCGCTTACCGCCGCCATGGCATTCAAGGCAGGGGCTGCCTAACGCCCCAGCATTCCATTAACTCGAGGCATATTTTATTCATCGTACCCTGCACTTCTTGCAAAGGGAGACTGGCGTCAACGACATGATAGCGGCCGCTGCTCTCCTGAGCGAGTTTGAGATAAGCGTCGCGTACCCGTTGAAAAAAGGCTAAGTCTTCACTCTCAAACCGATCCAGAGCACCACGGGCACTTGCCCTTGCCATGCCAGTCTCGATAGGTGCATCGAGTAGCAGCGTATAATCTGGCCGCAACTCACCCTGGACAAATTGCTCAAGCTGCCGCACGGAGGCCACATCCATCATGCGACCGCCACATTGGTAGGCATAAGTTGCATCGGTAAAACGATCGCACAAGACCCACTTACCAGCGCTTAATGCAGGCTCTATAACCGTCGCAATATGTTGGGCTCTAGCTGCGAAAATAAGCATGAGTTCGGTCAACTCAATAACAGGCTCTTCACGAACGGCCAATAAAATGCCTCGTATATCCTCGGCCAACGCAGTGCCACCCGGCTCGCGAGTAACCACTAATTCAACGCCATGATGCTTTAGATAATTTGCTATATAAGTGATATTCGTAGACTTACCTACGCCTTCACCACCTTCCACCGTTAAAAATAAACCCCGTGACGCCATACTATTACTATCTCTTTGGGCTTGAGCGGTAGTCTGCTCTTCGTTTTAGTTGAAATTTTCGCACTGCCTGTTGATGCTCTTGAAGGGTGACAGAAAACTGGTGACTGCCATCCCCTCTCGCGACAAAAAACAGAGTATCACCTTCCGCAGGGTGAAGGGCAGCGTGAATGGCTTTTTGTCCAGGTAATGCAATGGGAGACGGAGGCAGCCCTTGGTGACGGTAGGTGTTGTAGGGGTTGCTGGAGTTGGCCAAATCGGAACGGCGCAAATTTCCGTGGTAACTATCTCCCATACCATAGATAACAGTGGGATCGGTTTGCAGACGCATACGCTGTTGCAGACGTCTTACAAACACACCGGCAATTTCAGCTCGCTCTCCCGCCTGGCCAGTTTCTCTTTCTATGATTGAAGCCATTATTAAAGCGTCGTAAGTTGATTCATAGGGTAGATTGGAGTCTCGTAGTGCCCATTCCTGATCGAGAACTTTGGCCATTCGCGCATAGGCGCGCTGCAATACAGCCCAGTCGCTATCACCGAATTCATACTGGTAAGTGTCGGGGAAAAATAAACCTTCACCGTTAGTGAACGGCGCAATGAATGCCGTTATTCTTGGATCAGTCACTCCGTCGAGTACCTGCTCTAAACCCTCTTCGCGCGCCAAAACCTTTAACGCTTCGGCCAGTGTTATCCCCTCCGGAAAAGTAAGCTGACGCTGAATGACCTTACCTTGGCTCAATTGAGATAACAACGCGCTAACAGTCAGATACTGAGGCAACCAATACTCGCCTCGTTTAATCTTACTATCCAGTCCAGACCATCTCCCATAGGCGATAATCAATGTCGGATAAGGGGCAATACTCGCACTCTCGAGGCGCGACACAACACGCCTCAACGTGTCGCCGTCTTCTATCGTAAAGCGCACGCCTCCCGCTGGAATTGCCAGTGGCGTGCGCCAGCGACGATCGGCTTCTACCAACATAAGCCCTGCAGCCACAGCAGCGACCATCACGATCAATATCATCCTGGATATCAAGATGCTTCCTCGACATACAACTGGTGTATTTTTTCGCAAACTGGGTGATTATCCCAGGTGCTGGATTCAAAGCGGGCAACAGGCCTTATGCCCTGCACAGTATTACAATAGAACACTTCACTTGCCGCCTTTAACAGCCCGAGCGAGACTTGAGTTTCTCGCATTTCAATACCCAGTCGGGGAGCCAGCATTTCCAACACCAGGCGTCTGCGCGTCCCTTTAATACCGCACTGAACTAAGGCCGGTGTATAAAGTATATTGTCAGTGATGATAAAAAGATTGCCGGCACATACGGATACAACATTACCCGCCTGATCTAACATAATGGCTTCGTCAGCATCAGCCCGAAGTCGTTCTTGGGATGCCAACACCTGCTCAAGGCGATTTAAATGCTTAATTCCGGCGAGAGCAGGCTGATTACCCCAGCGCATTTGAGCGAGAATGAGTTCAGCGGGCTTGGCCTGTGATTTGAAATCTCGCTCGGGATAGGCACTTAGCACAACTATAATTCTAGGACGGCACTCTAGCGGCGGCGCATAACCTCGTTTACCCTCACCCCTGGTGACGGTAACGCGCATAATTGCCTCACCTGTTAACGGGGCAGCGGCAACCGCGGTAGATATTTGATGCTCCACCAGAGCGAGACAATGCGGGAACCCGAGTATTTCTAACCCTAGCGCCAACCGTTCCATGTGTAAATCGAGATACACCGCGCGACCGTCTTTCACCAGCAGCGTTTCAAAAAGCCCATCGCCGTAATCCAAGCCTCTATCGGGCAATGAAAGAGTCGCCTGTTGCTCTCCGTCCACCCATATTGTCGCCGGCGCTGCGGACATTAGCGAATACTAATCTAGCTTACTGAACAGGAGTGAACCGTTCGTACCGCCAAAACCAAAAGAATTAGACAGCGCACACTGTATCTTCATTTCCTGAGCCGTGTGAGGTACGTAGTTGAGCCGACAACCCTCGCTGGGGTTATCCAAGTTTATTGTTGGCGGTGCAACTTGATCGCGTATCGCCAGAACCGAGAAAATCGCTTCCACAGCACCAGCAGCTCCCAGTAAATGGCCTATCATAGACTTGGTCGAGCTGACGGCCACTTGACCGACATCGCTGCCCATTAATTTCTCAACAGCCAAACTCTCGGCGCCATCGCCTGCCTGCGTTGATGTGCCATGCGCATTCACATAATTAATCTGGTCGGTGGCAACACCGGCATCCCTCACGGCGTTCGCCATAGCCGCGGCAGCTCCACGACCATCTTCTGGAGGCAACGTCATATGATAAGCATCGCCACTCATGCCAAACCCGCTCAACTCGGCATAGATCTTCGCACCGCGCGCCTTGGCTGACTCGTACTCTTCAAGCATTACCACGCCCGCACCATCGCCAAGGACAAATCCATCGCGATCTTTGTCCCAGGGACGAGACGCTGCTTGGGGGTCATCATTGCGCTTGGAAAGTGCACGCGCTGCGGCGAAACCACCCAAGCCAATTGGCGTGGTAGCCATCTCGGCGCCGCCCACCAACATCGCGTCGGCATCTCCCATGGAGATTAAACGGGCACCAATACCAATGTTGTGCGTGCCTGTAGTGCAGGCGGTAACAATCGCCAAATTAGGCCCCTGCAGTCCGTATTTAACCGATAAATGACCCGCTATCATATTAATGATAGAGCCGGGTACAAAAAAGGGAGAGATCTTTCTTGGGCCGGAAGAGCGCACTAATTCTGTCGCGCGTTCGATCATTCCAATGCCACCGATACCAGATCCGATAGAACAACCCACCCGCGCTGCGTTTTCTTCGGTCACTTGGAAGCCACTATCTTCCATAGCCTGAATACCCGCCACCATGCCGTACTGGATAAAGGGATCCATTTTACGAGAATCTTTTGGCGGGAGGTACTGGAGAATATCCAGGTCGCGAACGCTAGCGCTGAAGGTTGTGCTAAATGCAGACGTATCAAAAGTGTCTATTGGTGCCGCACCGCTCTTCCCCGCCAAAATGTTATCCCAGGTTTCTTCCACCGTATTACCCAGTGCGGTGATCATTCCCATTCCCGTTACAACCACTCTTCTACCGATCACGCCGCTAACCCTCCAATATGAAACAGGATGCCGCCACTGGCAATACAGTGGGGATTAAAACAAAAAAAGCCGCTCTATCGGATAATAGAAACGGCTTCTTGAAAAATCATTGAGAGACCTAAGTCAAATTGCCGTTGATGTAATCAATAGCCAGCTTGACAGTAGTGATTTTTTCAGCTTCTTCGTCGGGAATTTCGGTTTCGAACTCTTCTTCAAGAGCCATGACCAACTCTACCGTATCCAATGAATCCGCACCGAGATCTTCTACAAAAGAGGCTTCCGTTTGTACTTCTTCTTCTTTAACGCCGAGCTGTTCGGCTACGATCTTCTTTACGCGTTCTTCAATGCTGCTCATGATTTTTCGTCACTCCTGAGATTAGTCCGAATGAGATACCGAGTCAGTCGGTATCAATGTTGACATTTTACTCTGTTTTAGCGATGAGTAATAACCTTTTTTTGGTGTCAATAAGATTGATATTTTTACATAGCAATCAAAATGTCACGCCATATGCATACCACCATTAACATGGATAGTTTCACCGGTGATATAGCCGGCAGCGTCGCTGCACAAAAATCCTACCACTGCCGCTATCTCTTGCGGCTCACCCAGACGCGCCAGTGGGATTTGGGCTAGCATTAGTTCACGTTGCGCTTCACTCAATTCCTTTGTCATGTCGGTGTCGATAAATCCAGGGGCTACACAGTTAACCGTTACCGACCGCGAACCCAATTCTTTGGCTAATGCTCGAGAAAACCCCTCGGCTCCGGCTTTTGTCGCCGCGTAATTACTCTGCCCGGCATTGCCCATAGAGCCCACGACCGAAGTAATATTTACCACCCTGCCCCAGCGCGCTTTTGTCATTCCTCGCATGCACGCTTTGCTTACTCGATACAAGGCAGTCAAGTTAGTATCTAACACCTCAGACCACTCTTCAATCTTCATTCGCATTAGCAAATTATCTCGAGTGATACCGGCGTTATTAACCAGTACAGCCGGCGCCCCATAACGCTCAGCGATCGATTTGACCACGGTTGTGACACTGTCATTATCTGCCACGTTAAGCATCATGCCGCAGCCAGTGTTACCCAACTGCTCTAGATATTGTGTAATTCGACTGGCGCCATCATCTGAAGTGGCAGTACCCACCACAATAAAGTCATCCGCTGCCAAACGTTGGGCGATCGCTTTACCAATGCCTCGACTAGCCCCGGTAACCAGGGCAACTTTCTTAGGATCTTCGCTCATTGAAACCTCATCTGTTTATACTAACAGGGTCACCTATGATAACTCGACAATTGTCTGGACCAGTGCTTCTGGCTCTTCAATACTATAACTACTGAGTGTTTTATCGATACGACGATTCAGGCCGCTCAGCACTTTACCTGGGCCACATTCAACCAATTGCTCAACGCCCATATCGACAATCGACTGTATACAGCGGGTCCATTGCACCGGGCTTGATATTTGTTGAACCAACAATGCCCGAATCACTTCTGGATCTGACTCGACCTGTGCATGGACATTGTGTATCACTGGCACAGCGGGCGGACTAATACGAACACTGGTGAGTTCTTGCTTCAGATTTTCGCCCGCAGGACACATTAATTCGGTGTGAAAAGGTGCGCTAACAGGGAGCGGCAATACGCGTTTCGCACCAGCCTCTTTCAAACGACCGGTTGCCTCTTCTACTGCTCCAACATGGCCGGCGATCACAACCTGCCCCGGGGAATTAAAATTAACAGCCGCCACTACACCCTCGGACTGAGCAGCCGACTCCGTGCAGATACGATTGATAGAGTCGTCGTCTAAGCCGATAACGGCGGCCATCGCGCCGACGCCCACTGGCACAGCCGCCTGCATAAAAATTCCGCGCTGACGAACCAGCAGTACGGCATCACTAAATGACAAAGCATCGGCGCAAACCAAGGCAGAAAATTCGCCCAAGCTGTGTCCAGCCATAACACTTGCCTGCATGCCGCCTTCTGCAACCCAGGCTCGCCAGAGGGCTACACTGCAGGTGAGTAAAACAGGCTGTGTGGTTTCAGTCAGATTGAGGGCCTCCTGCTCACCGTTTTGTATCAAGCCCCACATATCGTATCCGACTGCGTCAGAGGCTTCGGCAAACGTGTCTCTTACTTGCTCAAAACGCTCATAGGAGCCAGCCAACATGCCTATCTTTTGTGAGCCCTGCCCGGGAAAAACAAACGCGACCTTGTTATCTGGCATGGAAACCTATCCTGTAGCGATTTTCGAATGAAATTACTAACATTGCAGACAAACAAACGGAGACCGAAGTCTCCGTAGATCATGTCCGTGGTTAGCTGTAACCCACAGAGCAAAGTTCGCCTTAACTTAGTCGTCGTTACCAGTATTGACCACTTTCTTGCCGCGATAAAAACCGTCAGCTGTTACGTTGTGACGCAGATGAGTCTCTCCCGATGTCTGATCGACAGACAAGGTGGGAGCAGACAGCGCATCGTGAGAGCGGCGCATACCGCGACGTGAACGCGTCTTTTTACTTTTTTGTACTGCCATGATTAAGCTCCTAGTGCTTCTTGCTGGGCTTTAATTGCGCCAGCACGTTAAATGGATTGGGT
>JBLHSI010000170.1:0-6574 GCA_047626655.1 Halioglobus sp.
AATCCATCCCACAAACGCAGTACGATCGTTCAAAAGCGGACCTCGAGAGTGCCATTGCACAACTGGCTGAAACCGAAGCTCGTCTTGATAACAAGGCCATTCACGCACCGTTTGCAGGCACGATAGGCATTATTCATGTGCGAGTGGGTGACTATGTTAAGCCCGGCGGCAGAATCACTACCTTGCAAGATCTTAGCGAATTAGAAGTTGATTTCACCGTTCCTGAGCGTCATTTTCCAGTTCTCAAACCGGGGCTAAAAATCATCATCAAATCTTCGGCAACACTTGGTAGAGAGACCCATGCTGTCTTGCAGGCTGTGGATTCCCGAGTAGAGGCTGACACTCGGAATTTGCTCCTGCGCGGAGCCCTCAATGAGACAAGTGGGCTGCTGCCAGGGATGTTCGCCGAACTGTCTATCGACCTCGACAATCCAACATCGCTGGTGACAGTACCCGAAACCGCAATCAACTATTCTCTTTCGGGCGATACGGTTTATGTTATCGAAGAGAGCAGTGAGGGATTAAGCGTCACTCCTCGGATCGTCAAAACAGGCGATTCACGCGCAGGGCGCACGGCGATTTTAGAGGGTATAACCGATGGCGAGAGAGTGGTGACCGCTGGGCAAAACAAGCTGTATCGCCGAGCCACAGTGGTTGTTGACGACTCAGTGACGTTTTAAGTATGCGTTTCACCGATATTTTCATTCAGCGCCCCGTACTGGCTATCGTAATAAGCGTTCTTCTATTGCTGCTGGGCTCACAGGCTGCTAACCGCATCTCTGTTCGAGAATTCCCCGAACTCGAACGCAGTGTGATTCGCGTAGAAACGGTTTATCCCGGCGCCAGTGCCCGCACCATACAAGGTTTTGTGACCACGCCATTACAGGTCACCATAGCCGGCGCTAAGGGCATAGAGTATATGACCTCTAATAGCAGCCCTGGCATCTCCGAAATTTCGATCAATGTTCGCCTGGGCGAAAACAGTGCTGATGTCCTGTCTGAAGTCATCGGCAAGGTCAATGAAGCTCTCTCTGAATTGCCGCGAGATATCGAAAACCCGATTGTCAGCACGGCATCTGGCGGCGATGCGTTGATGTATCTCGCTTTTTACAGCGACCAGATGGATATATCACAAGTGGCAGACCATTTGGTCAGGGCCGTGCAACCGGAACTCGCCACATTAGAGGGCGTGGGCAAGGCGCAAATTCTGGGGGGCAAGTTCCTTGCTATGCGCATCTGGCTAGACCCGGTGCGAATGGCAGCCATGAGTGTTACGGCGGAAGATGTTAACAACGCCATCAACCGCGATAACTACATTTCTGCCGCGGGCGCCACCGAGGGGAATTTCGTGCGGGCTACGGTAGATGCGCGCACCGACATGCAAACCCCTGAGGCCTTCGCTGAGCTCGTTGTGCGTCAGAACGGCGAGCAAAAAGTGCGATTGGGCGATGTTGCTGACATTGACTTGTCGGCCGAGAATACACAATTTAGCTCCTATTCTAGTGGTCGAGATGCCATATTCGTCTCGATAACACAGGCACCCGGGGCAAACCCGCTGGAGGTCTCCAAAGTTGTGAGAGAGGCTATGCCTCTCATAGAGGCTGCTTTGCCTGCTGACATGGAGATGTACCTCGACGAAGACGGCTCAGTGGCCATTGAGGCCGCCCTTATTGAAGTGGTTACCACACTGGTAGAGGCCGGCCTCATAGTGATGTTGGTGATATACCTGTTTTTGGGCTCTTTGCGGGTCGTTATCATCCCTCTGATTGCCATTCCGCTGTCGCTTATAGGCGTACTCACACTTGTAATGGCCATGGGTTTTTCAATTAACGTCCTCACCTTACTCGCCATGGTTATCGCCATTGGATTGGTGGTGGACGATGCCATTGTTGTGGTTGAAAACATTCACCGACATATTGAAATGGGCTCAACGCCTAGAGAGGCGGCACTTATAGGAGCGAGGGAGGTGGCTCTGCCGGTGGTTGCAATGACCCTTACTCTCGCTGCTGTTTACGCCCCCATCAGCTTCATGGGCGGCCTTACCGGCGCGCTGTTCAGTGAATTTGCTTTAACGTTAGCGGGCGCCGTGATCGTGTCGGGGATTATCGCGCTCACACTGAGCCCTATGATGTGCTCGCGAGTGCTCAAAGACCACGATCATCAGGGACGCTTTGCAGATTGGCTGGACGTATGCTTCATAAAAATCACTGATACCTACGGCCGCTTGCTGCAAAAATGTCTGTCCAATATCGGCGCCATACTGCTATTTAGCGCACTGATCATCGCCAGCCTGCCGATCTTTTTTACTCTGGCGCAGGAGGAACTCGCCCCAGAGGAGGACAGCGCCTCTTTGTATGTTGTAGCCACAGTGCCGCAATATGCCAATCTGCGATACATCGATTACTTCCTCAACGAAGTGGTCGGCATATGGCAAGAAATACCGGAGGTGCTGTCCTCTTGGCAGATCAGTTCGCCGAGCTTCAATTTCGGTGGATTAACCCTGCAACACTGGGACGACCGCGAGCGAACCCAGCAGGAAGTGCAGCGTGAGTTTCAACAAAAACTAAGCGGAATCGCTGGGCTGCAAGCATTCACGTTTGGCTCCCCTCCCCTACCCGGCTCTGACGCGGGACTGCCGGTGAATTTTGTGGTGGCCTCTACGGCAAAGCATGAAGAGGTCCAGCGTGTGGGTGAAGAGTTGCTAAATGCAGCACGACAGTCCGGACTGTTTATTTTCATTACACAAAGCCTTGAGTTCAGTCGTCCAGAGATTCTGGTCAATATTGACCGTGAAAGCGCCGCTCGCATGGGAATATCGATGCGCTCTATTGGGCAAACACTCGCTGTTATGCTGGGCGAAGCCGAGATTAATAGATTCACCATGGAAGGCCGCGCTTACAAGGTAATACCACAAGCCGCCAAAGGTTTCCGCCTGACCAAAGAAGAGTTAGAGAAATATTATTTACGCACCGCCAGCGACAAACTGGTGCCGTTATCGGCGGTTATCAGCCTCTCTTCATCAGTACAATCAAACGAGTTAGCGCAATATCAGCAGCTAAACAGCACCACCTTACAGGGCGTTGTCATGCCTCCCAATAGTCTGGGTACCGGGCTGGAATTTTTGAAAACCACACTCGCCGAGATTGCCCCGCCGGGGTTTCGCGACGGATATACCGGTGGGTCACGACAATTTATTCAGGAAACAGAAACCTTCGCACCGCTATTCGCATTGTCACTAATGCTGATATTTTTAGTGTTGGCGGTACAGTTTAATAGTTTCAGAGATCCCTTAGTCGTCCTCATTACTGTACCGCTGTCTATCTTCGGCGCGGTGGTACCCATCGCCATGGGCTTTACCACTCTCAATATTTATTCTCAGATTGGATTACTCACACTGATAGGGCTCATCAGCAAACACGGGATTTTGATCGTTGAATTCGCCAATCAGCTAGCATTGGACGGAATGAGTCGTTCCGAAGCGGTACTGCAAGCGGCCTCAATGCGCCTGCGCCCTATTCTAATGACAACCTTCGCCACGGTATTGGGTGTATGGCCTCTTATCATTGCCTCAGGAGCGGGCGCAAACAGTCGTTTTAGTATAGGGCTTATGATCGCATCGGGAATGCTGGTGGGAACACTGTTTACCCTATTTGTGGTGCCCAGCTTTTATCTGGCGTTGGGGCGCCGCAAGGTTTAATCACTTTCCCAAGAGGCTGGGTCGAGACCATAGAAAGTCTGAAACTGCTGGTAAAGTTCGGGCAGCTTTTGTCTCATATACCATGATTTTTCGAAAAAAGACTCTGTAGCAACGGCAAAAAACTCAGCCGCGGAAATTGCCCCATATTCGTCGATTACGTCATTCTTACCGTGCTCGGCGCGACTCACAAACTCAGCATACTCTTTGGTGAGTACCGCCGACCACTCCTTGTAATGGGCCGGCTCTCGGAGAATCGGTAGCCCGTCCATAAGTGTGTTTTCTTCATCAAGTTTGTGCGCAAATTCATGCAGTATCACATTGTGCCCGTCCTCGGGATTGGCGGACCCAGACACAACATCGGACCAAGACAGAACGATGGGGCCACGGTGCCATGACTCACCCGCTCGAAGACTATCTACTTGCGACTCGACCATGCCGTCATAACTCACCTGCTTTGCCGAATATGTTTCTGGATAAACCAAAATAGATTCAAAACCGGGGAAATACCCCATCTCTCTATTAATGACTAAAAGACACGCGTTGCCGGCAATCGTCAGCCGCACCTCATCTGTAATAACAAAACCATTACAGCCCACAAACACCTTCTGCGTTAGAAAGTAATTGATACACCCTTGCATTGTAAGACGCATTTCATGCGGTAAATGGCTGTATAGCGGCACTTTGCTGACTAGTATCTCTATATACTCCGGGGTTAGAGGTGTTTGAAGAAGCTTCGCGCGTTGCGTTTTTTTATGCCACTTAAAACCGCCCCATAACACACCGCCAAAAGCGATCACTGCGATAACAATACTCAGTGCCAAGTTTAGATAATCCTTATAGATGAATTAGTTAGTGGACAACGTGTAGTTATTTATCCCCGAGCTTTTTATACTCTTCCACAAGGTGCCGTTTATAGAGCTTGCCGTTATCCATACGCGGTAGCTTTTCAGTAAAATCCAGAGCACGCGGTACTTTAATTTTTGATAAGCGCTCTTTCGCCCACTCCAATAGTTCAATCGCTACTTCATCAGTTGCATCGCCCCAATGCATAGGCTCCACAACGGCCTGCACTGCCTCACCAAATTCCGGGTGTGGAATACCAAATACGGCCACATCGGCCACTTTGTCATGGGTGATGAGTAGGTTCTCGATTTCCTGCGGGTAGATATTCACACCGCCGCTGATAATCATGAAATTCTTACGGTCGGTAAGATACAAAAAACCGTCTTCGTCTACATGGCCAACATCGCCGGTAGTCGCCCAGCCTTTATCATTATAGGCCTCGGATGTTTTTCCGGGTTCGTCGTGATATTCGAAGCGATTTTCGTTACCACCAAAATAGACAGTACCCGTTTCCCCAACAGCCAATTCATTACCGTCATCATCAAGTACATGCAACTCACCCACCAGCGCTGGCCCCACTGAACCACGGTGGGTAAGCCAGTTAGCAGAATCGATAATAGTGACGCCTATGCCTTCGCTCGCCGCGTAGTATTCAACGATAACCTCGCCCCACCAATCGATCATTTTCTGTTTTATCTCTATCGGGCATGGAGCCGCCGCGTGAATGGCAAACTGCATGCAACTCACATCGTAGCGCTCACGAACCTCAGCGGGCAGTTTGAGCATACGGATGAACATGATGGGCACCCATTGACTATGAGTCACGTTATGCTGCTCTATCAGTTTTAACGCAAGCTCAGGCTCGAATTTTTCCATAACAACCGTGGTGCCACCCTGGAAGAGCGTCATCATGTTGTAGTGCAGAGGCGCCGCGTGATACAGGGGAGCAGGCGATAGATAGACGGTCTCTTCACCGAAGCCGAAGGCGGCTCCAAGTGTCGTTGCCAGAGGATGCGGCGCATGAATATCATCACTGGGGGCTGGAATGAATACACCCTTAGGCTGACCGGTCGTACCGGACGAATACAGCATGGGAACACCGCAACTCTCATCTTCGATCGGCGTGTCTGGCTGGCGATCGACCGCCTCCTCCCAGGATTCAAAACCAGGTTTAATACCGTCCACCATAAGGTAGTTTTCAATACTGGTATTGTCATCAGCAAAAATTTGCTCGGCGACTTCGGACAAGCCCAGGCAGCCGATAAACAATTTGGCGCCACAATTGTTTAATATATACGCGGTTTCTTCCCTCATCAGGTGCGTGCTAATAGGGGTAAATACCAATCCGGAGCGCTGAGCGGCCCAGCAAATTTCAAGAAACTGCCGGTTGTTCTCCAGCATCATGCCAATGTGATCCCCCGACTTAAGCCCAATAGCGCGGAACAGGTGGGCCGCCTGGTTTGAACGCTCATCCAATTGTTTATAGGTCACCATCTCGCCGGAACCAGCCATGATGATAGCGGGCTTGTGCGGGTATGTTTCAGCGGTAATCGAGGGATGTGGCATAATCAGATCCGTTTAAATTTAGGGTGTTCTGAGTTCTACTATAATGGCTTCATTCTCAAAACGATAGCTGAGCGCCGCCAATATTTGCTAGCAATATCGAATAAGGCCCTGCTGGACAGTAGTGGCTATTAATCTGCCATCGCGAGTGTAAAAACTGCCTTCTGCCAACCCTCGACCACCTCCGATCCGCTTCGCCTCTACCGTATGCAGCAACCATTCGTCGGCTCGAAAGTCCTCGTGATACCACAGGGCATGGTCCAAACTTGCTACTTGCAGGTTTGAGTCCGCAAACCCATGACCGTGGGCGATCATACAAACGTCGATCAAAAAAGCGTCTGACATATAGGCCAAAAGCGCCTGATGAAGCCCTCTATTTTCCTGACCGATACCGGGCACACGACCCGTTGTTTTCATCCAGACTTGCAGTTTTGGTTCGCGAGCTACTGGATTCCCCCAGTCAATGGGCTC
>JBLHSI010000171.1:0-6438 GCA_047626655.1 Halioglobus sp.
TGGTCCATATGGGAACAGCTATTTCGCCGGAGTAATCGCTGCTGCAAGCCGCCAAAAATGCGGCCGCGTCAACCGCTGCGAACGCTACATCGATGGCGAGTGATTCTTTGTCCTGGTATTCGACTTCGGCTTCCGCCAAAGCAGAGCCACACGACATGCACCAATGCACGGGCTTGGAGCCCTTGTGAAAATGTCCCCGCTCAATAACTCGCCCCAGGGTGCGGACAATATTCGCTTCGAAGGCGAAGTCCATCGTCAGATAGGGGTTTTGCCAGTCGCCAAATACGCCCATGCGTACATAATCTTCGCGCTGTCCATCAACCTGCTTGGCCGCATACTCGCGACATTTCTGACGAAATTCGGCGGCGGATATTTTGACGCCCGGTTTACCCACCTTTTTCTCTACGTTTAACTCTATGGGCAGACCATGACAATCCCAGCCAGGCACGTAAGGTGCATCGAATCCACTCAGGGTTTTCGACTTGATAATAAAGTCTTTCAGAATTTTATTAACTGCGTGACCCACATGCAGATTGCCGTTGGCATAAGGAGGGCCATCGTGAAGAATGAATGTTGGCTGGCCACTATTTTTTTCGCGGATTTTTTCGTAGAGGCCCATATCCTGCCAGCTTTTGAGCCGCTGCGGCTCACGCTGAACAAGACTTGCCTTCATCGGGAAGGCCGTCTGGGGTAAGTTCAATGTGTCTTTGTAAGCACTACTCACAATCGAAACCACTCTCGCGCATTTTCAACATCCCGTGTAATATTTTTAACCAGCTCATCAATGGACTCAAACTTTTGTTCGTCACGCAACTTGTGTCTAAATGTTACTTCTATCCTGCGGCCGTAGAGATCTACATCGCCATCAAGAATATGTACCTCTAAATTGGCCTTTATACTGTCGTTTACGGTGGGACGTGTACCCACATTAGCGACACCCTCTACGCACTCTTTGCCCAGCCCCAACACTTCCACCGCATAAACACCCGATAGCGGTGCTCTCAGGCGCTGCAATTCCAAATTGGCGGTAGGAAACCCGATACTGCGACCCAGTTGACGGCCATAAACAACCTTACCGCTAATACTATACGGCCGACCCAACAAGCGCTCGGCCAGTTCAAAGTCGGCAAGCTCCAGCGCTTCTCGAATACGGGTACTACTGATTCTTTCTCCACCCCACTCCACTGTGAGTGTGGGTTCAACTTCGTAGCCGTAGCGCTCGCCTTGCCCCTTCAATAGCCCTAAGTCGCCCTCTCGGTCGTTGCCAAACCGAAAATCGTCGCCCAGAACAATGTGCGCAACAGACAAGCCCTCAACAAAAATAGCATCGATAAACTGCTGTGCCGACATGGTCTGCAGTCGCTCAGTAAACCGTATCCTCAGAATTCGATCTACACCCAGCGCCTCCAGCGCGAGAAACTTTTCCCGAAAGCTACTAATTCTCGCGGGCGCATTAAGCGGCGAGAAATACTCTCTGGGAAGAGGCTCGAACACGATAACAACCGAGGGCAGAGCCAATTGCTTGGACTTGCGCAACAGTTGCCCAATGACCTCGCAATGCCCCAGATGAACGCCATCAAAGGCACCAATGGTCGCCACGCACCCTCGGTGTCTGGGCCGCAAATTGTGAAGGCCTCGTATCAGCTCCATGAATAAGATGACAACTATGTGTATTGAACGGTGCAGTATATCGAAATACCGAGCGGTATCCTATCTCACCAAGGCTACTGTGAGTAATTTGCGAGAAAATTACAACTCGCTGACTGGTGCCCTCAACTGCCCGGGACGACTTCCCATTAGCAAGTGGACTGCGACATAGGCCACAACACCCTGACCACACAGCAATGTAAGTGCCGCTGCTCTGCTGCGCCAATCCATACCTAGCCAGCTGGCCTCTTCGGGCATGCAATACCAGACGACTAACCCCATCGCGAGCGTGGCCGATAGCAAGCGCGCACTGTAGCGCCACCACCCGGGCTGAAAGCTAAATATTCCGCGCTGCACAAGCCCTTTGAGTAACAATCCTGCATTGAGGTAGGCGGCGGCGCTGGTGGCCAAAGCAAGGCCTACATGCCCCAGGTTCCAATAGTACATCAGGGGCAATACGAACATAAAATTCATGATCATATTGGCTACCATGGCTTTAATTCCAATGGCCACAGGCGTTGATATATCCTGCCTGGCGTAAAAGCCAGGCGCAAGGACCTTAATCAGCATGAACGCAATCACACCAATGCTGTAGGCACGTAAACTCCAAGCGGCCATGGCGACATCGGACGTTGTAAACGCGTTGTATTGGAACAAGGTAATTAAAATAGGCTCAGCGAGTATAATGAGCGCAGTAGCTGACGGGATCGCGATCAACAACACCAGCCGAACGGCCCAATCCAGGGTCGAAGCAAATAGATGCTCACGTGAGGCAGAATTGTGCGCCGACAAATTGGGTAAAATCACCGTGGCGATAGCGACGCCAAAAACGCCCAGGGGAAGCTCCGCCAAGCGATCTGAATAGTAAAGCCAAGACACACTACCGGTTGGCAAGAAAGACGCCAACACAGTATCCAGCAGTAAATTTAGCTGACTCACCGATACGCCAAACAGCGCTGGAACCATCAACTTCATAATACGCCGGACCCCCTCATCCTGGGTATTCCATTGGGGTTTAGGCAGTAAATCCAGCTTATATAGAAACGGTAGTTGGAACAGCAGTTGAACAATCCCCGCCAAGAAAACGCCCCAAGCCAGAGCAAAAACAGGCTCATCAAACCACGGGGAGACAACTACAGCAGACAATATCAGAGATATATTAAGGAAGATTGGCGTGATAGCCGGCACGCTAAAACGGCCATAACTATTGAGAATTGCACCGCAAAACCCGGTCATAGAGATGAGAAATAAGTAGGGGAACGTGATGCGAATCATCTGAGTTGTGAGCTGGAACTTGTGCGGATCACCTATAAATCCGGGTGCAAAAATCGATGCAACGGCGGGAGCTGCCAGCACCCCCAGAGCAGAAACGAGCATCACTGTACCGCCCAGGACTCCCGCTACTCGATTGATGAGCGCGCGAACCGCAACGACACTCCCCTCTTCTTTGTAATCGGCAAGCACCGGAATAAATGCCTGTGAAAAAGCACCTTCAGCGAAAAGACGGCGCAGGAAGTTAGGGATTTTGAATGCAACAAAAAAAGCATCAGCGTTAGCGGTGGCTCCCAGGAAAGCTGCAAAGACAACATCGCGCACCAAACCCAACACCCGCGACAACATCGTCATACAGCCCACTACCACGCTGGAGCGAAGGAGACCGGGAGCTGGGGTTTTAGGGCTAGTGTCAGACATAGGAAGCAATGTGGCGCTTTTAGAAACGGCGCTCGGTATACCAATTAACATCTCGTGAACTTTTATCGACCTGGTCGACAACATCTAGCACAAGCGCAAACAGCGCCATGCGCACGAGGACGCCGTTGTCGGTTTGGCGGAAAATTGCGAGATTGGGGTTGTCATTCAAATCGTCGTCTAGCTCTCGGGCACTATCGCGAGAGTCTCTGGGCAGTGGATGCATAATGACCGTATTGGGCTCACAGTGCTTGGTATAGACGCTTTGATTGAGCCGGAACCGCCCCCGGTATACATCGGCGTCAGCCTGAGAGGCAAATCGCTCCTCCTGAATTCGAGTGGAATAAACAATATCGACGTGAGAGATACTCTCTTCCAGCACCTCGGATTCAAGTACTTTGTGCCCCACTTTTCGCAAGCTTTCAACAATCTCAGCTGGCATACGAAGTTCTACGGGTGACACCAGTACCACCTGGAGCTGGTTAAAAAGGCAGAGTAGCTTGCACAGCGAATGCACCGTGCGACCGTGACGTAAATCACCCACCATGGCGATACGCAATTGGTCGATACCGCGACCTCGGTCAGCTAATTCGCTTTTTATCGTGTATAAATCAAGCAGCGCCTGACTCGGGTGCTCGTTACTACCATCGCCTCCATTAATGACCGGTACGCGACTGGCCTGGGCGAATTCTGACACCGAACCTCTGGCCGGGTGACGCATCGCTATCACATCAGAGTAACCGCTGAGGACTCGCGCCGTGTCATACAACGACTCGCCCTTGGCGATAGCAGAATTTTCAATACCAGTTGTCTCACGCACTTCACCGCCCAGCAAATTAAAAGCACTCCCAAAGCTCACCCGAGTTCGTGTACTGGGCTCGAAGAACATGGATCCGAGAATCGCACCGTCGAGCACTTTGGTAATTCGACGGCGCTGTGCATAGGGCATCATTTCGTCGGCGACCGAGAAAATCCTCTCAACGTCCACGCGTTCGAACTGTTGTACGGACAGAATATGGCTACCTGAAAATTGCACGTTTCTCTCACTCCATATAGATCAGACTCTGCGAGTGATGGTGGCTGGAGGTATCACAGAGATTGGCTGCGTTTTATTATAATGGCCAGCGCTAACAGTGACAGCTACATAATACCAATTGGTGATGACTCGCTAACCCAATAGTGAATCGCCGTAATCCAGCAACCGTTGCATGAGCTCGCGCTGCGAAGCAGTTAGGTCGCCTGTCAGCAACAAATTCTCTATTTGCTCGTGATACGTCTCCATACAGATACTTGCGCCCATATCGGGGTCTGTCAGATAGCCAAAGCGATACTCCTCCCACCTAGCTGCCTCATCAGCGGACAGACTGTCAGGGTAGTTTCTTGCCCTATAGCGAAACAACATTTCCTGAAGTCTGCTGTCTTCAAAAGGAAAACTGGTCGACGCCAGCTCCTCTGAGGTGCTCGCTCGCAACTGATTCATAAGTTGCCTATCGGCAGCAGAAAAAAAGCCGCCCGAATAGAGCATACGGTCTGGGTCAGATATTTCCTTAAATTGTCTAGCAGCGTAAATACTCTGGATTTTGTCGTTAAAGGCGCCGGAGTCAGTCTGCTTTATAGCGCGCAGTGATGCCAAATTGGCCCGGCACAAAGCGCCATCTATCCCCAGGCGCTCTGCCGTGGTGGGATCAGCCATTTTCGCGGGCACAACAATGGGGCACTTATTAATATGCAGAGATTTCAGCCCCGGCCGCTGCACTCCGTCGGGCAGATCTTCGGTACGAGAAAACAATAAGGCTTGCAGTTCATCCACTGAGGCGCCCATTAAAACCTGCGGGTCAGCACTGAGGTCGTAGCAAATCATTTCGTTTTTGTTGCCGGGGTGCATTGCCAGAGGAACAATCAATGCAATATTGTTGCGCTGCCCGCCAAACATACCCGACACATGCAACACAGGCTTCATCTGCGGCAAATCGAGCTGCGATAGCACAGACCGCTTATCCCGGTGCTTGAGCACGAAATCAAACAGTCGGGGCTGCTTGTCGCGTATGAGTTTAGCGACCGCAATCGTTGCGTATACATCGGACAATGCATCATGGGCAGATGCATGACTAATTCCATTGGCACGAGTTAACTCTTCCAGTTTAAAACTGGGCAGACCATCCTCGCGCGGCGGCCAGATAATACCTTCCGGGCGAAGCGCGTTGGCCGCTCTCACCATATCGATAATATCCCAGCGCGAGTTGCCGTTCTGCCATTCACGGGCATAGGGATCAAGAAAATTTCGATACAAGGTATAACGCGTTACTTCATCGTCGAAACGCAGGGAGTTATAGCCCACGCCACAGGTGCCGGGCAGTGACAGCTCAGCATGAATCGCGTCTATAAACTCATACTCAGGCAGCCCTTCGCGCAGCGCTTTTTGCGGACTAATGCCAGTGACCAGACAAGCGCGCGGTTGCGGCAGTACATCGTTGGCCGGCCGACAGTAGATAACAAGCGGGTCGCCGATAACGTTTAAATTGCTATCGGTGCGCAGACCGGCAAACTGGACCGCCCTATCCCGCGAGGGATCTGTGCCAAATGTTTCGTAGTCGTGCCAATAGAAGGTGTCAGACAATGTTGAGCGCCTGCGCCTCAATTTTTTCACGCCAGATTTTCGGCCCCGTTTCATGTACCGAGGTACCGCGAGCATCTACCGCTACGCTTACCGGCATGTCCTTAACTTCAAATTCGTAAATAGCTTCCATTCCCAACTCGGGGAAGGCTACAACTTTGGCCGAAGTAATCGCTTTCGACACTAAGTATGCCGCGCCGCCGACGGCCATGAGATACACCGCTCGGTGTTTCTTTATCGCAGCAATACCCACTGGACCCCGCTCCGCTTTACCAATCATCCCCAGTAACCCAGTCTCTTGCAGAATGAAATCGGTAAACTTATCCATTCGAGTGGCGGTGGTGGGACCGGCAGGCCCCATAACCTCATCACGCACAGGGTTTACAGGGCCAACGTAATAGATAAATCGTCCCTTTAAATCAACCTCGGGCGGCAGCCCTTCTCCGCTCTCGATTAATTCTTTCATTTTCTTATGGGCCGCATCGCGC
>JBLHSI010000172.1:0-6423 GCA_047626655.1 Halioglobus sp.
AGTAGTAGTAATCAGCATCAGCGGATCACCTTAGATCTTCTGTAAACTTGTCGACTTGAACGGAGCAGAAAATGAATCTTCATGAGTATCAGGGTAAGCAATTGTTTGCCGAGTACGGACTCCCCGTATCCATAGGCCATGCAGTCGATACACCCGAGGCGGCCGCTGCGGCTGCTGATCTTATTGGTGGCGACATGTGGGTCGTGAAAGCCCAGGTACACGCCGGTGGTCGAGGTAAAGCGGGCGGTGTGAAACTGGTTAAAACGAAAGATGAAATTCGCGAGTTTGCTTCGCAGTGGCTGGGAAAAAACCTGATCACCTACCAGACCGATGCAAACGGTCAGCCGGTGAATAAGATTTTGGTTGAAACGTGTACCGATATTGCCGATGAGCTGTATTTGGGTGCGGTGGTTGACCGGTCTTCTCGGCGTATTGTTTTTATGGCCTCAACTGAGGGCGGCGTAGAAATTGAAAAAGTTGCCGAAGAAACACCGGAAAAAATCTTGCGCGCCACAATTGATCCGTTGGTAGGTGCCCAGCCCTATCAGGGACGAGAGTTGGCGTTTGCGCTTGGCCTGAAAGGCGAGCAGATCAAACAGTTTGTGAAAATCTTTATGGGCCTTGCCCGTATGTTCCAAGAAAAAGATCTGGCGCTGATCGAGATCAACCCGTTGGTTATTACCGAAAAAGGTGATTTACATTGCCTGGATGCAAAACTTGCCATTGATGGCAATGCTATGTATCGCCAATCTGCTTTAAAGGCTATGCACGACCCCTCTCAGGAAGACGAGCGCGAAGCCCATGCTGCGCACTGGGAACTCAACTATGTTGCGCTGGATGGTAACATTGGCTGTATGGTGAACGGAGCCGGCTTGGCTATGGGCACCATGGATATCGTTAAGCTGCACGGTGGTTCACCTGCAAACTTTCTTGATGTGGGCGGTGGTGCAACTAAAGAGCGTGTATCGGAAGCGTTCAAAATTATCTTGTCGGACGACAAGGTAAAAGCCGTCTTCATTAACATCTTTGGCGGTATTGTGCGCTGCGACCTGATTGCTGAAGGCGTGATTGGCGCGGTTCAGGAAATAGGCGTAGAAGTCCCTGTTGTGGTTAGGTTAGAAGGCAACAACGCCGAATTGGGGCAAAAAGTACTAGCCGAAAGCGGATTAAATATTATTGCTGCAACCAGTTTGAGCGGTGGCGCAGAGCAAGTCGTACAAGCCGCGAGGGCAGCATCATGAGCATTCTCATCGATAAGAACACCAAGGTCATTTGCCAGGGTTTCACTGGCTCTCAGGGTACTTTTCACTCTGAGCAGGCGATTGAATACGGCACCAAAATGGTAGGTGGTGTAACACCTGGAAAAGGCGGCCAAGAGCATCTGGGACTGCCTGTTTTCAACACAGTGACCGAGGCTGTGAATGCGACCGGTGCGACGGCTTCGGTTATTTATGTGCCGGCTCCGTTTTGCAAAGACTCCATTCTGGAAGCTGCCAATGGCGGTATTGAACTGATTGTTTGTATAACTGAAGGCATACCAACGTTGGATATGTTGGAAGCCAAGGTGAAGTGCGATGAATTGGGTGTGCGCCTTATAGGGCCCAATTGCCCCGGAGTGATTACTCCCGGCGAATGCAAAATTGGTATCATGCCCGGGCATATTCACATGCCCGGCAAGGTGGGTATCGTGTCGCGTTCAGGCACTTTAACCTATGAAGCAGTTAAGCAAACTACCGACGCGGGTTTTGGTCAGTCTACCTGTGTGGGCATTGGCGGCGACCCTATTCCAGGCTCTAACTTCATCGATATTCTCGAGATGTTTCAAAATGATCCGGCGACTGAGGCAATTGTCATGATTGGTGAGATCGGCGGCTCTGCGGAAGAAGAAGCTGCAGCCTTTATCAAAGAGCATGTGACTAAGCCTGTAGTGTCTTACATCGCAGGTGTGACCGCGCCTGCGGGCAAGCGGATGGGCCATGCTGGAGCGATTATTTCCGGTGGAAAGGGCACTGCTGATGAGAAATTTGCAGCGCTTGAAGATGCTGGTGTAAAGACCGTTCGCAGTCTGGCTGATATCGGCACAGGCCTAGCTGAGATCACCGGTTGGTAAATGCTTTCTTAAACACAGAGAAGCAAACTAAAAAGCCCATCAAAAGATGGGCTTTTTAGTATCTGGAATGAGGTGCAGCCCTTGAAACTCCTGCGTACGACCCCATATTTAGCTTCTCAGGTGCATAAACTTCATTGAATTTCATTATTAGCTCGAGGCAACCATGACTACAGATACAACCACCGAGAACAACTCAGAAGCCAAGAAAGAAACGATGGGTTTTCAAACTGAAGCCAAGCAATTGCTTCACTTGATGATTCACTCGCTCTACAGCAACAAAGAAATCTTCCTGCGCGAGCTTATTTCGAACTCCTCTGATGCGATCGACAAATTACGTTTCGCCTCGCTGGCGAACGAGAGCATGCTGGAAGGGCAGGGCGACTACAGTATTACGGTTGATGTTGATAAAGAAGCGAATACCCTCACCATTAGTGACAATGGCATTGGTATGACCCGCGACGAAGTGATCGAAAACCTCGGTACCATTGCCAAATCTGGCACCGCAGCCTTTCTCGACAAGCTTACTGGCGATGAGCAAAAAGATTCGCAACTGATTGGTCAGTTTGGGGTGGGTTTTTACTCCGGCTTTATCGTCGCGGATCGCATGACGGTTCATACTAGGAAGGCCGGTGAAGATGCCTCTCAAGGTGTAATCTGGGAGTCACATGGTGAAGCCGAATTTTCAATTGAAGACAGTGCAAAAGAAGACCGTGGTACCTCTATTGTCTTACATCTAAAGGCCGATAGCAGCGACTTTGCAGATGACTGGCGTGTGAGGAGTGTCATTAAAAAATATTCCGATCATATTTCTGTGCCAGTGATGATGGCAAAGCCTCCGGCGCCAGTGGCAGATGGTGAGGAAGCACCTGAAAACGCCGAAGTTGAATATGAGGCGATTAATTCCGCCACGGCGTTGTGGACTCGCAGCCGTTCTGACGTCAGCGATGACGAATACAAGGAGTTTTATAAGCACGTATCTCATGATTTTGAGGATCCACTCACGTGGAGTCACAACAAGGTTGAAGGCAAGCTAGAATACACAAGCTTATTGTACATGCCAGCCAAGGCACCGTTTGATATGTGGAATAGAGAAATGTCACGCGGCTTAAAGCTGTATGTGCAACGAACCTTTATTATGGATGAGGCTGAGCAATTTCTGCCCATGTACCTGCGCTTTGTAAAAGGCGTCGTTGATTCAAACGACCTGTCATTGAACGTATCTAGAGAGATTTTGCAGCAGGATCCGGCAGTCGATTCGATGCGCAGTGCACTGACTAAGCGAGCCTTGGATATGCTGGCAAAACTGGCCAAATCTGAAGGTGATGAATACGCCGCTTTTTGGAAGGAATTTGGGCAAGTTCTTAAAGAGGGGCCCGCGGAAGACTTTGCCAACAAAGAAAAGATTGCCCAGTTGCTGCGATTTAGTACCACGCATACCGACCTGGAAGCACAGGACCAGTCGTTAAAGGGATATCTGGATCGTATGGTAGAAGGACAAGATAAAATCTACTATGTGGTAGCAGAGACCTTCAATACCGCCAAGAATAGCCCACATTTGGAAGTGTTTAGGAAGAAAGGTATAGAAGTGCTGCTTCTATCGGATAGGGTTGATGATTGGCTGATGAATCACTTACAAGAGTTTGACGGCAAGCAGTTTCAAGACGTCGCCAGGGGAGCACTGGATCTAGCATCGGACTCTGAAGAAGACAAAGCGGAACAGGAGAAGTTGGCCAAAGACAGCGAAGATTTGGTCGGTCGTTTAACGGCTGTGTTGGAAGGTAAAGTGGCAGAGGTTCGCGCCACGACTCGCCTGACTGATTCTGCCGCCTGTCTCGTTGTTGGCGAAGCCGACATGGGTGCGCAAATGCGAAGAATCATGGAAGCTGCTGGCCAGGCTGTGCCCGAAAGCCTACCTATCCTTGAAATAAACACGGGTCACCCGTTGGTGGAAATGTTGGACCAGGAACCCGATGAAGATCGTTTTTCTGACCTGGGAAGCGTGATCTTCGATCAGGCGTCTCTTGCCGAAGGTGGCCAGTTGGAAGACCCCGCTGCGTTCGTATCGCGTTTGAACAAGTTGTTGCTGAAGGTCGGTAACTAGATAGGGCGAGTTATAGAGGTGGTACTATAGGTGCCACCTTTATACTCAAGTACACTAACTGTCTATGATTGTTACTATTGTTCGACACGGTCAAGCGGGAAACGCTGCGACAGATGAAGCGCGCGAACTGACAGCCAAAGGCATTGCAGACATAGGCATAGCAGGGCGTCGCCTGCATGAATTATGTGATGACAAGACGCTGGTGATTCCGGACCGGATTTTCCACAGCGCTTGGCGTCGAACCACTCAAACGGCCAATATTTTAGCGTCTGTACTGGCTGTTCGCGCTGAACCTTTCGATCCTCTATTACCGCAATACGGTTGTGCTGAGGTAGACCATGGACTTGCGTTACTCGCCAGTTCGCTAGGGCCGAATTCGCATTCTCTTTTGGTAGGCCATCAACCCTTAGTTAGCCAATTGGTCGATCACTATTTGGGCGAACTTGGCCTCGCGCCGGCGCTACCACCCGGCGGCTTAGTATGTATCGATATGGATGTTGCCGCGGCTGATTGCGGACGTTTATTATTCTGGGCCATGCCTTCTCAGTATGAAGGATCTATTTAGCTTATGGATCGAGATCCAGTAGAACGATCATGGCATGTTAATGGGCTAGAGCTAGCCGGTTTGTGCTGGGGCGATGAGACGTTGCCGCCCATACTTGCTTTACATGGATGGCTGGATAACGCAGAAAGCTTTAATGCGCTGGCACCCTTATTGGAAAACTATTACGTGGTGGCACCCGATTTAACGGGTCACGGGCGCAGCAGTCATAGATCACAAGATGCGACTTACCAAATTTGGGATGATTTGCCCGAGCTAATGGGAATTGTGGCGCATTTGGGTTGGTCCGAGTTTACGCTCATGGGCCATTCACGCGGTGCCATTATTAGCTCCATCTTAGCGAGCGCAACTCCGGCGCTCGTGCGCCATCTAGTCTTACTCGATGCAGTATTGCCTCCGGCCGTTCCCGAAGCTCAGTTTCCACAGCAGTTGGCTCGATTTCTAGTGCAAAAGTCCACTTTATTAAACCGCGAAGCCAAGCTGTATCCTGCACTGGAACTGGCTATCGCCGCGCGGGCAGCAAAGGGCTTAAGTAAGGCCAGCGCGACGGCTTTGGCCCGCAGGGGGTTGAATCAGTTTGATGAGGGTTATCGCTGGAATAGTGATCCTCGCTTGCAGGGTGCGTCGGCTGTAAAACTGAGCGAGGGGCAAAACCGAGCGATACTGCGAAGTTTAACAATGCCCACTTTGTTGTTGCAACCAAGCGATGGATTGATCCAACATTCAGATGGACGGCTAGAGGCGTCGAAAACGAATATTCCCTCTTTGCAGGTTGAAGAGGTACCCGGCGGGCATTATTTTCACATGGACGCCGCTGTAGAAGATGTCGCAGCGCGTATTTTAGCGTTTCTAGCGGCCTAGCTTCAGCAGTGACAAAAATTCTTCGCGCGTTTTTTGCTCACTTCGAAAACTGCCCAGCATCGCTGAGGTTTTCATTAGTGAGTTTTGTTTTTCAACTCCACGCATCATCATGCACATGTGCTTCGCCTCAATGATGACACCTACGCCTTCAGCATCGGTAATCTCCATAATGGACTCTGCTATTTGTCGCGTGAGCATTTCCTGTATTTGTAATCTTCGAGCAAACACATCGACAATACGCGCTATTTTTGACAGTCCGATTACGTTACCTGTCGGTATGTATGCCACATGACACTTTCCGATAAACGGTAGCATGTGATGCTCACAAAGAGAGTACATTTCAATATCTTGGACCAACACCATTTCGTTGGAGTCAGAGGGAAAAAGTGCGTTGTTCACCACTTCCTCAACCGATTGATTGTAGCCACGAGTGAGAAACTCGAACGCCTTAGCCGCTCGTTTGGGTGTGTCGACCAAGCCGGGACGTGTTAAATCTTCCCCCATGTCTTCAATAATCTTTGCCCAGTGGCTTTCCACTTAAACTTCTCCATAAATCGCTTTACGTACGGCCGGCGATGGTACCAACCCCAATCGAGCAAGGCAATCCGCGAGACGGGAACAAATAGGTTAAACTTATTTTATGCATAGAAATTTAACGAATCTACTCCCTTTGTCCACGGTGGGCGAGGCATTACAGTACTGCTGTGATGCACTCCAGAACAGCGATGTCTATTTCGGCCATGGAACCGATAACCCCTGGGACGAATCTGTCCAACTGGTACTCAGTTT
>JBLHSI010000173.1:0-6330 GCA_047626655.1 Halioglobus sp.
AATGGAGACTCTTTCAGACTTAGGATTTGTCGCGCCCCGTGACCCATTTTTGAGTCTGAGTAAGGATACCTCTAAGGATATTCAACTCCATCTCGTCTAGTCGCACACGACTATAGAGACGCCGCATGCGCGGCATCAACTGGCGCGGAGCCTTTCTATCCAAAAAGTCGATATCAACCAAGGTTTGCTCTAAATGAGTGTAGAATCGCTCCATGTTCTCACTCGTGGAAAATGCAGTGTCCCATTGATCGGTATCAGCGGGCGGCGGCATGGGTGACTGCAGCTGCATACGCAGCTCATAGCAAACAACTTGAACCGCCATAGCGAGATTGAGAGAACTATAGCTCTCGGAGGTTGGGATATTGAGATGCAAATTGCACAATTTCAGCTCATCATTCGTTAAGCCTCGATCCTCACGGCCAAAAACCACGGCAACCTCACCTTTCTCTGATGACAGATCTACACGCTGAGCACACTGCCTAGGGTCCGATAGGGGCCACGGTATGCTCCGACCACGGGCGCTGGTCCCAACCACATAGTGACAATCAGCAATCGCTTCTTCTAAGGTATCCGTTATCACGGCACCGTCGACCACATCCGATGCAGAGACCGCACGCCAATTAGCCTGTTCGTCCGGAAATTGGCGCGGCGCGACCAAATACAGCCTCTCCAGACCCATGTTTTTCATCGCTCGCGCAGCCGCCCCAATGTTGCCAGGGTGGCTGGTGTTAACAAGTACAATGCGAATATTATCCAGCTTCATAGGCCAGCGTCTGCTTATCGTTAAAATGGCGCGCAAGTCTAGCAGATTTTGCAGTGATATCCTGCAATTGTGCTGCTATAATCGCGCGCCCACGAACTACCCTCAGGACAATACTATGGAACCGATGATCAATATTGCGCTGCGTGCCGCCCGCAAGGTGGGAGAGAATATCGTGCGCGCTTCAGATGATCTATATCGCATTGAGGTCAAAGAGAAAAGCGTTAACGATTTTGTCTCTGAAGTGGACATGAACGCCGAGCGAGACCTTTGCTATCACCTCAATAAGGCGTATCCCGATCATGCCATCTTGGGAGAAGAAACCGGCCTCACTGGCAGTGCCGATGCCGACTACCAATGGATTATCGATCCTTTGGATGGCACCACCAATTTTGTCCGCGGTATTCCCCACTACGCTATCTCCATGGCCTGCCTATACAAGGGAAAGCTCGAACATGCCTTAATTCTGGACCCTGTGAGGCGCGAAGAGTTTACCGCTTCTCGTGGCCGCGGAGCGCAACTCAATGGCCATCGTATTCGGGTCAGTAAGTTGAAATCACTGGATGGTGCCCTGCTTGGTACCGGCATCCCCTTTAAAGACCACAGTGAGGATAAATTAGCCGCGCACTGCAAAACCGTTGAAGTTCTGGCGGCACAGTGCGCGGGCATACGACGCTGTGGCGCAGCATCACTAGACCTCGCTTACGTCGCAGCCGGGCGCCTGGATGCGTTCTGGGAAGTGGGACTACAGTCATGGGATATGGCAGCGGGCGCACTGTTAATACGCGAGGCTGGCGGCCTAGTGTCAGACCTGGATGGATCAGAAAATTTTATGAGATCGGGAAACATCGTGGCGGGCAACCCCAAATGTTTCAAGGCTGTACTGCAAACTGCAAAATCGCTATTGAGCTAACGGGTGTTTTTTGAGATAGGAAACACAGAGTAAACTAGCTTGGGCGATCAGGTTTAGCAGTATTGCTACAGACCTTGATCGCCGCAGCCGGTGAGGTCACATTTCGAAGTCGTCGTAGAATTTCTGAAACCAACTATCTTTGAACCGCTCTCCCGCTACATCAATACACTCCACGACGCTAAGTGCCTTACTTTGGTTTTGGCTTAGACCACCCCCCATTTCCCATGCCGCAGCACTTTCTGCTGTAGCTCGAGCACTGTGTTTATCGTCGGCCTGCACCAAAACCAAACCCGATTTAGCCCCCGCAATATTCACCTGACAGGCAAATGCATTCTCTGGCAATCTAGCTTGGCTGGCGTGACTAAAGACAAGTGTGCTCAGCGCTATCAAACCTATTCGTATAATTTTCAGATTTACAGTAGACACTTTTCGTCCTCCTAAATTTACCAGCATTGGTCTGCCTGAGTTCCAGTTGCCGCTCGCACACCGTCGGAGCCCAGAGTTAAACTCGTACAAAATACGTCTTTGGCCTGAGGAGAACTCGCCCGAGGACTTGCCGTAAGCACATAGCAGCTGGCAATGGTCCCTCCGGCACAGGCCGCCGCGGCGATACTGTAGTGGTTGTCCTCGGAAATAAAGGGATCGGCTGAAAAACCCAGATCAGTCATGACGGCGGTATAAGTCGAACGATCCAACAGCAACTGCTGCTGCCGGTTAGCGGCATCTAAGAGAGACGACATCGCATCGCTACGACGACCTTTTTGCATGCTATTTTGATAAGAAGGCAACGCCACCGCTGACAGGATACCGACAATAAGTAACACAATCATAAGTTCTATTAAGGTAAAGCCCCGATTACGCTGTAGTTCCGAGCGCATCAATATTCCTCCTGATACCAGTAAGTACCATACGGTGCAGAGATTTTTTCACCCAGCTCACACACTCCGCCCTCACACTCTTCATCATCATCGTTATCATCTTCAGGCGGCGCGCCTGGCGGCAGCAGTAATCGAATCTGGCCGTCATCACCAAAGTGCACCGAGGGCGTCTCTGGCAAAATCGGCCCCAAACTGATTTGCTTTCGCTTACCAGTAAGCAAACTTATCACATTCAAAATACCCGAGCCCGGCTGAGGTTCACAAATATTAATGTTGGTAAGAACGCCATTGGGTACAAACGTGGTGAAGAAAACCTTGCCGTTAATCGTCAGTGACTTCGACAGAGACTTTTCACCGCTACTGGCTAAATCCAGCCTCCAGCCATTCGCCGCCGCAAGAGCGGCCGTGGCAATGTCTTTTTCACTGTCTGTGCCTTCATTTAAAATATTGCTGCTAATGTCAAACAGGTTACTATCGCTAAGTGGTAATTTACAGCGGAAGTCTTCAAGAGGTGGAGTCGCTGCGCAATCTACGCTGGTAGGCTCTGAACTAACATAAGGCGTAGTCTGCTCGTCGCGAATCATATAAAAACGATTCTCTACATCAGTCGCGTTGGGGTTAGTTCTATCCCCGCTGCCAATCAATACGACGTCAATGGCCTGCCCATCAATGCGAACTCGAACCACGTCAGGGGCATTGAAAAAGCGCCGATCTGTGGCGGTTGTTGCGCCATTAAAGTCCGCCATTTCTATGATTTTCCAGGTGTCCTGGGTGCTGGTGGGAAATTGATCATCTGACAAATCCACACGCCACAGTTTTCCTCCTGCATCGGCAAAATAAAGCCGGTCGGTCAACTCATCGCCGTTGCTGTCTAGCGCTGTGATCTGACTGGGTACCGAATCTATTAATCCCAGCTCCTGTAAGTTAGTCGCCGAATTTGCCGCCGGCGTAACACTCCAAACTAGCGCTCCGGTGGCCGCATCAATAATAAAAAGGCCGCGTCCCATACTGTCGGCAGTCGAAAGGCCGGTATCGTCTTTGTTGACGTCATAGCCTCCGCCGATCACGACAACTGGCTTGGGCATACCATCGGCATCGCTATAGCCGGGAATACTGGTGACTACAGGCACTGACCAGGTCTGCCCTAACTCGGAGAAGCCCGAGCTTGTTTGATCTAATCGCCACATAAAGCTCGGAACATCGGGGTTGGAGATATCGAGCGCATACATGCGTTGACCGCCTCGCCTCAAGCCGAAAAACGCCCACACCTTATCGCCTTCAATATAGTTGATAGTGCCATCTTCATTAAGGTCTTTGGTGTATTTTATGGGTGGTAAATCTATGCCATAAACATGATCCCCCGACAGCGCATCGAGCCGGCGCTCGCGCAAAATGGGTGCCAATTCCTTAGGGAAAAAAGCCCAGTCTTCTTGCCCATTGTCATTGCCAAACATGTGCAGAAAACCCGAATTGGTGCCAACAATAAAACGAAGATCTGGGTCAGCATTGGTGAACCCGGTGCGCGCACCATAGCTAATAACCAGCGGCTGACTGTGCATGACGTCTCCCATTACCCACTCACGAGATTCACTGGAAACCGTGCCATCGGTGTTAAGGTCAAAACCACGAGCCGCACCCAACTCTGCGTCTAGCTCGAACTGATTGGCAACATTAAAGGTATCAAATAGCTCCAGGTCAGTGGCGTAAGCAAATGCATCGCGAGTCATATTGGCGCTGTTAAAAGCCTCCAGGGCTTGGCCTGTACCGGTGTTACTCCAAATAGTTCGCCCGCTTAGATCTCGAGCCGCCATTAAGGCGCCGACACCGCCCTCCTCTACACTGCCACCGTCTGCAGTGCTCCAGTAGGTACTAGCCGCTTCCTTAAAATTTCCGGTGGTGGGATTAACAGCGACGTCGCCGTTTTTGTCGACTAGTACAGCACTGCCATCGATGATGGACAAATTGAGTTTCTTCACATTGCCTGACCAGTTTACGCCCTCATTGGGTTTAAACATGGCATAAAAAACGTCGTTGCGACTGCGTGTGCGGGTGAAAGTATCCACCGCAACCGCTGGAGATGTGAAGGTACTGTCAGACGACAAAATACTCAGTATCGCCCCCTGAAAAGCTTTCGTTAAAGCATCCGCGGAATTGGCCGTATAGTACTGCCCCTTACCCGCTTCAGCCGTATCCCGAAGCAAATCCTGATCCGTGGTAAAACCCACGGTGTAGGTAATCCCGTATTGACTGCCATTAGTGGTGTCATTGTCCAAATCGTTGTTGGCCATATACCGAGCAAGCTCTGGCATACAGTTTTTCGTATCGCCTTGACCTGAGGTCGCATAAGTCTCACACGTTTTCCCAGTGAGTGTTTCGATCGCAGCGTTAGCGCCGGTATCGTTTTGTGGAAACCCATCGGTCATTACAATGATGTAGGTATAAGCACAGTCTGTAGCTGGCGAATCGTAGGTACCTGCCGGTGCCTCGGCATTCAAGTCTCGGGGCACTATGTCGCCGCCATATTCATCTTTATCATCGCCCCACTGAACCGTATCGCCTTTTAAGTAGCGATAGGCTTCATAGGTGGATTCGCACAGCGGCGTGCTGCCCCTGGCTGTCATTGTATTCACCATATCGACGACGTTGCCACGCTGCTCCGCCGTCATATTCGAAATAATTCGATGTACAATCCGCCCGCCGTGATTGGTGTAGCCACTCCAGTTTGCGTTAAACTCCAGCAAGCCAAAATCGATACCAGTATTGGCGGTAATCAGGCTGGTGATGACATCCTGTGCAATAGCCATTCGGGTGCGGTCCACCTCGAGCGTCTCGTCATACAGATAGTCCATATAGTGAGCGCTATAGAAAGTGTAGGCCTGATTCCCCCAAGGCGCGTTAGAATCTTCGGGGTTGACACCGTCGTACTCTTGCCCATCAGGTACGTTGTGCAGAGGGTAGCCGCTTGCAACACTAATATTTGAGTTATTAGCATTTATCACGTCTTCCTTGCACTCCACGTGTGCAGGGTTACCCGGGTAAGTGCCGTTGTTCTTTTTTAACGACTTCCACTTCCCTGCTCCCTTTGCCCAGCGCCTGGCCCCGGCACTTTGAAAAAATCCCTGCGATGTTAATCCCACAGTAGCCTCTGCGCATCGAAACTTGCTCGCCTTGGTAAAATCAGAACTGTCCTTTAAGGGTGGATCACCATCAGTGGAGATATACAGACGGTCCGCTGCATGCACGGCGACGTAGGTCGCGGTCTGCGAATAGGGGGGGCGCTGGCCGGGAACAATAGTCCCCATACTACCGGAGTCGTCAAAGGCGATAAGTACCTTTGGCCGGCCTGCCGTTGTCGAATTATAGGTAGATTGATAGATCTCGGTATCATCAGCGTATGAGCCACTGGCTGAGACTCCTAGTCCGACTACAAGAGATAGGCAAACCTTAGATATATCGCTTGTCAAAATATTGCAGACGCGCAGAAAAACAGACTCAAAAGGAGCGTCTGTAAACGGCGTTTTTTCGGTCACTTTTAGCTTATCCATTTTCACCTATCACCGTTTTGACAACACCCATTTTCACTTTTGTCCGCGCCCGGGAAGGTACATCATGCTCGGATTCAATGCGGTAGTAATCACAATCAAACGTGCCAACACTGCTGCCTCCGCCTTCGCCCGAAGGCCTGGGACATGGTCGGGCGCTAGCGGTCAAAAATACCTGAGTGTCTACCGATGCAGCGCCATCACGCAGATTTCTAAGTGGGTGGTCCCCTGCTGCAA
>JBLHSI010000174.1:0-6247 GCA_047626655.1 Halioglobus sp.
CCCACAATCACTACATTTGCCCCGGCACTCATTGTCGCTTTGTTTGAAAGTATGATCAATGGTGTGGATGCGGCACGACATGCTGTAAAACCTCTGGGGTTTATGCTTGGTTTGGCATTGCTGCTGTCACTACTACTAAGATTTACGTTGTTTCGCAAACCGTCCCAAGCTGACTAGATGAGGTCGAATAATGAGTAATTGGCAACCACGCCAGGCTGTCTTGTCGTTTTTGTTCCTTACACTTTGGACTGTGACGGGCGTCTACGCAGACTCGGGAACGGGCGAGGGCTTGAAGCCCGACTTGCGTCTGTTGATTGATATTTCTGGCAGTATGAAACAATCAGATCCCGAGAACTTACGCGCGCCAGCACTGGATTTGATCGTCCGTTTATTGCCTGAGGGGGCTAAGGCCGGAGTTTGGATCTTCGCAGAAGATGTAAAGACCTTGGTTGAGCATCGAGTGATAGACGAGCAGTGGCGCCAACAAGCGCAACAGGCAGTGGCTAATATCGATAACTCTGGCCAACGTACCAATATCCCGGCAGCGCTAAAGTCGGTTACTTACGATTTCGGCCGGATGGATGGTGCTTACAGGACCAGTATCGTGCTGCTTACCGATGGCAAGGTGGATGTTTCTGAGTCGCCTTTGGCCAACGCCAATGCTGCCAAGACACTGCTGGCCGAACTGGCGCCTGAGCTGGGCTCGACCGGCATAGCTGTTCACACAATAGCGTTGTCTCAAGAAGCCGATTGGGAGTTTTTGCGCTCGCTGGCTACGCAAACGAGTGGGCTCGCCGAGATGGCAGAAACAGCTGGTGAGCTGACAGAAATATTCCTGCAGGCCCTGGAGATGGTTGCCCCCACGGCGCGAGTGCCTATTGCCGATAGTCGGTTTCAAATAGATTCCAGTGTCAGTGAGTTCACCTTATTAGTTTTTATGGAAGACAACAGCGGCGACTTGGCCCTCATCGGCCCACAGGGCCATCGTTTTAGTTCGCAGCTCCAGGAAGAGGGTGTTGATTGGTTCCGCAATCGAAAATTTGCGCTGGTGACAGTGACGTCCCCCGAGTCGGGTGAATGGCGCTTGGAAGCGCCCAATAGCACTATGACACGCCTAACTGTGATTTCTGATTTGCAATTGGAGGTTGATCCCTTACCGAATAGTTTGCCCACAGGGCAGCGCACCGAGCTCGGTTTACGCTTGCGCGAGCGAGGCACAGTGTTAACCAGTGCCGAGTTACTTGCTCTGTTTGCAATTACCGTCGAAGTGTCCGGTCCAAACGGCGATAGCCAGATAATCGAAGTGTCTCAGCGTTATGATCTGCCGGCGGATGGCGAATATCGCATTGCTATTCCCGCGTTTGAGATTGCCGGTCGGTATCAGGTGATGGTCCGCGTTAACGGGGAGACTCTTCAGCGCGAGTTACCGATGTTTGTAGAAGTGACGGGCACACCCAGTAATCCTGCTATCAATACGAAAGGAGCTGAGCTCCCCGATGATAACTTGTTCCAGATAGGCATTGTTGCAGGGTGTGGGTTGTTACTCGCTTTAGCTATTTTACTGGGTTATTTACGCCGACGCAGGCAACGAAGCCTGGCTCAATGGCAGCGTAGATATAGAGAAACCGCCACTGCGCCAGCCGACGAAGTGCTAATAAAGGGCCTACAGGCGAACGGCAAACCAGGCGGCGAACCTTGATCTGAGCAAAGCCAGCCTGTAATCTTCCCAGCTCATAAAATCTTATCAAAAGTAATGGACCAAACATGAAATTTGAAGGAACTGAACGATACGTAGCTACCGATGATTTACGCATGGCCGTAAATGCCGCGGTTACTCTGGAGCGCCCACTATTAATCAAAGGTGAGCCGGGAACCGGTAAAACGATGCTGGCTGAAGAAGTAGCGGCTGGACTGGGCAAACGATTGATACAGTGGCACGTTAAATCGACGACCAAAGCACAGCAAGGGTTATACGAATACGACGCAGTTTCTCGGCTGAGAGATTCTCAATTGGGTGACGGCAAGGTCGAAGATATTGCCAACTATATTAAGAAGGGTAAATTGTGGGAGGCTTTTGCTGCCGATGAGCAGGTGGTACTGCTGATTGATGAAGTCGACAAAGCCGACATCGAGTTTCCCAATGACCTCCTTCAGGAACTCGATAAAATGGAGTTCTTTGTGTATGAAACAGGTGAAACGGTAAAGGCAAGGCATCGTCCTATTATTATCATCACCAGCAATAACGAGAAAGAACTCCCCGATGCGTTTCTGCGTCGCTGTTTTTTCCACTTTATTAACTTTCCCGACAAGGTCACTATGCGGGAAATTGTCGACGTCCACTATCCAGCGATTGCCCAGGATTTAGTGCAAGAGGCACTTGAAGTCTTTTTCGACGTACGGGCTATTCCCGGAATGAAAAAGAAACCCTCTACATCCGAGTTGATCGATTGGCTGAAGCTTCTGATGGCAGACGATATTCCCGATGAAATTCTCAAAGATCGCGACCCTACTAAAGCGATACCACCGCTGTATGGCGCCCTGATCAAAAACGAGCAGGATGTTCATTTATTAGAACGCCTCGCATTTATGCATCGTAGAGAAAACCGCTAACAATGCTGATCAATTTTTTTCATGGCTTAAAAGAAGCCGGTGTTCCCGTCACACCAAGAGAATTACTGGATCTGTTGGAAGGTATGAAACGCCATATTGCTTTTGGCAGTATGGATGACTTCTACTATTTCAGCCGCACCTGCATGGTTAAGGATGAAAAATACTTTGACCGGTTTGATAAGGCGTTTGGCGCGCATTTCAAAGAACTTGAGGCGTTGGATGACATCGTTGAAGCTCTGATTCCAGACGACTGGCTGCGCTCTGAGTTTTTGAAAAACCTGACCGATGAAGAAAAAGAAAAGATCGAGTCTCTGGGTGGTCTGGAAAAATTGATTGAAGAGTTTAAAAAGCGCCTGGAAGAGCAAAAAGAGCGTCATGAGGGCGGCAGTAAATGGATAGGTACAGGCGGAACGTCGCCCTTTGGTCAGCAGGGTTACCATCCAGAGGGCGTTCGAGTGGGGCCCAATGGCGGCAATAAAAAAGCCGTTAAGGTGTGGGATAAACGGGATTTTAAAAACCTGGATGACAGCGTTGAGCTCGGCACCCGTCAAATAAAAATGGCGCTGCGCAGGCTGCGAAAATTTGCTCGAACGGGCGCAGCAGATGAGCTAGACCTAGATGACACCATTCGATCAACGGCCAGAAATGCGGGCTATTTGGATATTAAAATGGTGCCAGAGCGGCACAATGCGGTCAAAGTGCTGTTGTTTTTTGATGTCGGGGGCTCTATGGATCCGCATGTCAAAGTGTGCGAGGAGCTATTTTCGGCAACACGCACTGAATTTAAGCACCTGGAATACTTTTACTTCCATAACTTCATTTATGAAAGTGCGTGGAAGAACAACGTGCGCCGTCACAATGAACGCACACCAATGCTGGATATTTTGCACAAGTACAGCCGCGACTATAAGGTTATTTTTATCGGTGATGCCGCGATGTCGCCTTATGAAATAGCGCAGCCGGGCGGGTCAGTCGAGCACTGGAATGAGGAGGCCGGTGAAGTGTGGATGAGCCGACTCAAAAGCGCCTACGAAAAGGTGATTTGGATTAACCCTACTCCCAAAGAAGACTGGGAATATACGCAATCTGTCGCAATGACTCATCGCCTCATGGAGGGACATATGTACCCTCTTACACTCAAGGGACTGGAAGAGGGCATGACTTACCTATCTAAGTAGCGGTACCTGCCTGGCCCGCAGGGGTCAGCGGCTGCGCAAAGGCGATAAGGCTAGCCGTAATGGCCACGTTCAAAGATTCAACGCCGTTGCGCATGGGGATAGACAGTGCCACATCAGATAGCGCCCTAACAGCCCTTGAGACGCCCTGGGTTTCGTTTCCCAGTACGTAAACCACCGACGAGGTGCTTTGATAGTTGAACAAGGTGTCTTTCGCCTCAGCTTCGAGCGTGCAAATTTTCATGCCGTGTTCCTTACACTGCACGAGGGATTTGGTCAGGTCGTCACACATGAGCATTGGCGCTCGGTAAAGCGTGCCTGCGCTCGCTTTAATGACCAGTGGCCCGAGTGCGGCATTTCCTCTGGTTGACCAAATTATACCGTCGATATCACCCGCGGCAGCAGAGCGAATAATCATGCCCAAATTTTGTGGGTTAGTGATGCCATCGAGTGCAAGCACGCGCATTTGTGCGCGGTTTCTGCTGTTCGACAGCCAGTGGTCCAAAGTCTCAAATTTAGGGCAAAGAATGTCGGCGGCAACGCCTTGGTCCTGCTTACCGTTTTTGGAAATACGCGACAGCGCTAGCCTGCTGTGATGTTTGACTGTAATGTTTCTGGCTTCGGCCAAGTGGCGTATCTCGCCGATGATACCCTTTTCCTGATTTGACTCAGCAAGATGGATCGCATGGCAGCTCAAAGAGCGATCGTGCAGCACTTCAAGTACGGCTTTACGGCCATACACGGTGAGGACGCGCTCAAAAAAGGCCTTCTTATCTTGATAGTTTTCGGGAGGGGGCACAGTAACAGCTCTTGGACTTATACTTTCTCTAGCCCGCGGGCCAGAGCGGTTACCCGATCTGCCGATTGCTGCATTCTAGCCGCAATTTCTTCAATCTGAGAGCCGCGTACGGGCTTGTCGAACGATCCCGCCACAAAGCACAGCACGGGTACATCTTTGTAGGCAAAGACCGGTAGCGAAATCGTACTGACGTTGTAGCGGGCTTTGGGGTCTATTCGGTCAAGATGATAAGATTCATCACAGAGGTCGTGCTGATATTTATTGGTTATTTCCTCTAGCTCTGTGAGGCTCCAGGAATTATTAATGCGGGCGAGCTGCTTGGTTAGTTCTTCCTCGGCGCTAGTCTTCAAGGTCACCTCATAACCCCTGGCGCGTATGGAAATTAGCGAAACGCGTAGTTTCTGGTCGAGTTTTTCATGATATTCGCCACGCGAGGTGTGGGCTCGGGTTAACCAGTCTTCCAGCGGGGCAGCCGGTGAAAAGGCAGTGAAACAGGCCGCCACAGGCGCCGTGTTGGGCAATCTTAGCCCCAGTTGGAACGAGTCTATTAGTGGCGTAGCGTGGCCATAAAGCGCTAATAGAACCATGTGCAGTTTGGAACGGCCGGTGACAGCAAAACCAATACCCAGGTCATTTTGTAACCCCTCCAGCTCTGGCCGGGCATACTCGAGTACGGGAAATTGGGCAAACGCGGCATTGCCAGCGGCAATAATCGACGGTCCAAGCCGGTAGGCTTTGGTTTTGGGGTGCTGGACCAGAAAACCGTAGTTGGCCATAGTTGTGAGTATGGCGTGACAGGTTGCTTTGTTGAGATTCAGGCGGCGTGTCATTTCCGTCAGCCCAAACGCCTGATGTGGATTAGCCATCAACAAATCCAATATTGCCAATGCGCGAGCGGTGGGTTGAGAAAATAAGGCCAAGAGTGCTTGCTCCGGAAAATAAAGTGGATTTAATGGCGAGTTACGCTATTGTGAGCAGGGAATACTAACGCCTCAGGAGTCATTAGTACAAGGGGCCAAATCGACGATTATACGGCTTATGGCCAGACGAGAAGAGGGAGAGACGATAGGTGGTAAGCTATGAACATGCCTCTGAACCAGATGTTTCCCTGATTCTGTATGGTACCGATGCCTGCCATCTATGCGAGTTAGCCGAAAAAATGCTGCAACTCAGAGCTGCTGGCTCAGCGTCAGTGGCCTACAAAAAAACCGATATTAGTTTGTCTGATCCCCTATTTGAGCGGTATGGCATCAGGATACCTGTGTTGCGTCATGCCAGTGGTAAAGAGCTCGATTGGCCCTTTACCGAGGCACAGTTGGATGCCTTTTTGCAGGACTAGTTACCCACCCGTACCGCTAAAACATCGCATACGGCGCCGTGTAATACGCCGTTCGCGGTGGAGCCAAGCAGCAGCGACAAGCCGTGTCTACCGTGGCTGCCTACCAGGATGAGGTCGGCGCCCAGTTTCGCGGCTTCGGCATGAATCTCTGCTTCCGGGCGGCCTAGCACAATATGCTGCTGGTTCTTGGCAATATTGTGGGCTTCACCAAATCGTTCCAGTTGCTGAATCGCCTGTTGATGAATTTCGTCTTGTATCCCAGAGAAATCCATAGGAATATCGCCGCCGTAGGCAAAGCTTAGTGGCTCGATTACATGAATGACA
>JBLHSI010000175.1:0-6239 GCA_047626655.1 Halioglobus sp.
TTCCTTCCTGATTGGGTTGGTGTGCAGAGTGCGCTCTAGCGGGCCCGATGTTGTCGTAGTTGACGCGCTAAGCTTGCAGAATTAGACGCTTCATCGGCCGCCGTTGTGATCGGGATGAGCGCCGGTTGGTGGGGAGTTAGGGTGATCTCAAGGCAGTGCGTGATGGCATTGAGTATTTCTTGATAATTACGTTTCAACATAGGTGCTTCCCATAAATTCTGCCGACGTTTTTACTGACAGACTTAAAGGTATATCTATCGGTTACGCTGTAAAAGTCGAATCTTATAGGATGATTGTTCGGATAATACGATCAATTATGCGATGCCGGCCCACGCGCCCGCTAGCTCCTTACGCAAGTGCCGTCTGTGATTTGAGAATCGTGTTTTGCCTTATTTCTAGTGGGCTTATTCGCTCTCGAGACTTGAGGGTGACTCGAGCGTCCGGTCTAGGGCGCCGATGTCGAGAACCGGGGAGGCATCAATATGCTGGGCATCCATCATATAGGCAACCCGCTGTAGCGCAGCGATAATCATGGTCTGTTCCCATTCCTGCAAGTCATTGAACTGGTTGGAGAATTCGGCTTGCAATGGTCGGGGTGCGTCCTTGAGTATCTCAATGCCGGACTCTGTGAGTTGGACGTGTACCTTGCGCTTGTCGACAACAGAGCGCTCGCGGGCGGTGTATCCTTTTTTTTCCAGCCGGTCCAAAATTGAGGTTACCGTGGCTTGGCTCAAGCTGACTTCTTTGGCCAATTCCCCAACAGCGGCACCTTCCAGTTTGCGAATAGCCTGAAGCAAAAGTATCTGTGGTGCGGTGAGGCCCGATGTTTTGGCTAGGTGCTTTGAGTGCAGGTCTGTGGCGCGAATGACCCTTCGCAGGGACACCAGTACTTGTTCTAGACGATCCACCATGAGCTCCAATTGTTTTTGCGAATGCGATGTTAATATGCCAGCAGTTTCAGTGGTCAGGTAAGGTCAAGTCAAGACAGTCTTTCTTTATGCAAACAGACATTCACCTCTGTTAGCACTATTTTTGACGTAGGATCGCATTCGCTGCGGTCATCACCAATTGGGCCGCAGGCAATACCAGACGCATATTGCGATTCGAAATATATTTAGAATGCCAAGTATTGTGTGCAGGTTGAGTTCATTTTTTTACCCGTTGCATAGAATACTAAGTAAATAATTTCCCGTATTCCTGCTGTATCTGCTCGAATGAGGGACTAAATCGCACTATATAAGCCAAAAATTACCGTTATCGCTGTGAAACTTGAGATAGAGCGCTGAGAAGAGTTAAGATAATGTTTAGTACCATAAATATTCCTGTGCAAACAAAAATAAATTACAGGCTGTCTCGCCCTAACACGGAAATCATATGTTTAAAAAAACTGCTATGTACGGCGCCATTCTCTCGGCTTCAACGATTAATCTGGCTCACGCTCAACTCGAGGAGGTGATTGTTACAGCGACGAAAAAGTCCGCTAGTATCCAGGATATTCCGATCGCGATCACGGCGCTTGGAGAAGATTCTCTGCAGCAACTGGGGATCAAGGACTTCTCTGACTACCTCGTGCATTTACCCGGCGTCACTGCCGGCGGCGGCGGACCAGGCACCAATACCATTTATATTCGCGGTGTTGCCTCTACTACCCCCAATATGACCACCTCCGGCGTGGCGGGCCTTGCGCCCAATGTCGCCTTTTACCTAGACGAGCAGCCCCTCACGCAACCGGGGCGAAACCTTGACGTCTACGCAGCTGACCTCAATCGCGTTGAAGTCCTGAAAGGCCCACAGGGCACCTTATTCGGCGCCAGTTCACAGGCCGGCACGGTGCGCTTGATTACCAACAAACCAGATCCTAGCGGCTTCGCGGGCAATGTAAAAGCAGGCCTGGCGTATACACCAGAAGGCGATCTCAGCCACAATCTGGAAGGCATGCTCAACATACCCATATCCGACAGCTTTGCCATTCGCGCCGTGGCTTACGTCGACCACCAGGGCGGCTATATAGATAACGTGGCAGGCAGCGTGACAACACGAGAAGGTGCGCGCTTCCAGTCGGGCGGATTCCAAGCCGGAGCTGATTTTTCTAATGTGAACTTCCTTGCGGCCGAGAATGTCTCTCAGACCGAGGAGAACTTTAACGAGGCGAGCTACACTGGCGCACGCCTGAGCGCACTGTGGGACATCAATGACGATTGGAGTCTGTTACTTGGCATGGCGCAACAGAATATCGACACCGATGGGGTGTTCTTCCAGGACCCAGAGCTCGACGAACTCGAGATTAGCCGCTACGAGGATGAGACACTAGACGACGATTTCGAAAATTACAATTGGACCCTAACAGGCCGTTTGGGATCATTGGACGTTATCTACACCGGTGCTTACACAGAGCGCGAGGCAGAGTCTAAAATTGATTACACCGATTACCTATTTGTCGGCCAGTACATTCCCTACTACATCTGCGACGGTGCAGTTACTTATCCCAGTGATGGCGCATCGCCTAGCGGCACCTGCCAGCCGCCCAACCTGTATGTACAAAGCTCGGTTAAAACGGAAGTGCAAACACACGAATTCCGAATTTCTACCGATCAGAGCCGAAGTGTTCGCGGTATTGTCGGCGCTTTCTATAGCGATATGGAAATACTCGAGGACAACCAGTTTACCTATCCCGGTTCGACTAAGGTCGTCGGCTTCGATGGTGAGAGCATTGGCTTCGGCCCCAACTTTCCCGCCGCGGGCGCAACCGTTCAGAACCCCGGACAATATCCGCCGGGAGTCATTTTTCGCAATGATGTGAAGCGTACCGACGAGCAAATGGGCATATTCGGTGAACTAAATATTGATATATCCGATCAATTTACCGCTACGCTAGGCGCCAGGTGGTACGACATCGAAGTCGACTTGCTAGGCAGTGCCTCAGGCTCATTTGGCAACATGGGTGCAACCGTGGATAACAACGCGGGCAACAACCTCGACCAGATATTTAGCGGAGAAAATGACAAGGCCGAAACAGATGGCGTGATAGGCAAGGTCAGTCTCACCTGGACGCCCGACGCAGACCAGCTCTACTATGTCACCTGGTCAGAGGGCTATCGCCCCGGCTTCCTGAACCGCCCCGGTGGTTCAGTATCGCAAGATGGCACCTATACCGTGCCCTTTGCCTTTGATACTGACGATGTCACCAACTATGAACTGGGCTGGAAGCTCGACTTACTGGACGGCACTCTGCGTTTTAATGGCGACATATTCTTTGTCGAGATAGAGAATATGCAGATAGGTATCTTCGACACTGGTATCAGCAATCTATTCTTCTCGGACAACGGTGCGAATGCTGAGGTCTTTGGTGTAGAGGGTGACCTTACCTGGGCGCCGAGTTCTGTGCCTGGGCTGTTGCTGAGCGGCGGATTCTCCGTGCTCGACACAGAAATCACCGACAGTCTTGTCACTAACTTCGTGCGCGAAGGCGATGAGCTGGCTTTTGCGCCAGACCTTCAGGTCACTCTCAATGCTAGATATGAGTGGGACCTTGCCGGTGGCAACTTGGCCCATGTCATGTCATATGTCAGCTACTCGGATGAAGTGAATACCGACATCGTGGCAGACAACAGCATAACGCTGGACAGCTGGGTCCTGTGGGGCGCCACAGCCGGTGTTAGTTCCGATGACTGGACTGCTGAGCTCTATGTGGAAAACCTCACAGATGAAAGAGCAGAGCTCTCGGGCAATGCCATATTCAACCGTGCAAGGGTTACAGTAGCTAGGCCTCGTACTATGGGCGTGCGCTTTTCTTACGACTTCTAAGACACCGCTCGCAAGACCAGTGCCCCGGCGTTAAACTGCCGGGGCATTTTTATTCTTACCCCATGGTATCTCATGACCTCAACTTCCGACGATCTACAACCTGCCGATATTCAAAAGAGAATCGCCTCCGGAAATTTTGCGGCTGCGTTGCAGGGTATCGACAAATTGCTCTCAATTGACCCTGGTCATACCGAAGCACTCTATATGGCGGCGGTGTGCTACAGATACACACAGAAATACGATAAAGCACAAACCTGCCTGGACTCTCTCATGTCTCTGTCTTATGACCGGGGGCGGGTCTATCAGGAGCAAGGCCACCTGCATGTTGCCCTTAACCGCCCACAAAAAGCATTGGCGGCATTTGCCAACGCCTGCCAATTGAACCCGGTCCTGCTGGCGAGTTGGCAAAGTCAATATAAGATTCTAGGGGCGATAGGCCGCCCGCAAGATGCGCAGCAAGCACTGGCTCAGGTTCAGCGTCTGCAGGCACTACCCAAAGCACTGGTCGCAGTAACCGACCTCACGGCACAGGGCAAACTGTTAAAGGCCGAATCGCTATGCCGCAAGTTCCTGCAAGCCAATCCAACCCATGTGGAGGGCATGCGCCTTTTGGCTGAACTGGCAGTTCAGTTCGGCGCGCTAGAAGACGCTGAATATTTGCTGGAGAGCGCGGCAGAGTTCGAGCCCGGGAACCTTCAAGTAAAGATAGATTTCATCGGTATCTTGCGCAAAAGGCAAAAGTTCACCCAAGCGCTATCCGCAGCAGAAAGCCTGCATGACCAACAACCCGGTAATCCACAATTGAAGTCTCTTTACGCCATCGAGAAAATGCAGGTGGGAGATTTTGAGGGCGCGCTAGACCTGTTTGACGGCGTATTGAAGATACTACCTGGAGATGCAATTACCCTCACTTCAAGGGGGCATGCACTCAAGACCCGCGGCAGTCAAAAAGAAGCAATTGCGAGTTATAAGGCGGCAATCTCATCCAACCCCTGGCATGGAGAGGCCTACTACGCATTGTCTAATCTGAAAACCTATCGTTTCAGCGCGGACGAAACCGGCGAGATGCAAGCACTGGAGCAACGTGAGGAACTGGCGCCGGCGAGCAAGGTGCACATGGCTTTCGCACTTGGTAAGGCCTTCGAGGACGAGCAAGATTACGCCCGATCGTTTGAACACTATGCGCAGGGGAACCTGCTGAAGCGACAGCAGAGTAACTATGACGCCGAGAAGATGACGGAAGAGCTTATGGCGCAGCGCCGCTACTTCACCCGTGAAGTACTGGACAGTCGAGCCAACGTGGGCTTTGGCGCACCCGACCCGATTTTTATCCTCGGTTTACCGAGAGCCGGGTCGACTTTACTGGAACAGATACTGTCGTCGCACAGTCAAGTCGATGGCACATTGGAGCTTCCTAATATCCTCTCCACTGCCCAGAAACTCCGGCGTCAGGGTCGTGACAATGACGGCAAGTCCTACCCCGCGTTATTGCAGGATTTCAGCGACGAACAGCTTCGGTCACTGGGCCAGCAGTACATCGACGATACGCGCATCCACCGCCAGGGTGGTTCCTTCTTCATCGACAAGATGCCCAACAACTTTCGCCACATTGGCCTTATCAAGCTCATTTTACCCAATGCGAAGATAATCGATGCCCGCCGACATCCCATGGCTTGTTGTTTCAGTGGATTTAAACAACTGTTCGCTGAAGGGCAGGAGTTCAGCTACGACCTGGTCGACTTTGGCCGATACTATAATGATTATGTGAAACTCATGGATCATTGGGATACGGTATCGCCCAGCAGCGTACTGCGAGTTCACTACGAAAATGTTGTGGCAGACCTGGAAACCCAGGTAGCACGTATTTTGGAATACTGCGGGTTGCCTTTCGAACCGGCATGCCTGGACTACCACAACACGGAGCGCGCTGTTCGCACAGCGAGCTCGGAGCAGGTCAGGCAGCCAATTTACCGCGAAAGTGTTGAGCAATGGGCACACTTCAAGCCATTTTTGACGGCACTGGAGGAAACTCTAACACCCTCGCTGGACCGCTATCGGTTGGACTGAGCAGGGCGGCGTGAACACGGGGAGGGCGCGGACTAGATTAGCTCGGTGTACAGCCGGGTTAGATAGGTTTGACGGGTGTTTCCCCGCACAACATTCCACTCGTGCCCAGCACTGAGTCGCCAGCAATGTCCGAAATTGTCGTATTAACGACCTTTCAGACTTCAACGCATAGGTCTATTGTTGTGACATGACAGTCGATAGAAAATTAAAGTATGGCGCTCAAGTAACGTAAATCTCAACCTCATATCAGGAACGAAACCATTGGAAAAAATCTGCATTTTTGTCGATGTTCAAAATATTTACTACACCTGCCGACAGACCTATCAAAAGAATTTTGATTACAATAAGTTCTGGGCGGAGGCTACGGG
>JBLHSI010000176.1:0-6224 GCA_047626655.1 Halioglobus sp.
GCACGAATTGCGCCATGCAATAGGGTCACCAATCGGCGGAGCGGTTGGCAATAAATATCATTCCCCGGTCATTAATGAATGGTTCTACACTGTGCAGTTCTGTGCCCTGATAAACCGCCGCTATTTGTGGGAAACGTTGGCCAACGACTAGGCCGGGATTGAAGCTGTCACTGTCAGATGCGATAAACATATCGTCGGTTAGTTTTGCGACCACCGCTTCCTTAAGCGGTGCTCTAGCCAGATAAATAGCAGCGCCGAGCACTACAACAACGCCTGCCAGTGAGATTAGCTTATTTTTCATGGGATAGAGTATAGCGCCAACGGTTTATCACGCCACTTTAATTATCACTGAAGCGTGACTTGCACTCCATCACTTGCTCGATATTAGCAATAAAGAGCGCCACCAATTCGGGGTCAAACTGGCTGGCAGATTGCTGCTGTATGTGGTCTAGTGCGGCTTGTACTGGCCAGGCATCTTTATAGGGCCGGGCAGAGGTGAGAGCGTCAAAGACATCGGCAATAGCGACAATTCGGCCCACTAGAGGTATCTCCTCGCCAGCCAATCCGCAGGGGTAGCCGCCGCCATTCCAGTGCTCGTGGTGGCTAATAGCCACTGCCTTTGCCATTTTTAGCAGCTCAGATTCATCCTCGCCGATAATTTCAGCACCTATTTGGGCGTGGGTTTGCATGAGCGCCCATTCGTGTTCGTCTAGAGGACCCTCTTTTTGCAAGATATTGTCGGGTACCCCAATCTTGCCAATATCGTGCATAGGGGCGGCATCCATTAGTAACTCTGCCATTGCTTCGCTCATCCCGGCGGCGCGCCCTAATATTCTCGCGTAGTGGCTCATTCGAATGACATGCATGCCGGTAGCATCATCCTTAAACTCGGCTGCCCGACCTAATCGCTGGATAATTTTAAGTTGTGTGTCGCGAATTGTTTTGGTCTGTTCGCGAACCTGCTTGTCCAGTTCACGATTCTGATCGTATAGGGCTAAATGTGTTCGCACTCTGGCCATTACCACTGGCGGGCTGATGGGTTTGGTGATGTAGTCTACTGCGCCGAGCTCAAAGCCTCTAATTTGATCAGCCGTTGTTATTTTTGCAGTGACGAATATCACGGGTATATGACTAGTGCGGGGATTTTCTTTGAGCTGCTTGCACACTTCGAAGCCGTCTATGCCCGGCATCATAATGTCGAGTAAAATTAGGTCGGGTGCTTTCTGTCCACGCGCGATTTTTAGCGCCTGTTCGCCGCCCAGCGCTGCTTTAACGCGGTAGCTAGTGTTGAGAACGGCCACCAGTACATCAATGTTTTCTGGTGTGTCATCAACGACAAGAATACTGAATTTGTCATCACTCATTCTATTGACCTCCCAAGAGTTTTGATCATAGCGCTGACGTGAATCATAGCTTGGTCGTAGTCGTAGCCCTCTATAGCAATGCGGAGCAGGGCTAGTTCCGGGGCAAGTACAGGTGTGTTTAAAGAAGCGCAGTACTGTTGGAAAAAATCGCCCACCGCCACATCGTATTCTTCCAGCATAGCACTCAACTCCTCGAGTGAATTAATCGCCGCAATGCTGTCCAGAGTGCCTGGCGGCGCTATGTTCGCCTCATCGGGCAGTGTCGCGCGCAGTTGCGCGACCACTGTCGCTACTTGAGCGCGCAAAGGGTCCACTATGCTCTCGCGCTTATCGCTGTGCTCAAATTCTTGTTCTGCGCGAGCAGCGATAATACGCAGCTTGTCGGCCCCGATATTGCCTGCCAGTCCCTTTATAGTGTGTGCCATCCTGATAAACGGTTCGCTGTCTTCATCTGAAAGGAGGTGGGTTAGCTGTTGGTCAAAGTTGACATAGTGCTTGGAAAATTGGCGTAGCAATTTTAGGTAGAGCCGTTTGTTACCCTGTAAACGATCGAGACTAGCGACAACGTCAAGCCCTGGTAGCGGGGGCAGGTCAACTGCCGGCTGCTGCGATAATTCGATTATAGCCGCCTCCGAACCGACGATATTCGGAGATATCCAGCGCGCCATTGTTTCAAACATTTGTGCGACGTCAATCGGCTTTGCTATGTGGTCATTCATGCCGGCTAGCAGTGCCTTTTCTCTATCGCCAGCCATCGCGTTTGCGGTTAGTGCAATGATCGGCAGCTGTGCATAGCCCTTTTGCGCGCGCAAAAGCTTAGTGGCCTCGTAGCCATCCAGTACGGGCATCTGACAATCCATAAGGACGCCGTCAAACGTTTGTGTCTGTAAGATATCAAGGGCCTCCTTACCATTGATGGCAATACTGACGTGAAGCCCGTTGTTGGTCAGTATATCGCTGGCGAGCTCCCGATTTAGGGGGTTGTCTTCTACCAGTAGAATTTGACTGCCCCTGAGCTTGGCTACAGATTCCGATAGTGTGCTGTCGCGTTTTATCCTGTTGGCTTTAATCGCGTTGCCGCGCCCGAAGCAGGCTGTGAACGAAAATACCGAGCCCTCACCCGGTTCGCTTTCAGCCCAAATTTCTCCTTGCATGAGACCGCTCAGCTCGCGACAAATGGCCAGCCCCAAGCCGGTGCCACCATAGGTTCGCGTAGTAGAGCTGTCGGCCTGACTAAAAGGTTGAAACAGTCTCGATTGCTGTTCCTGTGTCATTCCAATGCCTGTGTCGCGCACATCAAATTGAAGTTTAACGGCATCGTCTAAAAGCTCTACGGGGCGAACATTAACAAGTACCTCGCCCCGCTCGGTGAATTTGACCGCATTGTTGCCCAGGTTTACCAGAATCTGGCCAAGTCGTAATGGGTCGCCTACCAGTGCCAGCGGGGTGTCGCTGGCTATAGTGAACTGCAGTTTAAGCCCTGCTTTTTCGGCTTTTAGCCGTATCAAGTCGGATAAGTTGTCCAGTACGTCTTCGAGGAAAAAATCAATTTTCTCCATGGTGAGCTTGCCGGCCTCGATCTTAGAGAAATCGAGTATTTCGTCAACAATGCGTAATAGTGACTGAGCTGAGCTACTGACCTTGCCAATATAATTTCGTTGCTTTTGGTCCAGATCTGTTTGTAGCGCCAAATATGACATACCCGTAATGGCGTTCATAGGTGTGCGTATTTCATGAGACATATTGGCGAGGAAATCGCTTTTGGTTTTGTTGGCGTCCTCTGCGATTTTTTTTGCTTCATGCAACAGATCAAGTACCTGCTCTCTTTCGGACAGGTCCAGCAGCGTAATGCGAATTTCCTCTAATGACCCATTGTCATAGGTGGGTACCGAGGATGCAGACATGGACATTTTGGACCCATCCTTTCGTTGGATTTCCAAGGGCACATCCATACAGGGTTTGCCCGAAACAATTTGGGCAGCAGTATTGGTCGCATCCGCCCCTACATTGTGAGAGGCAATCATACGCCAGTTGATTTTTTCGAAGTCCTGTCTTGAATAACCCGATAGCTTTGCGAAAGCCAGGTTATGCTTGAGAATACTGCCGTCTCCGGCAATCGACAGATAGGCTATAGGCGCATTCTCATACAAGTCCCACATCCGATTTTCGCGTGATTCGAGCTCTGCTGTGCGCTGAGCAACCCGGTGCTCCAGTTGTTCATTGGCCAATTTCAGTTGTAAATTTGACCGACGACTCACGGTGAATACAATCACCGCGAGCATCAGGCACAGCGGCACGATGGTGCCCATGACGCCGAGAATAATATCGCGAAAGCCGGCATAGCCTCGCATCGCTTCGTTCAATCCAATCTCGGTTATGACGCCAAAGCCCAGATTATCGTTCCATGTCCAGACACCAATGACCTGCTCGCCGCGATAATCTTGATAGCCATCAAAATTATTACCCGTCAGGTGCTTTGATATTCCTAGCGCACTATCTGTTAGCGTTGTGTCTCCGTTTATCTGCGCTTCTGGCATGGTGAGTCTTACATTGAGTATTGATGTCTCACCTGGTTGTAAGGTGTGAGATTCAAGCAGTTTTTGCTCGAATCTCGAGGTGGAGATCATCAATCCTAGATCATTGGCAAAATAGGTTTCTCCGCTTTCGCCCACCCGGCCACTGGCAGTAAGTCGGCCAAACTCTATGGCGGGTTCCATGCGCAATGCGAGCACGGCAATGACTTCCTTGGCGCGATTGGTAATAGGCGACAATACGAAGCTGGAAGCGTGAAAATCTTTAGAGCCCGTGACTCCTTCAATGGGGACGTCGGAGCGTATGCTGGGCACCAACACAATGTTGCCCGCAAACGCCTTGCTTAACAGGTCAGGGCGGGCCTCCGCTATTAGATTGGTTTGCGCGAGGTTGCTGTCGTGTACCGAGCCAATGTTAATGTGGTTTGGGGCAATAATGGAGAATCCGACGCTTTGCAGTCGATTGCTGTAGGACAGCATGAGCGCTCTGATGCGGGCCAGTTCTGTGCTGCGCTCCAGGATGGAAGAGGTAGGCTGTTTGCGCAGAAGACTCAGCACCTGCGATTGCATTACGGGCTCACTGGCGATGGCCTGAATTTGAGACTCCCAGCTACCAAACCAAGTTTGCAGGGCCGCGTTGATGCTAGCCGATACGGCCTGCAGCGACTCCCCTGCCTGTGTGCGATGCTGATCTTTTGACTGCGCCAGTGCGAGCGTGGCAATTAAGCCGATGGTGGCTAATATTAGTATCAGAGCGGTACCGGCCAGCCAGCGCATGCGGCGTGTGATTAGCATGCCAGCACGATTATTTTTGGTGCTTGTATTCGAGTTGCGACGCACAAGTACGAACACCGCCGTCAGCAAAAGCAGAACAATTGCGGTGATGCCTATTATCAGTTGGTTTGGCGTGAGCTCACTCATGGCCATACTGTAGCAGACACCGGTTGCGTTGTTTGGTACAAGTAGATTAAATAGCGCCTCTGTGTAATGAAATAAGATTGGCCTACGTATGAATTTACTCCACCGAAGTGCGTTTGCTATTGCGACGGATATAAAAGCAAAAAAGATTACTGCGCGAGAGGTTCTGGAGTTTTTCCTTGACCGCGTAGAACGTTATAACGGTGGGCTCAATGCAGTGGTTGCTTTGGACGAGACGCGGGCACGTGCGCGAGCCGACCTGGCCGACATTGCCATTGCCAAAGGTGAGGACTGGGGACCTCTGCACGGTGTGCCGATGACAATCAAAGATGCACTTCTCACCGAGGGTTTAGTCACCGTTGGAGGCATCCCCGCATGTAGCAACAATATTCCCACTGTTAATGCGGTTGCAGTCCAGCGTTATATCGATGCCGGTGCGATTGTTTTTGGCAAAACTAATGTGCCTTTCATGAGCTCTGATTTACAGTCCTTTAATGATGTTTATGGTGTCACTAATAATCCCTGGAACACCCAGCGCACCTGCGGTGGATCTTCTGGGGGCTCAGCGTCTGCATTGGCGGCGGGGCTAACACCGCTAGAATTGGGCAGCGATATTGGCGGCTCTATTCGCACTCCCTGCCATTTTAATGGTGTATTTGGCCATAAGCCCAGTTTTGGTATCGTCTCCCAGCGAGGCCACTTGCCGCCCGGTGAGCGCACCCTAAGTGAATCTGATATGTCGGTGATCGGGCCGCTGGGTACTTGCGTTGACGATTTAGAGCAAGCACTCGACATTGTCGCCGGTGCGAGCGGTGAGGATGCGGCAGCTTGGAAACTCGACCTGCCGCAAGCTTCTTTCAGTGGTATTGAGCAATTGCGCGTAGCCGTTTGGTCGGATGACCCTTTCTGCCCGGTAGACATCGAGATATCGCAAGCCATTAACGCAGCGGCTGCATCACTTGCCAGTGCCGGCGCGCACGTGGATTATGCAGCGCGACCAGACTTTGATCCGCAGCTCAACGAAACCAACTACGCCTTGCTTCTTATGGCCGAGATGGGCGGCGGCATGCCCGAGTCGGTTTACGACATGGCTGCCGAAGCCGTGGCAGCGGCCAGTGTTGATGATATGTCGCAGCCACTGCTACAACTGCGTGGTATATCACTGAGTCATAGAAGTTGGCTTAAGCAGTCTGAGGCCCGTGAGAAGATTCGCGCAAAGTGGGCCAGTTTTTTCGAAAATTTCGATGTATTGCTCTGCCCCTGCGCCATGGTTTCCGCTTTTCGACATGATCACAATCCGAATATGCATGCTCGAGTACTGTCGGTTAACGGCCAGGAAAGACCCTATACCGACATTCTCAGTTGGGCCGGATTAACACTTAACGCCTATTTGCCGGCGACGGCTGTGCCG
>JBLHSI010000177.1:0-6209 GCA_047626655.1 Halioglobus sp.
CCATCTGGATCTCCATGTCTGGCCGGATCGATAGCGATCATCAGCTCGCCGCCTTTGGGCGGCCCACCTTTACCGCCATCATCTTCCACTGATTCGATACTCAAAAATTGCCCAATCATTGCACCGGCCAAAAGCTCTACCATTAGTGCCAGAGACGCGCCTTTATACCCGCCAAAACCAAGTTGGGCTCCCTGTAATACCACATTAGGGTCGGTTGTCGACTCCCCATCGGGGCCTATACCTGCTGTCTGGGGAACCGCAAGTCCATCGCGCGCATGAATTTCAATCTCTCCGCGAGCCATAGATGAAGAGGCCTGATCAAAAACCAGCGGCGGTTTATCTTTACGCGGCCAGGAGAAGCCCATCGGATTAGTACCGTATAAGGGTTTTATCCCGCCGGCTGGCGGCACATAGGGGTAGGAAGAAGTAAATGCAAACGCACATAAACCGTCCATCGCGAGTCTCTCTACTTCGGGCCACATTGCTGCAATATGAAACATGTTTACAAACGCGAGCGATGCTATACCGTTTTGTCGCGCACAATCGGCCAGTGGCTGATGGCCCATGGCCTGTCCTAGCGGTGCAAAGCCACCGTCACCATCGACACGGATCACGGCGGGCGCCAACTGCTCGACCTGTGGTCTGGCTTTTCCGTTGGCACGGCCCGATTTTATCGCGCTGCAATACCACGGTAGTCGAAACAATCCGTGCGAATGGCAGAGATCACCCTCTGCTTGAGTTATTCGATCGGCAATAGCGGTTGCGTTTTCGTCGTCACAGCCGTTGGCGAGCAAACATTTTATGGCCAGTTGGTTCGCTTCTTTAAGCGTTAAATGTATGTTGTCCATTTAGATTCTCAGATTCACTATTCAGCAGGACTTCCAGAATCGCCCAGAGACCCTGGCCTCTGCCGGTGTTGTATTAAGCTGTTGCAGCACAATCACCCCAGTGGGCGAAGTAGCAAGTCCACCTAGACCCGTACAGCACAGTTCGCGGGGCATCATGTCGCCCACTTCAGACATTGAATCTATAACCTCATCCAGAGGTATAACATCTGTGTAGGATGCTATTGAAGTAATAGTATTAGCATAAGCCTTACTTGCAGCTGAAATATTTTTGTCCATGCAGGGTACCTCTACCCTATCACCAATCATGTCACATACCAGGCCTAATGAAGCGCCGAGTGTTCGTGCAGATGCATTCAATGCCTGATCAAGATTACCACCTAGCAAGTGAGTCAATCCTGCAGCAGCCATAGCGCCAGCACTGCCTGTTTCAGCCATACAGCCAGCCACCTCCGCTGCAAAAGTTGAATGTGCGGCAATAAAGACTCCAATCAAACCCGCCGCCAATAGCGCTTTTACAGTCTCATCTTCATTTTTTTGCAAATAGGAGGCTGCTCCAAAAAGTGTACCAGGCACGGTGCCACAAGAGCCCGCTGTGGGCGCAGCGACGATTACGCCCATTGAGCTTTTTACATCCATCGTGGCCGTAGTATAAAGCGTCATGCGATTGACAATGTCGTCAGGTATAGCGTGTCTATCGGTAGCCGCTTGGAGCAGTGGAGCTTGGGCGGGTAATATTCTGTCTGCGTACTCAGTACCTGTGATACCCAACTGAATAGCATCGTTCATAATGTGCGCTATTGCGCGCATTTTTTCAAAGACATCGCCACCGGAAATTGCGCCACGCGCACTTTCATATTCAACGGCGAGTTGCCAAAGCTCCAAATTTTTTCCTTGATTATATTCAAGCATGTCTAAACAGGTTATGAACGGGACCTGCAAATCTGACCGAGCCAAAATCGGTAACACTGGTTGCAGTACTTTTACTGACTGCACCGAGTCATGATGTTCTAAATGTCGCAATAATTCCAAATCAAAATTTACTGTCGACTTAATTTCAATAAAAGTAGCAGTATCGGAGCTATGAGTTTCCATTACTTCATAATTTACCGACTTGGAAAGATAATCAGCAATCGCTACTGAATCGTCATGACAAAATACGAGTAGTTCGAAATAATCGCCGGCCATAGAGACAGAGGCTCCATCAATTTTTTGAATCTCTATCATTCCACCACCGATTGAGATTGCTTCAATTAAGTGGCTCTCTTTAGCATTCTCAATACAGAGTTTGTAATTATTAGGATGCATCGCACCGTAATCCAGATATTTAACTTCCACATGAATACCAGCCTCAGCGATACCTTTGTCAAAATTCTGTAGTCGATCGTCGTCAACGTCATAACCAAGAATTCCACTGTAGAGTCCCATGTCTGTGCCCTGACCTTTATGGGTGGTAACTAGTGCGCCGTTGATATCGTATTCGGCGACCAAAGAGGTAATTTTTCCATCCAGTAGATCTAGGCAAAGCCTGCCAATTCGATGGGCAGCAGCACAGTGAGAGCTCGACGGTCCTCTCATTACCGGGCCCATGGAGTCATTAAAGATGCTTGGGGCAATTGATGAGCTGCGCGGTGTTCTTGTCGGTTGATCAGCTGGCATACGTAAGTTCCATCCACATTTTAATCAGGGTGTACTGTTAAATAGGTTACAGCATTGCAGCTCAGATAAACCAATAGCAGATTCATAGGTCAATAGCGTACAGCCCAGTTACCTCGCTAATATAGTTAGAATCCGGCGATGAATATATATAAGCCCCATAGATCTCCGCTGAGAGCTATAGTTGCCCCTAGCCAGCCTCCAAATCTGAACTGGCCTACATTATTGGAGCAACGTAACAGTAGAGGTCTATCGCGTTGGTAAACTGTGCACCATAGTAAGAGATTTAAGTTCAGCTCCCGCTCTGCGGTGCTCCGCCAGAGCCTGGTATTCGGGGTCGTTGAACCAGTTGTCGGCGGCAGTCTCCGAGGGAAATTGAAAGATTATGATTCGGCCAGATCTTGGATCTGTGCCCTCCATGTGCTTGATGTTATCGTCAAAGGTGAGGAATGAACCGCCATGCTTCTTAAGTAGTGGAAAGAATCCTTTCTCGTATTTGAGATATTCATCTTTGTCGTGGGTGACGAGGTTGGCAATCATATAAACCGGAGTATCTTGCATTGTCTAAATCCCTTTTTTTTGAGTCCGAGATGAACTAGATAGTTTGTAACCAACTGGCCACAGCCTGACCGATCTCAACGGGAGAATCCTCCTGAATGAAATGCAGGCCTTTTACGGTAACTTCTCGCTGGTTCGGCCAACGGCGACAAAACTCACGTTGTGGTCCGACCAGAATGGAACCCGGGTCTGCGTTGATAAACAATTTAGGTATATTGCTACCTGCCATAAAGGCACCGTACTCGTTTACCAGCGCCACAACATCTTCTGGTTCACCTTCGATGGGTATCTGCCTTGGCCAATTTAGCAGGGGCTGGCGATCATCGGATTCCAGGTGCGGTGCGCGATAGGCATCCATCTCTTTCTCACTCATTGTGCGGATGACGGAGGAGGGCAGGACACCTTCGATGAACATATTACGGTTAAGAATGAGGTCTTCGCCCTTAGAGGAGCGAAAGCCCTGAAATATTCCCACCCCACCTTCAGGCCAATCGGCCCAAGTCATAGGCTTTACAATACCTTCCATATAGGCCACACCCTTGACAGCTGCTGCGTGACGCATGGCCCAAAGAAAACCAATGCCGCTACCCCAGTCATGAATAACCAGCGTGACATTTTCGTTGGCCCCAATACTTTCCAGCAGATCATCCACATAACTGTAGGCGACTTCCAGGCTGTAACGCTCAGGCCCATCACTCGCGGGGAGTTTTTCCGAATCACCCTGGCCAATCAGGTCGGGGACAATTACACGGCCACACTGCACAAGTTCGGGGATCACGTTGCGCCACAAAAAGGAGGAGGTTGGATTGCCATGTAGCAATACAATGGGATCGCCTCTTCCCTCCTCGATATAGGCGATTTTCTTGTCATTGACCATAGCAAACTTTTTCTCATAGGACATAACTTCAGACACCATGGTAAAGCCTCCTTGTGTTCAGCTTAGAGTTCAAGCAGCCAGTCCGAGTAGGGACAAACTGTTTTCGATAATGGATTTGAGTTCTTTGCGAGATCTTTTTTGGCGGCTTTGTACCCGCAGTCCCAGATTGATTGTCATCACTAAGCTCGCTAGTTCTTTAGAGCTGTATACAGTATTCAGTTCGTCGTTTTTTTGCGCTAGCGCAAAGGCCTTTGCAAAGACTTTTTCAATTGAGTTGAGTTTTTGCGTCGCCAGTTGATTGAGTTCTGGATCTACATCGGCCAGTTCCAGTACCGTATTCACCATCATGCAGCCCTGCATTATCTTGCGCTGTGAAACATCCAGCATGGTAGATTCGAAGAACGCGCGGGGCAGGGCGCTAGGCTGCAGTGACTTGGTGTCTTCGTTAATCATGGCGAGGGTACGATCACCGAATAGTTCCAAGCATTCAATGAATAATTCCCGCTTGGTATGGAAGCTGGCATAAAAGCTGGAGCGTGCTATACCCATACCCTCTAGAAGGTCGGGTAACGAGGTTGCAGTATAACCCTGAGCCCAGAATAGTTTCATGGCGGCTTCCAGGGCTTTGGTGCGATCGAATTCGGGCAGTCTCGCCATTTCTGGTCTCAATGAAAAATGATAATATATACTGTACTGATTGGTACAGGAAGGCAAATATTAATGATTGCTTAAGTGCTAATAGATATCATAGGCGCATAAAATTCCTCATCGATTGTATCGATGCGCAATGAGTGCTGTGGAAATAATGGAGCCAACTCAAGTAGCTTTAGCGGAGATGGGCGGCCTGATATCGTAGATCTGCAAATTTCTGATGAAGACGGAGGCATATTTTCCGAGATAGAAACATCCTAAATATCAGCGCAGGACAGTGTTTCTGAATTAATATTGACCGCTTACCGAGCAAAAATTCCAGATTTCAAGGTGGTTAGAGAAGTTCGAATCGTCAATGAGTAACGACGATAAAAGCTGAAAAATTTTAGCAAAAATGAACGTAGACCGCGTTGACTGATATTACTGAACGAGGTCATAGGTTTGATCATTATTCATTTAAAAAACTTAAGATACTGTAAAAAACGTGTAGTCAGCTTACTTCAAGTTGTTCTGAAATATAATCGTACTCTGCATAGCTTAAGCAAAGTGCAGAACAGACCCTCTCCTTCGAGGTTCCAATATTTTTCAGGCACTTGAACAGCACTGTATCGACCATAGCTAGCGTCATTGGGTCTATAACAGTTCCATTGTGGTTTATCGCGCTCACAATTAGTGCTCGAGATATCTCGGGCTCTGGGCGAGTATTATGCAAAGAATTTTGAATCATTTATCCACCATTATTATCTCAGAGCAGTACTAACGTTGTCTTCAGAATATGAATCAACCTTTACTCAAAGTAGAACTAAAACTCCGCTTTGGAAATGTTTCGATTCTACAGATGTGAACTAGTTCACTCTATATTTCGACTATTTCGACTATTTGACGGTAGTCAGGTGAATGTCGTATTGACCAACGAGAAAATCCAATTGACGAAGTAGCATTTCTCGAACCGCACTCACATTTTGAGCATCGCCCCCGTTGTACCCTAGCGATGCTTAAAGGCGTCGAGGCTAACCTCATAGATAGCCGCGGATGCATTCGATAGACTCATTGTGAGACGTATGGTGTTGTTGAGTCGAGCGTTATTGAGTTGCACAACAGCCAGTCAAAGATTCCAGTTTTCCAAATAAACTTGTAACAACTCAATTAGGGTCCCATCAGGATCGCGGCAAACAGCAACATCAGCCAGGCAACCATCATCTTTTAAAGGGGGAGAAATAAATTCAACACCGAGAGCGGTTAGCTGTTCGTAGTCCTGCTTGAGGTTTTGAGAAACCAGACAAATTCGCACCAACCCAAGATCAGTATTCGTTAGCGGATCATTTTGTTGTTTAGCATCAAATTCAATGAGATCGATTTTCGGAAACCCAGCGTCTAATTGCATAATGCAGGCGCGTCCACGCGTGTTTTCTGGCACGCCTAGTGCACAGGCACTGGGTCGTTGCAAAGTCACGGCTTCTGTTTTCGTTGTCAAACCAAGATACGGGATGGCCGGTATAAACAGCTGAAAGCCCAGTTTTTGATAGAACGTAATCGACCGTTCAAGATTACTAACATTAATATTAATATGGCCCCAGGCCAGCTTTGGCGATTGATTAGTCATTTTGTACTTTCCTCTAAAA
>JBLHSI010000178.1:0-6174 GCA_047626655.1 Halioglobus sp.
GCTATGACGAGGCCCTAATGTTAGATCCGCACGGTTTTGTCGCGACGTGCAACTCAACCCATTTTTTTATCGTGCGACGCGGTGAGATCTGGACCTCAACCGGCGACTATTGTCTGGACGGCATAACTCGCGGCAAAGTTATCGATATGGCGCGAAACTTGGGTCTGGTCGTGCGCGAGAAGAACTTTACCCTTACCGATGTTTACAACGCCGAAGAGGCCTTTGTAACAGGCACATTTGCCGGTTTGGTCCCAGTGACCGAAGTGGACGGACGGATTATTGGCAACGGGGGAGAGCGAACAATGATCCCTAGGCTGCAGAGTCAATTTCGAAAGACTGTGGGTGAATATATAGAGGGCCCCGGACGGGCGCATCAGCGAGACTAGATTCATGACAAACCTGCCTACCACTCGGATTGCTATGTGGTCCGGCCCGCGCAATATTAGTACGGCGTTAATGAGGTCTTTCGAGAACCGGCGAGACTGCTCGGTAATAGATGAGCCGCTGTATGGCTACTATTTGAAATCTACAGGCTTTATCCACCCGGCAAGCGAAGATATTATTGCCTCTATGGATTGTGATTGGCGCAGCGTTGCGCATAGCTTAAGTAAAGGCCTGGATCAGGCACGCCCAGTGGTTTATCAAAAACTGATGACCCAACATATGTTGCCAGAGGTCGAGTTAGATTTTAGCGATCGCCTGGAGAATTGTTTTTTAATTCGAGAGCCGCGCCGCATCATTGCCTCCTACTGCAAGGTTCGCCCAGAATTTACTTTGGAAGAACTAGGCTTCCCGCAGCAGTGGCAACTGTTTCAGCGAGTGGCCGACAGGACAGGTTGCGCACCTCCTGTGATCGATTCGTCTGCGGTATTGAAGGCGCCCGAGGAAAACCTGCGCGCATTGTGCGGTGCGCTCAACCTGGAGTTCTCTCCTCGTATGTTAAATTGGCCGGCGGGAGAGCGTGACAGTGACGGGGTTTGGGCGCCGCATTGGTATGATGCCGTACGCTGCTCTACAGGATTTGAAGCGGTTCAGGAAACGCCGCTCGATGAAGTACAGATACCCCAGCAGTATGAATCATTGTGTGAACAGGCCGACCGTATATACGAGGGCTTGCACCCTCACGTATTAGTGACAGCTTAAGGCCTAATTGGCGCTGCGAATGAGCTGATCATCTTCCGGGCTTTCTTTGGCAACGCGGGCGCGCTGATCAAAGTGCGCAAAATGTGTGGGGCACTCATGTCGTTCCACGGTTTTCTCGTGGTGAGCGAATTTGATGCTTCGCAGAAATTCTACCAAGCTAGTTTTGCCGTCATCCCGTCTAGTCATGTTGTTCTCTGACAATATGATGCTTTCACTTGAGTCTAGTCCTGTGCTAGTGAAAAGGATTGTAAAAAATGCGCGATATTTCTGTGAAAAATGTCACAGGGTCTAGATGTGTAAATGACACTGTTATCCGCGATATTTTGAGCGTGTATGAAATCAGGGTCTAGTCGCCTTGATCATGGCTCGGGTATAATTACAGTCTTACCCTCGAGTTCGGTTTAACCATCGGTACAGCGCCGACCGAATTTGCATGGGATTACAATTAATATTCTCCATAGGAGATTGAGCGAATGTTGGATTCTCTGGAACGTTTACCAGCCGACCCTATTTTGGGATTGGCAGCTGCCTGTCGTGCTGACCCGAATCCCGACAAGGTTGACCTGACGGTGGGCATCTACATGGACGAAGACGGGGTGTGTCCTGTATTTGATGCGGTAAGTCGTGCACAAGTGATTTTGGCCGAACAGGAAACGACTAAAGCTTATATGTCGCCAGCCGGCGACGATGCGTTTAACGCGGGGATGAAAAAGCTTATTTTGGGTGATAACAGCACAGCCCTGCGAGATGGGCGTGTGGGAAGTGTGCAAACTCCCGGTGGTTGTGGAGCGCTGCGTATAGGCGCTGAAATCATCCAGGCTGCGTCGCCGGGTACCCGTGTTTGGGTGAGCGATCCCACTTGGCCAGTACACATTCCTTTACTGGGTAGTGTGGGCCTTCAGTTCGAGACTTATCGTTATTATAACCCGGTTAGTCATAGCGTTAATTTCGAGGGCATGGTGGCAGATTTGAAAAAGGCAGCACGTGGTGAAATCGTGCTGTTACACGGGTGTTGCCACAATCCTAGTGGCGCTGATTTGTCATTTGCACAGTGGGAGATCATTGCTGCAATGGCTGAGCTACAGGGGTTTGTGCCGTTTGTTGATATAGCTTACCAGGGCCTGGGCGACGGCCTGGACGAGGACGCGGCGGGACTGCGGGTGTTGGTCGAACGCCTGCCAGAAGTGATCGTGGCTGCTTCTTGTTCAAAAAATATGGGTTTGTATCGCGAACGCACAGGGATAGCCCTGTTCGTTTGTCAAACTCAAGCCAATGCCGAGGCGGTTGTGAGTCAGGGACTGGTTGCTGCGCGACGAGTGTATTCTATGCCGCCTGCTCACGGTGCCATTATTGCAGGTCGAATTTTGCAAGATGCAGCATTGAAGCAACTCTGGCAAGCCGAGTTGCATCAGATGTGTTTGCGTATTAACGGTCTGCGCATAAACCTGCAGGAAAAACTGAGCGCCAGCACGGGTCAAGATTTTAGCTTTATCGAACGCGAGAAAGGCATGTTCTCGTTTCTGGGGCTCAGTGAACAGCAGGCCATCCGGTTGCGGCAGGAGTACGGTGTTTATATGCTTAACTCTTCCCGTATTAATGTTGCGGGTGTAAACAACCGCAATATTGATTACCTAGCCAATGCCATCGCAGCGGTGATGTGAGCGTTAGTCTTCGAGCTCGGCCCAGCGGCCAATAGCCTCCTCCAGCTGAGTTTTCACCTTGGATAATTCGTCGGTCACAGTGGCAATTTCTTCCCTGCTAGATTGATAGAATCCGGCATCCGACATGGTGGCTTCCAGCTTCTGCTGTGCTTTTTCCAGTTGATCTATGACATTGGGCAGGGCTTCAAGTTCTCGTTGTTCTTTGTAAGATAGCTTGCGTGCTTTCTTGGTGCTCGTCGCTGGTGTTGCGGTGGATGTAGCCTTTGGTTCTCCCTCTGACATATCACGGTTTTTGCTCTGTGCCTCATGCAATCGACCGCCATGCGCCTGCCAATCGCTGTAGCCACCTACGTGTTCGCTCACTACGCCATCGCCTTCCAGCACAATCAAGCTGGTGACGACCTTATCCATAAAGTCACGATCGTGGCTTACCAGTAATACGGTGCCATCGAAAGCCATGAGTATTTCTTCGAGTAACTCCAGAGTCTCGATGTCCAGGTCATTGGTAGGCTCATCGAGCACTAATAAATTAGCGGGTTTGCTGAACAACTTGGCCAAAATAGCCCTGTTCTGTTCCCCGCCAGATAGTGCCTTGACCGGTGTTCGAACGCGCTCGGGGCTAAACAGGAAGTCACCCAAGTAGGAGATGGCATGCTTTCTCTTGCCGTTTATATCGATAAATTCCTGACCACCGCACACGTTATCGATCAAGTTCGACTCTGGATCCAAATGACCTCGCAGTTGATCAGAGTAGGCAATTTCCAACTTACTACCGAGCTTTACTTCGCCCTCATTGGGCGCCAGTTCACCGAGTAGAATTTTAACCAAGGTAGATTTTCCCGCGCCATTTGAGCCTACAATACCAATGCGATCGCCGCGCTGGATAATGGTAGAAAAGCGTTTGATGATCGTATTATTGGTAAAGCTGTGTCCGACATTTTTGAGTTCGGCGACGATCTTGCCCGATTTTGAAGCGTCTTCGGCCGAGAATGTAGCCGACCCCGTGCGCTCTCTTCGAGCGCCGCGTTCTTCCCGCATTGCCTCTAGCGCACGCACTCTGCCTTCGTTGCGGGTACGCCTGGCCTTAATCCCTTGTCGGATCCAGACTTCTTCCTCTGCGAGCCGCTTGTCAAACAACTTATTGGCAGACGCTTCAGCTTTTAGCTGCTGCTCCCGGTGATCTAGAAATCCTTGATAGTTGCCTTGCCAAACAGTGAGGTGGCCGCGGTCCAGTTCGGCGATGGTGTTGGCTACGTTCTGCAAAAAGCGGCGGTCGTGAGTGATGAGAATGATAGCACCGTTGAACTGGCGCAACTGTTCTTCCAGCCACTGTATGGCGGGTATGTCGAGATGGTTGGTGGGCTCATCGAGTAGCAGCACATCGGGGTCACTCACCAGGGCCTGTGCCAACGCCACTCGTCTACGCCAACCTCCCGACAGAGTGGACATACGGGCATCGCCGGGTAGCTGAAGCTGCGAGATAGTGCTCTCTACTCGCTGTTGCAAATTCCAGCCATCAACAGCTTCGAGTTTGTGCTGCACCCGAGCCAGAGCGTCCATGTCGTCCAATTCGGTATTTTGCAGCATGTGGTGGTACTCGCTGAGCAAGGCACCGGCCTCGGCGAGCCCAGAGGCGACAACATCATAGACCGTTTGCTCATCGGCATCGGGCAGTGTTTGCCGCAGCCATGCGAGGCGGGTTCCGGGGCGCATCCAGTGTTCACCCGACTCCGGCACAATCTCGCCTGCCAATACCTTGAGTAAAGTCGTCTTGCCAACACCATTGCGGCCCAGAAGGCCCAGTCGAGTGCCCCTGCTAATACTGAAGTCAACGTTATCCAGCAGTACTTGAGTACCGTAGTGCAGGGAGGCTGTGTCTAGGCGTAAAAGAGGCATGGTCTATGATCGGTGTTGGAATTTGCGCGCAGTTTACGCCATCGCGGGTAGCCAGCGCCATGTCTAGCACCAATGAAAGTGTGCAATGTGGGCCAAAAGGGCCTTCTTTTCGGTTATTATTACACCCTATATTGATAACGGGATGAAATCGCGATGGGGTTGCAGGTTCAAGTGCGCAATGACAGGCAAGTGGCGATGTGGCTGGTGTTTTGTGCCGCGGTGGTACTGGGTATGATTTTATTGGGGGCCGTCACCCGCCTCACAAACTCAGGATTGTCTATGGTTGAATGGCGGCCACTGATGGGTATTGTGCCGCCCTTGTCGGAACAGGCTTGGCTGGAGGTGTTTGAGAAGTACAGGCTGTTTCCGGAATACCTCAAGGTCAATGCGGGCATGAGTCTCGAGGCCTTTAAATCAATCTTTATGTACGAGTATTTGCACCGGGTGCTGGGCCGCCTAATAGGGGTTATTTTTCTATTACCCTTTTTGTATTTCTTAGCTAGAGGTCGAATTCGATCGGGGCTTGCCCCAAAGCTCATCCTCATGTTTTTTCTGGGAGGGCTGCAGGGTCTTTTGGGTTGGTACATGGTCAAAAGCGGGTTGGTGAGTGATCCGTTTGTTAGCCAGTATCGGCTTACCGCACATTTGGGTCTAGCCGTACTTATCTACACGTATATACTTTGGGTGGCATTAGGTTTGCTCGCAGTTGTCCCCGGCACACCTCACCCTAGAGCGAAGCAGCTTGCGCCTTGGTCACTCGCGCTGCTTGGACTGGTGTTTTGTATGATCCTTTCGGGTGGCTTAGTGGCCGGTACAGACGCCGGGTTTGCCTACAATACCTGGCCTTTAATGGGCTCTTCGTTTATTCCGGCTGGCCTTTACTCCACGTCACCGGCCTGGTTAGCCATGTTTGAAGATATTACGACGATTCAGTTTAATCACCGTATGTTTGCCTACTTATTGATGGTTTTAATCTCTGTATTCAGCTGGCAGGTGTATCGAGCGGGCATCAGTAGGCGTTCCAGAATTGGCGTGGTGTTATTGATCACGGCCCTGTTGTTGCAAGTGAGTTTAGGTATTAGCACGCTATTGCTGCATGTGCCGGTGGCAATTGCCGCGGCTCATCAAGTCGGCGCCATATTGACCTTGACTGCGGCACTCTATGTAAGTCACAGCCTGGTTCGCCATTAGTCCTGGCTCTAGGGCTTTGCCTGAGTGCGGCAGAAGGTTGTATTTCAAGAGACTCTACGCGCTGTATTCTATGGTTTATCGTGACGAGTGATTGAGCGCGGCTGTACAATAGGCGGCTTTGAAAAGCGGGTATGACCATGAAAGCCCTAGTAAAGAAAAAAGCCGAAGTAGGTATGTGGCTGGAAGACGTGCCGCTGCCGGTAGTGGGCATCAACGATGTCTTGATCAAAGTGAAGCGTACCGCCATCTGCGGTACCGACATGCATATCTATAACTGGGATAA
>JBLHSI010000179.1:0-6160 GCA_047626655.1 Halioglobus sp.
AGTGCTGTGTCTAAAAAGCTTCATCAGCGTCTAAAACACAGTTTCGATGCAAACGGTGTTTTCAACCCTGGTCGACTTTACAGCTGGTTATAGCAAAGAGCTTATTAACGATGAAAACAGACCTACACGCCACACTTAGCAATGACGCTAGAGCGATTGAAGCAACGGACATCATCAAAAACTGCGTCCACTGTGGCTTTTGTATGGCTACCTGTCCCACATACCAAGAACTGGGCGACGAAAGAGACAGCCCCAGAGGTCGCATCGACCTAATCAAGCAGCTATTGGAAGAAGGAAGTGCGAGCGATAAAACGCGTACACACCTCGATAGGTGCCTGAGCTGTCGCTCCTGTGAGACCACTTGTCCATCGGGAGTCGACTACGGTAGGTTATTGGACATTGGCCGGCATGTTGTCGAGGAGCAGCAACAGCGCACTCTCATCGATCGAGTCCAACGCCGCGCATTACTCTGGCTGCTGCCCTACCCCAAGCGTTTCACCCTAGCGCTGCGACTGGGGCAATTTTTTGCGCCGATATTGCCCCGTTTTTTACGCCAAAAAATTCCCTCACGGCAGAGACCCTTATCCAGGCCGTCAACGCCTCGCACTAGAGTTATGCTGGCTCTGGCCGGCTGCGCTCAGCCCGGTGCCACGCCCAACACCAACGCTGCGACAGCAAGAGTGCTAGACAGACTAGAGATTCAATTGTTAGAACCCAAGAGCGCTGGCTGCTGCGGCGCTATGAGCCACCATCTTAGCGCCCATAAAGACGCATTAGACTTTGCCCGGCGCAATATTGATGCCTGGTGGCCTGCGATTGAAGCCGGTGCGGAAGCGATAATAGCGACAGCCTCGGGCTGCGGAACCATGGTCAAAGACTATGGCGCGTTATTGGCAGAAGACCCTGCCTACGCCGCGAAGTCAGCCAAGGTGAGCGAACTCGCGAAAGATCTGAGTGAAATATTTCAAGAAGAAGACCTAAGCACGTTACAACTCGAGCATAACCAGGAAAAAACGGCAATTCATTGCCCCTGTAGTTTGCAGCATGCCCAGCAATTACCTAATACCATGGACGCGGTTTTATCGGAACTGGGTTTTAATTTAGTCTCTACCACAGACGGGCACCTGTGTTGTGGTTCGGCGGGCACCTATTCAATTTTGCAACCGGCCTTGAGTGAAGCCCTGCTGGATAATAAGCTCGCCGCACTGAGCATTGCAGACCCTGCGCAAATCGTCACGGCCAATATAGGGTGTCAGATGCACTTGGCGTCAAAGTCGATCTTGCCAGTGCGTCACTGGATTGAAATTATTGACGAAGCTATAACATGACTAGTACTAACATTCACAGTGGCCGCGGCAAGAATACAACCCAAGCAAGGCGCACGCCTATTCAAGCAAGGGCTTTAAAACGCCGCGAGCAGATTCTCGATACCACCGCAGAGTTATTGGAAAAAGTGGGAGTCGATGACTTAACCACTATTCTCATCGCAAAAAGTTTAAAAATATCAGTGGGATCGTTATATCACTACTACCCTAATAAAATAGCCATCCTCTACGCTCTGTCGCAGCGCTGGCTCACCGAGATCACGCTGGCATTGGATGATATTGACGCCAAGCTGGAAGACAACCAGAAGTTGCATGACTTTACCGACCACTGTACCAATCGTTTACTGGAGATATACCGCCGCCAAAAGGGCATTTTACACCTGGTTCAAGCCATGTTTTCCATTCCAGAGTTGCGCGAAATGGACGAGACTCATGACCAACTTATGATACAACGGTTCAGCCAGATGTTTATTCAGTTAGGTCTTGACGCAAGCCCAAGCGAGATTAACCGAATCGCGAGCGTGTATTTGGAACTCGTTCATGTGATGGCAATAGAAATTGTGGCGCAAACCGGGCAGCGTGCTAGTCGCACCAAAGCCGATTTAAAGTTAATGACCTATACGTTGCTGGCACAGCATCACAAACATTGATTAGCTTTTCTTAAGTTTTGCATCTGCGACGGACATTAGGCTACTTGCAGCGCGGCTAGTGCCTATTGTGACTTAATCGCAGCTCCGCTCACCGGCCGGCATTGCCAAAATAGACGCTAGCAGCAAAGGCTTATCGGTCATAATCCCATCGACGCCTAAATCAATCATGCGCAACATGTCTTCGCAGCTGTTGATCGTCCATACCTGTACGGCGATATTTACCGCGTGGCTGTCAGCTACGAAATCCTCATTGACTACAATAATGGGTTCATCACCGGAGATTAGCCCACCAATCTGACTGGTGTCTGGCGGAACCTGCAACGAAATATGCTCGGGCACTGCAGGCATGTCTCCCACCTTCGATTGTAGCACCAAGGTTGTCGCTTGACCCAATGGTACTGCGGTATAAACACAGGGCGCTATCGCTTTAAAATTGTTTGCTGCCTCATCTACGAAAGACACGGCAATTAAGTCGGTGAAGCGTCCATAGCGCTGCAGAAGTTCAGCCATCTGCCCCTCATAATCTCCCATGCCGTCTAAATCAGGCTTGAGTTCGAGATTGATGAGGTTGTGTGGGAAACGTTGTAACGCTTGTTCGAGTGTAGGGATTTGAAAGTCTTCTGCACTGTAGCCGACGGGTGGAGGTATAGCGCCGGTGGCTATACCGCGAAACAGATAGTCGTCAGGGTCGCGGTCGTGCGGTGTACCAACGCCAGGGACAAACCAATAGGCCGCATCCAACACGCGCAACTCAGACAGCGTTAAATCCATCACATTGCCCTGACCATTGGTGGTGCGGTCAACATCCAGATCATGCAGAATAACCAGTTCGTTGTCTTTGGTCTGGTAGACGTCCATCTCCAATACATCAGCACCTGCCAAAGCGGCCTCAGCGTAGGCGTAAAGAGTATTTTCTGGAAAATCGGTCACGCCGCCCCGGTGGGCAAAGTTCAGCGGATCTGCACCGTTGCGCAACCACGGGTTGGGATCTTTGGAAAAGGGCTTGTCGCAGCTGGTATCATCATTAGCTATAGTACCGATGGCCGCGTTTGCAGTGGCTGTGGCATTATCGCTGGTAGTAAATTTCAGCGTAAATGTTTCCGCCGCTTCCTCGTTGGCATCGCCCATTAGGTCGATCACAATATCGCCGGCGATGTCGCCGGCCGGAATTTCCAACTCACCACTGGCGGCAACGTAGTCCTGATCGGATGTTGCAGATCCGCCTTCCGTCTCATACTGGACAAAAACGCTCTCTAACTGAGACTTGGTCAGGGTAACCCGAAACGCCAACGGCGCCATTGTGCCAGCGGCCCCTTCAGGCGCCGCACTGCTGACTACCGTGAGCGATGAGGGCTCCACAGGAATTATCGGTACGACCAGCTCCCGACTCCTATCGGAACTGTCTGTGCAAGCAGACAAGCATGCCACTACCATTATTACGACGGCGCTAATCCAATACCGATATACCCGAGTCATAAATACCTCTTTATTGTCTGTGCTACTTCACTGTAAGTGTTGCATAGATCGCTGAGGAGCGCTAAGTGCCAGTGTATTTTGCTGGCCTTTTCTCCATAAAGGCATGCATGGCTTCACCCAGGTCATTCGAGTTTAAGGTGGTAACCATTGTCCACAGACCGTTTAACAGCAGACTCTGCTCGGTACTCAAATTCTCACCTTGCTGCAAAATAAACTTGGTGCCACGTACCGCCAACGGTGGGTTCGCCGCTATCTCTCTGGCCATCTCAAGCGCAGCCGCATACACCGAATCTGCGTCGGCATAAACATCATTGACCAAGCCTATTTTCTCAGCCCGTTGCGCGCCGATGTCCTTGCCTGTATAAGCCAATTCGGCAAGCTGCCCGGCCGTCACAATACCCGGCAGTCGCTGCAATGTACCCACATCGGCCACGATACCAATTTTTGTTTCACGCACACCGAATACAGAGTCCTCACAAGCCAAGCGAATATCACAGGCCGTGACCAGATCCATACCGGCTCCAATACAGTGTGAGTGAATAGCGGCGATCACTGGCACCGGGCAATCTGCCACAGAGCTAATTGACGCCTGAAAAGCTCTCGTGACTTTTAGTTGCCTCAAACTGGCGGTAGCACCAGAGACTTCTTTGCCCTCTTGGCCCTCGGAAGCGCCCCCCATTAATCCGGCCAGATCTATCCCCACACAAAAGCTTTTGCCTCGCCCTGCGATAACAACAGCGCCGACCTCCTCATTATCCGCAATAGCGGCCATTGCACGAGGTAAATCAGCCACCATTTCTGGCGACATCGCGTTTCGTTTTTCGGGCCTATCGAGCCACAGTGTGGCGACAGGGCCATCGAATTCGAGCGTTATTACAGCGGATGAAAATTCCATAGTGTATGTCTCAATGTTGCGGTTGGCAGGGGCGACCTTAGTCGGCCCCACTTAGTGTTCCAGTCCAGCAATTTATAGCATAGAGCCCAGTCGGTCTCTCATGATTTGCTCGGCTTCGGTCATAATGTTGTGAATCAACTCATCACAGCTAGGAATGTCGTTAATCAAACCGCCACTCATACCCACAGTGATCATCCCGGCTTCAATATCGCCACTGGTCCACGCTTTGTCCTGATTTTCTCCAGACACCAGGTGGTGTACTTCGCCAAAATCGCCGCCAGAGGCCTCGATCTCAGCCACTTGGTCGGCTATCGAGTTGCGATAGACCCGCGCGGTGTTCTTGTAAGAGCGAAAGATAAGGCGAGTTTGGTTCTCATCCATCTCAACAATTTTTTGCTTAATGCCCTCGTGAATGGGCGCTTCCTTGGTTACCATAAACCGAGATCCCATGTTGATGCCCTCGCATCCCAGGGCCAAAGCCGCTACCAGACCTCTAGCATCGGCAATACCGCCAGATGCTACCACGGGTATTTTCAGCGCCTGAGTTGTAGCGGGAAACAGTACCAAGCCGCCTATGTCTTGCTCACCGGGGTGACCAGCACACTCAAAACCATCAATACTTACAATGTCGACACCAATGCGCTCGGCCTTCAGTGCGTGACGCACGGCAACGCATTTGTGAATAACAATAATGCCATGCTCTTTAAATCTAGCCATAAAAGGCTCGGGGCTACGGCCGGCGGTCTCAACGATCTTTACGCCGCAGTCTATAATGACATCAATATAGTCATCGTAATTGACAGCCGTGGCGACCACACCAACCGTTAAATTGACACCAAAGGGCTTATCGGTGAGCGAACGGCATTTTTCTATCTCAGCTCGCAACAATTCGGGTGTTGGCAGGGTAAGTGCTGTCATTACACCCAGAGCACCGGCGTTGGAAGCAGCTGCGGCAAGCTCGGCGGTGCCGACGCGCATCATACCGCCGCAGATAATGGGTGTTTCGATACCAAGTAGTTCGGTGATTCTGGTTTTCATGCAGTGTTTATCCTTAAAAGCCGATGTCTGAGTTAATCAGACAATGTACTTAGCGACATATGGCGTGTCAATATACGATCGCTTGCGCGATTCAAATCAGGTGATTTAGACCCGATTTCACTCCGCCAACGGCCCCCAAAGATAATAGCAGCCGATCGCGGTCATCGATGATATCGCCGCATCGCCCGACAAGTTCCTGATGCTCGAACTTATCTTCTACTGACATGGCCAGATAGACAAAAGCGTGCTCCAAGTGGTGACTGCAACCACTTACCTGGCTCTATTATTGGAGTCTATTAGTATGTTGGTCCAGAACTGTTCAATCAGTAACCAGTGTGCTTGCCTCGCCGAAAAGCGCTTTTAGAGCGCAATGAGTAATCCATGACTATACTCAATAGCCAGTAAGCCCCCGCCGGCTCTCTAGCCAGCATCACGTGAGGCTTTCGCTGGCACCTTAACACCAAAATATAAGGCATAGACTATGGCTGAACTAAACATGGAAAAGTTAGATCAACTGGCAGGCAAAGTCGTAGGAAATGCGAATGCCGCGCTATCAGGTTTGCTGGCCTATATAGGCGATCAAACAGGGGTTTATCGGGCCATGGCTGATGGCGAACTTCGAACGGCAGAAGAAATAGCGAGCCTGGCCGGGGTAGATGCACGTTATTTGACAGAACTACTATCTGCCAATGCCGCTAACGAGTATGTGGAATACGATGCCGATAGCGAACGGTTCTATCTCACGCCAGAACAAATAGCGGTCTTTGCGACAGAAG